>JAZNUG010000037.1:0-21586 GCA_045592165.1 Clostridia bacterium | reverse complement strand
CACCACCGCCTGCAGCTCTATATCCAGCGTCAGCATAACGTCGTTGCCATCTGTAGCTGGGGTGTAGTTCAGCTCGCGGATGGTGCTGCCATTTTTGTTTACCTCAACCTCGCGCCTGCCCTTATGCTCGTTTGTAGAGCCGGTCAGGTATTCTTCCATAGTGGCTTCAATGCCGGATACGCCAACATAGTCCTCATAGGAATATCCGTAATCCTGCATCATCTCTTTGGTAACAGTCTTGCCGAGATAGCCCACAACATGGGCAGCGGTTGTACCTCTGGGATATACCCTGATGGTGCTCTGTGAGGTCTGCAGGCCGGTAAGTTCATCCGCCCTCAGCTTGATCTCCGCAACAACCTCCATGCCAACGTCATAGGCAATGGTGATAGGCTCATATGCACGGTAGTTATTCAGCAGAACTTCCTGACGGATGGATATTACCTTGTTTGCCTCGTCAAAACCCAGTTCCTCCGGAATAAACCAGTATGCCCTAAGCATATTGTAGGCCTCTTCCGCTGTGGGCCATGTGCTGGTATCCCACTTGGACTTGTCCTTTATTTCGTCGTCGTATTCGATATAGAAGCCCATGGCTTCACAGAAGTTCTTGTATCGGGCTACTACTGCAGCCTTGCTTTCCACGCCCCATTCATAATAAAAGTTGCCGTCTTCATCCCGGCGTATGTATGAGGTATCTATGGTTTTTCCGCCGCCCGCCTCCACTATTTCTATGGCCTTTATGAGGGCATCGGTATACACGGCGGAGTCATAATCCGAACGGTTATCCGCATCGCGGAGAAATTCAACATTATAGCTGTTTTTGCTGTATGCAAGAACTACGCCGTTGCGGTCAAGTATTCTTCCACGGGTACCCTTTATATCGATAGAGTTGGTTCTTCTGTTGGTTGCATCTGCGGCATACTCCGCACCTTCCACCATGGTTACCTGATACAGCTGATAGACCAGCGCACACATGAGGAACGCAAGCACCAATATTAATATTATGTACCTTGACAGGACACTCTTCATTTTATTACTTTACTCCTCCGGCAGTGCGGTCATAGCGCTTCTTGGCAGACAGCTGCAGCCTGGGCTTAAGGTAAAGGTATACCGGCAGGCATATTGCGGCTGTCATAAGGCATGAAGGTATAATATAGGTGGCCAGCATTTCAAAATAATTGAAAGAGCCGCCCATAAAAGCAGTTACCACCGCCATAAAGTTTTCCTTGAAGAAGGCACATATGGCCGCGGTAGCGGTGGGGATAAAAATATTATCCGCAAAGTATTTTTTATAGAACACGCCGCCGATCATTCCGGCAAGCATATATGCGAGGGAGCTGATGCCAACGGCCTTGCCGAAAAGCACGTCAACCACAAGGCCCACAATACAGCCGGCCAATGCGGCGTCCGTAGTGCCCAGCAATATGCCCATGCATACAACCGCTGCCAGCACGCAATCCGGCACAATGCCAAAGATATTCACTTTTGCAAATATCACTGAATCCAGCAGCATTGAAACCACCAGAGCGAGGGCAGCATACAGCCGATACATTATTCCTCCTCCTGAGCATCCATGTTGACTATCATTACCTCTTCAAGGCGCAGGAAATCCACCGCAGGCTGAATGATTGCATTTCTGTCCTCGGTGTTTTCGTTTGCACGGGAAACCTCGGTAACGGTTCCTATGGTAATACCCTTGGGGAATATGCCGCCTATACCGCTGGTGAGAATATTGTCGCCGGGAACGAGGTCGTAGCCGCTTGGCAGATAGTAAAGCTCCAGCTTTTCCTTTTCGTCGATATTGAGTATGCCACGGGCAAATCCGTAGTCACGGGTGCGCTCCACCATTACACTTACGTCTGAAGTGCTGTCGATTATAGAAGTTACCTTGCAGGTGTTTGCGCTTACGCTGCTCACTCTGCCAACAAGACCCTGTGCATTTATCACTGCCTGATTTTCCGCAACGCCGTCATTGCGGCCTGCGTTCAAGGTGAATTCGCTGAACCACACGCCCTGGCTTTTGCCGATAACATGGGCGGTAACGTAAGAATAGTTTTCCGTTATGTCGGTATAGTTCAGCAGGCTCTTCAGACGGGCATTTTCCTCGCGGAGAGTGTTCAGCTCGTTTTCGATTATTTCATACTGAGCCAGCTGCACCTTTAACTGTTCGTTTTCCTTATCAAGGTCGGTTGAGCTGAATACCCTTTCGAAGAAATCAATGATGGAGTTTGATGCCTTTACCGAGAAGGACTGTATGGGGGACAGCACGGAATTTACGGCATCCTCAATAAAACTCACCTGAACCCTGTCATATGTGACAGCGATCAGTATGGCCAGCACCGCAATTGCAACCAGCAGAATCAGGAAACCTCTGCTGCGAAAAAAGCCACCCATTAAACGTCTCCTTCTGTGTCTTTGCGGTTTGCAGCCAAATTCAGCCAAACCGCATGAATTCCCGATAATTATTATAAATGCAAGTACCGCCACGCGCAAGGCGTGACGGCAAAACGTTACATTCTGTTTACCCAATAGGTGAAATTCGGGATAATACAGCTATGCGCTTACCGCATCATAGCACAATCCCGCTTCTTCTCCCATGTCCAGTGCCATCAGTGCCCCCTTTACCACGCAGTTTTCCGGATCCTCCGCCACCCGCACTGCCATGCCGGTTTCCCGGCTTATCAGCTCTGCGATACCCTCCAGGTTTGCCCCGCCGCCGGTAAGTGTAATGCCGGTGGTGTAAATATCCCCCGCAAGCTCAGGAGGCGTCTGAGCGAGGGCATCTTTTATTGCCCCTACAATGCTCCTGAGCTGGTTCTTTATGGCATAGCTTATTTCCCCCTGTCCCACCACTATGCTTTCGGGCAGGCCGGTTTCCATATTTCTTCCCCTCAGCTGCATATGCTCTTCCCCTCCCATAAGGGCGCTGCCTATGGTCATCTTCACCTGCTCCGCCGTGCGCTCCCCTATGCTCAGACGGTATTCCTTGCCTAAAAATTCAGCTATTGCTCTATCGATATGAGTGCCCCCCACCCTTACCGATTTGTGAGCCGCAATGCCTCCCAGCACCACCACCGCCGCATCCGTTGTGCCGCCGCCCATATCCACGACCATATGGCCTATGGGAGCAGTAACCGGCAGCCCCGCCCCTATTGCCGCAGCGAGAGCTTCATTCAGCAGGGTTATATCTTTTGCGCCTGCATTCCTGGCAGCTTCCGTCAGCGCCCGCCGCTCAATATCGCTTACACACAGAGGCAGGCACAACGCAAGCCGTATCCCCAGGGGCCCCGCCTTTCGTCCCAGGGCCTCGCGGATACAATAGCGTATCATTGCCTCTGCCAGTTCCATATCGGATATCACTCCGTCCCTCATGGGATAATTTACAGCCAGCTGGCCCGGCGTACGGCCCAGCATCAGCATAGCCCTGCTGCCTATCTCCGCTATTTCCCTTTGCTCCCCTGTGGTAACAGCCACAACGCTGGGCTCCCTCAGCACTATTCCCCTGCCCTTTATGGCCGCAAGGGTATTCACCGTGCCCAGATCCAGCGCCATACTATCGGAGAATACATCCCGCAATATCTTAATTCCAAACACTATATGGATACCTCCCAATCAGTTATGGGGAAAGTATTTCCATGTATTGTTTCTGTTATACAAGGGGGATTGTATACCCATTTGCCTTGTGGTATCCTATTTGTGATTTTTAAACTAAGAGGTGCTATATGGAGCTTATTCTCGCCTCCCAGTCCCAGCGGCGCAGGGAGCTTTTTCAGCTGATAGGTCTGGAATACACCTGCATCCCCAGCGATGCGGATGAAAACGTAGCCTTTACCCAGCCCGGCGAATTCGTTGAGCAGCTGGCCCTGCGAAAGGCTGCCGCTGTTAAAAAGGATCATCCCGGCAGCTGCGTTGTAGGCTCTGATACAATAGTATGGCTGGATAATGAAATAATCGGCAAGCCCAGGGACAGAGATGACGCATACCACATCCTCCGCAAGCTGTCCGGCCGCACCCATACCGTATACACCGGCATAGCTGTGCTGACGGATGACTCCACCCAGCTTTGCCACGAAACCACACGGGTTACCTTTGAAGACCTTTCCGATGAGCTCATATGGGACTATATCGACACCGGCGATCCTATGGACAAGGCGGGCTCCTACGGTGTACAAGGTCTTGGGGCTGTGCTGGTAAAAAAAGTGGAAGGCTGTTATTTCACCGTAATAGGCATGTCCATACCCAAACTGTGCGAAATGCTGAAAAACGCAGGCATTTATCCCAACTGGCAAAACCGCTGCGCTGCAAAGCAGCAATAAAAATAACCAAAGCAAAAAGCAGACACAATTGTGTCTGCTTTGTTTTTTTATTATGCTTTATTCTTCGTCTTCGCCCATATTGTGGCACATCTTGTATGCAAGACATATCAGGCTGTCGGTCATGTGAATATTCTCCACGGGGACGGGGGCGGTAACATCGACGGGAGCAAAGTTCCATATACCCTTTACCCCTGCCTGAACCATGCGGTCAGCAATATCCTGAGCTACGCTCCTGCGGGCGGCGATAATGCCCACAGCAATGTTGTTTTCCTTTACATATTCTTCCAGCTGACTGATATGAAGCACGGGCTTACCGTTTACTTCATCGCCCACCATCTCTTCGTTGATATCGAACAGGGCGGTAATGCTGAAGCCATGCTGCTCAAAATTATCAAAACTGGCAAGGGCCCTGCCGATATTGCCTGCGCCCGCCACAACGGCCTTGTGGTTCTGATTCAGGGCCAGAATGTTTTTGATTTCATTCAGCAGGGTAGTAACATTGTAGCCATAGCCCTGCTGACCAAAGCCGCCGAAGCAATTGAAATCCTGCCTGACCTGAGATGCATTGAGACGCATCATCTGGGCCAGCTTGCCGGAAGAAATGCGCTCCATACCCTGAGCCTGCAGCACCTGAAGCTGCCTGTAATACTTGGGCATACGCCTTATAACCGCCTCGGAAACCCTGCGAAATTCCATACTTCCCCTCCACCTTTATAACCATAGGGCGACAACACGCCCATCGTCCATTATCGCTAATTATTATACGCCCTGCATACGGTATTTTCAAGTGGGTTTGATAAACCCTCGACAATCATGCCTTGTTTTTATCAGTGCGCTCCCTGTCACGCTTTAGTATGGGAGCAAGGTATCTGCCGGTATGGCTTTGCTCAACCTCTGCAATCTCCTCCGGGGTGCCGGTAGCAACAACCGTGCCGCCCCCTGCACCGCCTTCAGGCCCCATGTCGATTATATAATCGGCGCATTTGATCACGTCCAGATTATGCTCGATCACCACAACGGAACTGCCGCCGTCCGCAAGGCGCTTGAGAATATCCAGCAGCCTTTCCACATCCGCCATATGCAGGCCGGTGGTGGGTTCATCCAGCACATAAAGAGTTTTGCCCGTATGCCTTCTGGACAGCTCCGTCGCCAGCTTGACCCGCTGAGCTTCGCCGCCGGAAAGGGTGGTTGAGGGCTGACCCAGCTTGATATAGCCAAGGCCCACGTCCTGCAGGGTCTGCAGCTTGCGCCTTATCCTGTCTATGGGGCGGAAAAACTCCAGCGCCTCCTCCACCGTCATATCCAGCACATCGGCTATACTCTTGCCCTTGTACTTTACCTCAAGGGTTTCCCTGTTGTAGCGCTTTCCCTTGCATACCTCGCAGGGCACATATACATCCGGCAGGAAGTGCATCTCTATCTTGAGCATACCGTCGCCGCGGCAGGCTTCGCATCGTCCGCCCTTAACGTTAAAGCTGAAGCGGCCGTTGTTGTAGCCCCTCACCTTCGCATCCGGCGTAATTGCGAATATGTCCCTTATCATATCAAACAGCCCGGTGTATGTGGCAGGATTGCTGCGGGGAGTACGGCCTATGGGGGACTGGTCGATATCGATTATCTTATCCAGCTGATGTATGCCCTCTATGCCGTCGCACACGTCCTTGGGGCAGTGTTTTGCCCTGTTCAGCTCATGAAGCAGCGTCTTTTTTACCACTTCGTTCACAAGGCTGCTCTTGCCGCTGCCTGATACGCCTGTAACGCAGGTGAATACACCCAGGGGAATATCCACGTCCACATTTTTAAGGTTGTTTACCCTTGCATTCTTTACGCTGAGCCATCTGCCCTCATTGCTGCGCCGTTCCTCTGGCAGAGGTATAAACCTGCGGCCCGAAAGGAACTGGCCGGTAATGGACTTTTCCGATTTCATTATTTCATCGGGAGCGCCCTCGGCAACTATCCTGCCGCCGTGTTCTCCTGCGCCGGGACCGATATCCACAAGGTAATCTGCGGTCAGCATGGTTTCCTCATCATGCTCCACCACGATAAGGGTATTGCCCATATCCCGCATGCCTTTGAGGGTATTCAGCAGCCTTGCATTATCCCGCTGATGGAGACCTATGCTGGGCTCATCCAATATATACAGTACGCCCATCAGGCCGCTGCCTATCTGGGTTGCAAGACGAATGCGCTGAGCCTCGCCTCCGGACAGCGTGCATGCGCCTCTGGACAGGGTGAGATAATCCAGGCCAACATTTTTGAGGAAGCCCAGCCTTGCGCTTATCTCCTTTACGATCCGCTCGGCTATCATGCGTTCTGTTTCGCTGAGGGTCAGGGTGGTTATGAATTTCTCCGCCGCAGAAACAGTCATATCGCTGACCTCTGCAATGGATTTGCCCCCAACCGTTACCGCCAGGCTCTCAGGCTTAAGCCTTTTGCCCTTGCACTCAGGACAGGGAATATTTGACATATATCCCTCTATAACCTGCTTCATGCCCTCGGACTGGGTATCGTGATAGCGCCGTTCAAGATTGGTAATGATTCCCTCAAAAGAAGTTTTGAAGGTGCCGCTGCCAAACTCACGCTGATAGCTTACCTCCATCTTTTCCTCACCGGTACCGTACAGCAGCACCTGCTTTGCCTTTTCCGGCAGTTCTTCAAAGGGAACATCCATTGAGAAACCGTAGTGCTTTGCTATTGCACCAAAGTACATCTCTGCCATGCTGCCGCCGTTTGCGCCGCTCTGCCAGCCGCTTACGTTTATAGCCCCCTCGGAAAGGCTGAGGCTTTTATCCGGCACAACCAGGTCTGGGTCAACCTTCATCAGAGAACCCAACCCGCTGCAGCAGGAACATGCGCCGTAGGGATTATTGAAGGAAAACATACGGGGAGTAAGCTCCGGTATGCTTATGCCGCAATCGGGACAGGAGTACTTTTCGGAAAAAAGCAGTTCTTCCTTACCTATTACGTCCACCTTTGCAAGGCCGTCGCCAAAGGCGAAGGCGGTTTCCATGGATTCCGCAAGGCGGCTCTCTATGCCGGGCTTTATTATAAGCCTGTCCACTATGACGTCGATTGTGTGCTTTTTCTGCTTGTTGAGAGGTGGCACTTCGTTTATGTCATATACCTCGCCATCCACCCTCACGCGAACATAGCCGTCCTTGCGAATCTGTTCAAGCAGCTTTGCATGCTCTCCCTTTTTGGAGCGGACAGCAGGTGCGATAATCTGTATCCTGCCCTCTCCAAGGGACATTATCCTATCCACCACCACATCTATGCTCTGCCGCTCTATAGGCAAGCCGCACTTGGGACAATGGGGATGACCTGTCCTTGCATACAGCAATCTGAAATAGTCGTGTATTTCGGTTACAGTACCAACGGTGGAACGGGGATTGTTCGAAGTGCTCTTCTGGTCAATGCTGATTGCAGGGGAAAGTCCCTCAATGTAATCCACATCAGGCTTATCCATCTGTCCCAGGAACAGCCTTGCATATGAGGAAAGGGACTCCACATATCTGCGCTGTCCTTCTGCGTAAATGGTATCAAAGGCCAGGGAAGACTTGCCGCTGCCGCTTAGGCCTGTGAATACTATTAATTTATTGCGGGGCAGGGTTATATCTATATCCTTCAGGTTATGCTCCCTTGCTCCCTTGATTATAAGCTGTTCGTTCATGTTATTTTCTCGTTCTGCCTCTTGCGTTTCGCTTGCTGCCGGGTGTTCCCGGGGCAATCTTTTTGGGTTTGTCCTCTCCGGTAAGATCAAAGAGCCTGTCTCTCAGCTTCGCTGCAGTTTCGAAATCCAGCTCTGCCGCCGCCGCCCTCATCTGCTCACGCAGCAGCTCTATCTGAGCCTCCCGGTTTTCCTGTGCCTTTTCCTTTGGCCTGCCGCTTATTTCGATTATGTCGTGCACAGCCTTGGTTATGCTCTTTGGAGTTATGTTATGGGCAATGTTATAGGCCTGCTGTTTTTCCCTTCTTCGGGCGGTTTCATCAATAGCCGCCTTCATGGAAGGTGTTATTTCATCCGCATACATTATTACATGGCCATCCGCATTTCTGGCGGCACGGCCGATGGTCTGTATAAGGGAAGTGGACGAACGAAGGAATCCTTCCTTATCCGCATCCAGTATTGCAACAAGCCCCACCTCAGGCAGGTCAAGGCCCTCTCTGAGCAGGTTTATACCTACCAGTACATCAAATTCACCAAGGCGCAGATCCCGGATTATCTCCATGCGCTCTATGGTTTCAATTTCAGAGTGCATGTACCTTACCCTTACACCCATGCCGTCAAGATACTCGGTAAGCATCTCTGCCATGCGCTTTGTAAGGGTGGTAACAAGGACTCTGTATCCTTTTTCGGTGGTTTTTCTTATTTCGCCCAGCAAATCGTCAACCTGACCGTTTACAGGGCGAATGTCTATCTCGGGATCCACAAGGCCGGTGGGGCGAATAACCTGCTCCGCCACCCGCTCCGCCAGACCCAACTCATAGTCGCCGGGGGTTGCGGATACACAGATAAGCTGATGTATCCTCTCCTTGAATTCGTCAAACTTAAGCGGCCTGTTATCAAAGGCGCTGGGTATTCGGAAGCCGTATTCCACCAGTTCCCTCTTGCGTGACAGGTCTCCGCTGTACATTCCCCTCACCTGAGGCAGGGTAACGTGGGATTCATCCACTATCATGAGGAAATCATCCGGGAAATAGTCTATAAGAGTATAGGGCGGCTGTCCGGGGCTGCGTCCGTCAAAGTATCTGGAGTAGTTTTCTATGCCCTGACAATAGCCAATCTCCTTCATCATCTCCATATCGTACAGGGTGCGCTGTTCAAGGCGCTGTGCTTCCAGCAGCTTATCCTGTGCCTTCAGCTCCGCCACCCTGTCATAAAGATCCTTTTCTATCGCTTCAAGGGCCTGAATCAGCTTATCCCGACCCGTAGCATAGTGGGAAGCCGGGAACACCGCAACATGCGCCCTGTCCAGCAGTATCTCGCCGGTAAGGCAGTTCACCTCGCTGATACGCTCAATTTCATCCCCGAAAAATTCCACCCTCAGGGCCTTATCCGACCAGTTTGAAGGGAATATCTCCAGAACGTCTCCCTTTGCCCGGAAGGTACCGCGGACAAAGTCATACTCATTGCGCTGATACTGTATATCCACCAGCTTTCGCATAACCTCGTCACGGTCGATGGTCATACCTTTTCTCAATGAAATGGACAGCTTAAGGTATTCTTCGGGGTCACCCAATGCGTATATGCAGCTGACAGAGGCCACGATGATAACATCCCTGCGCTCATTGAGGGCACAGGTTGCGCTGTGGCGAAGCTTGTCTATTTCGTCGTTTACCGTTGCTACTTTTTCGATGTATGTATCGGATGCGGCGATGTATGCCTCAGGCTGATAATAATCGTAATAGGATACGAAATACTCCACGGCGCTGTCCGGGAAGAACTCCCTCAGCTCACCGCAGAGCTGTGCCGCGAGGGTCTTGTTGTGGGCAATCACCAGAGTAGGCATCTGCACCTGCTCTATCACCTTTGCTATGGTGTATGTTTTGCCGCTGCCGGTTACGCCAAGCAGTACCTGCAGCTTTTCTCCCGCCTTTACGCCTTCGCTGAGCGCAGCAATAGCCTCAGGCTGGTCACCCTGAGGCTGAAAGGGGGATACTACTTTAAATTCGCCCATGATTATCGCTTTATCAGTCCTCGAAATCCACAGAAATGCCGTTCTGAAGCACGGTATGGATGTATTCCTTTACCTTTAAATGCTCGGGATGATCGGCATATACTGCAAGGTCCTCACGGGTTTCAAACTTTGCCACCAGAGCAAGGTCATAGCTCCTTGCGCTGCCCATAAAGTCAGCGCCCGTTTCCATACTGAGCAGACCGGGAACCTTGCCTACCAATGCCTTGAGCATAGGGGCGATCTTATTGGCTTCTTCGCGGTCGGTGTACTTGTGGCATACGATGTGAGTTACCATTGTATTATCTCCTTGTATTATGGATTTATCAATAATTCTTCAATACGCCGTGTGTTCATTATTATACCACAGCCCATGGATCATCCGCACTATAATATTCCCGCTTTTCCACTTTCCCACTATCGCACCTGTTACAGCCCCGATGTTATCCTTCATGCATAGCTTTTCATCATCAATCGGGAGGTATACCATGAAGATTCTTTTGCTGCTGTATGCGGGAATCATACCCCTTGTGCCCCTCATCGGCGCAGAAATATTTAAGCGCCGGGAGGATGTCCCCCGGCGCAATGTTTGTTATGTGCTGTTTGTCCTTCAGCTTATGCTGAGCATATGCTATGCAATTGACTATCTCAGCCGCTGAAGCTACTTGTTCATTTCGTATATACGGGCAAGGCCCTCAAGGGTAAGAGTGGGATTAACCACGTCAATACGCTTGGTCTCGTTGGCAATCATGCCGGACATGCCGCCGGTGGCAACAACGGTAGGCTTTGCGCCCAGCTCTTTTTCAATCTGCTGAAGGATATAGTCCACCTGACCAACATAGCCGCGGATCAGACCGGACTGTATGCCTTCTTTTGTATTGGTGCCGATCACCTTTTCAGGCATTATATACTCAACCTTGTGGAGCATTGCCGCCCGCTCCACCAAAGCATCGGCAGATACCATGATACCGGGACAGATAAGGCCGCCGAGGAAATCGCCCTTTTCGGAGATAACCGCAAAGTTGGTGGCGGTACCGAAGTCAACCACCACGCAGGGGCCGCCATAGCGATGATAGGCCTCAACGGAATTGCAGATACGGTCGGAGCCCAGCTGGGAGGGCAGATCATACTTGATATTCAGTCCCAGATTCAGTTTGCTGTTTACAATCGTTACCTTGCGGCGATGGAAATACAGTTCGCACATATGCTCCATGGTGTAGTTCATGGAGGGAATTACAGAAGACATGATTATGCCGTCCACGGCATCGGTTGAGATGCCGAGGTGATTGAAGAAGCTTTCCATCATGGTACCGTATTCATCAGCGGTACGCAGATGGTTTGTCTGCAGTCTCCATGAATTTTTAAGCTTGCCGTCCACGAAAAGACCGGTTTTTATATTGGTATTGCCTATGTCCATTACCATCAGCATAGGTGAAAAATCTCCAATCGCAAATTATAGTTTAGTTGCTGCTGTGCCGGTTGGCGTATGCGCTTATAGCCTTGCCTACAGCGGTGCATATGATAACAGCGGCTATGGCTTCGATTATGCCGTTGCCTGCAACTATGCCCATCAGCGTGGCAAACAGTGCATTGCCTGCTACTCCCATTGCCGCAGCCGTCTGTTCAAAAGCAAGTATATAAAGTCCGCCCAGGAAAAGCACAGTATTGGTCATACTTCCCACAAAGGCGCTTATACCCATTGCTGCCGCCTGCCGCTTGCCGGTGCCGCCGATAAGCTGATATACCGCAGCGGAAAAGAAACCGGTAAGTATTCGCGGCAGGAAAAGCACCGCGAGGATAAGCAGCAGATTATATGCACCGAATCCGGTGGATGTGCCCAGCATTATTGCAGCAATAGCATCCGGAGTGGTAAAACACTTGATAAAACTGGTAAGGCCAAAGAAGCAGCCCAGCACAGCACCGCCCTTTTTGCCGAGGGTATAGCCGCCCACTATTACAGGAATATGCACGGTGGTTATTGAGGCCATGGGCAGGTATATGTATCCAAGGGGAGTAAGGCCCAGCAAAAATACCACAGCTACAAACATGCCGTACAAAACCAATGTCCTTACACTTTTTTCTCTCATTGGTGTTTTACCTCCTTGATACAGCTTTTATTATCACAATTAATTATTTTAACATTTGATTCATGAATATGCAACACATCCTGATGGTCAAGGAAAGTTAACAAAATGTACAGACTTTTGGGGCCAACAAGGGCTTTACCTTGCCCATTAAATCACATATAATAAAAGGGCATAGGCATGTGTATTCAAGCACCATTGCCGCCGCATTTTTCCAATCAATACCAAAGAGAGAGCGGAGTAATAGATGGAAAGAAAATCCAGAGAAAAGACCTCAAGAGAAAGAACCTCTAGAGAAAGGACCTCCAGAGAAACCGTCTCCAAAGAAAAAACCTCAAAGGAAACTACTTCCAGAAAAAAGAAAAAGCAATCCTCCAACAAGGCCCTCAAAACCTTGCTGATAGTTCTTGCTGCGCTGATAGCAGTGCTGGGCGCCCTGTATTATTTCGTGATCTACAGAGAGCAGCAGAGGGTGGCCATTATGAACGGCACCACCTTCCATGAGGGTATCTCTGTAAACGGAGTGGATATTTCCGGCATGACCATGGATGGCGCCCGCGCCGCCCTTGCCGACACTGCAGAGAAGGATATTGCTGCAGGCGTACATCTGAATTTCACCTGCAACGGTCAGAGCTATACCGCCGATTCCTCCTGCTTCACCATCACTTACAATACCGAAGAAGTACTTGCCGAAGCTATGGGCCTTGCCCGCGAAGGCGAATATTCCGTGCTGCGTGAGCAGATATTGGACATAAAGGAAAACGGACGGGAATTCACCCTTGAATACACTGTGGCTCCCTCCGGCGTGGAAGCATTTATCCACACCTTTGCCGATGCGGTCACCATCGCACCCACCCCCGCCTCCTATACTGTGCGTATGCCCAAAATAAAGGAGGACACCAATGCTCCGGATACCCGCAACCTCGGCCTTATCGGCGAAGCCGCCAAGGAAGCCGGACTGGGTGAAGAAGCAATCGCAATCACCGACGCCCGCGATGTATTCTTCGAGTTTGTAGAAGCTGTGGATGGCTACGGCGTGGATATCCCCGCCCTTATGGAAACCGTTCAGCAGCGCTGCGATGCTCTGGATTTCGGCGATATAGAAGTTCAGATGGCTCCCATACAGTCTGACGTTACCATCGAAACCCTTAAAGAAACCCTTGTTCTCAGAAGCTCCGCCTCCACAGGCTACCGCAGCAAGCGCCGCAACGAAGGTCGCTGCTTTAATCTTGAAAAGGCCTGCGGCATGGTTTATGGCAAAACTCTCCTGCCCGGCGAAGAATTCTCCGCCAACGGCATACTGGGCGACCGCACCTTCGCCAATGGCTGGAAAGCCGCACCTGCGGTTATCTCCGGCGGCGCAGACCACGAAGATCAGCCCGGCGGCGGTGTTTGCCAGATAGCCACCACCACCTATATGGCGGTACTGCACGGCGATTACGAAGTGGTTTACCGCCGTGCCCATTCCACTCCCAGCGGCTATCCCGATGGCCTTGACGCCACCATAAATACCGTTACCGGCGAAATCGACTTCAAGTGGAAAAACAATACCGAATCTCCCGTTTATGTATTCACCTGGATAGATACGGTAAACTACAATGTTCACTGCGATATTTACGGCGAAGCATTCCCCGCAACTTACGACGAGATAGAGCTCAGTTCAAAGCTGGTTGAAGAACTTGTTCCCGGCATGCCTGAATACGAGGTGAAGAGTTCCCTCTACTCCCCCTATTGGATGGTAAAGAACCAGGCCGTTACCGGCTACATTTACGAATCCTTCAAGACCTACAAGCTCAACGGCGAAGTGGTGGAAACCAAGTCCATAGGCAATACCACCTACAAGATGCACCCCACCCGCTACTATGTATGGCCCGGCTATGCTGGCGAACCCCTTGACCCTGCATATCAGCTGGTAGCAGGGGATGACGGCAGCCTTTCCCTTGCCACCCCCACCGTTGATCCAAACGCAGTACAATAACCCGCACATAAAAAAGTCCGGCAATGCCGGACTTTTTCTTTATTCATCACATCTTTGTCTTCGGGGTAAATATCAGCGCAAACAGATATCCGAACACTATTGCCGCCGCAACGCCGCCCGCCGTAGCCGTAATTCCTCCTGTAAATGCGCCCAGTATTCCCTTTTCTTTTGCCGCTTCTATAGCTCCTGTGCCAAGGGAATATCCAAAGCCTGTAAGGGGCACCGTTGCCCCCGCTCCTGCAAATTCCACCAGCGGCTCGTATAACCCCAGGGCGGACAGCACCACCCCTGCCGTTACGAATATCACCAGTATGCGGGCAGGAGTAAGCCGGGTAAGGCTCATCAGCAGCTGGCCTATCACACATATACCGCCCCCCACCCCAAATGCCCAAACATAATCCATATCTATTTCCTTTCCAGCACCACGCCGTGGGCTATACCGGGTATGCTGTCGCTCTGCATTGTACTGGTGGGACTCAGCAGCGCACCGGTTGCCATGAAGAATATCCGCCGCAGTTCCCCCTTTTCTATCCGCTCCAGCAGATATCCATTCAATACAGATGCACTGCACCCGCATCCGCTTCCGCCGCAATCCACCTTCTGATCGGATGAGAAAATCATATTGCCGCAATCCATATGCCGCCCCTGCAAATCTATGCCCCTGTCCCTGCACAGGTCAATGAACATCTCGCTGCCAAAACTGCCAAGATCGCCCGTTACCACCAGATCGTAATCCATCACCCCTCTGCCCGTATCGCTCAGATGGGCCGCAAGGGTATCCGCTGCCGCAGGAGCCATGGCCGCCCCCATGTTGTTTGCATCGGTTATACCAAGGTCTGTTACCCGGCCTATGGTGCCCGCTGTAATGAACACATTTCCATATATCCTATCCCCGGTATAGCCGCTTCCTGCCGCTATGCTGCAGCCTGCACCGGTAACGGTGCGCTGTGCGGTAGGTGTGGTCTGTCCTCCCATTTCAAGGGGATTTCTGTATTGCCGCTCAGCCGTGGAAAAGTGACTTGCAGCGGTACAGGCAACGCAGTCGGCATATCCTCCATCCAGAAGCATGCCCCCTATCAGCAATGACTCTGCCATTGTGGAGCATGCACCGTACAATCCTAAGAAGGGAAACTTCAGCTCCCGGGCGGCAAAGTTTGCTGATATAATCTGATTCAGCAAATCCCCTCCCAACAGGCAATCCACATCTCCCCCCTGCAGACCCGCCTTATCCATCGCGGTGCGAACGGACTGCTCAAACATTTTGCGCTCCGCTTTTTCCCAGCTGTCCTCTCCCCAGGTATCCTCTTCCAGTACAATATCAAAGCAGCTGCCCAAAGGCCCTTTTCCCTCCAGCGGCCCCACAATTACAGCGCTGCTTATCACCGCACCGGGATTGGAGAACAGCAAAGTCTGTTTCCCCATTCGCCTGCTGCCATGCATAAGGGTATCCATAATTTTTCCCTCCTACGCTCTCAGTAATGCATATATCAGCCCCACCAATACAGAACTGCCCACGCCATATACCAATACCGGCCCCGCGATAGTAAACATCTTTACTGCGGTGCCTGTAATAAATCCTTCCCGCTTGAACTCCATTGCAGGGGATACGATAGAATTTGCAAAGCCTGTAATGGGCACTATTGAGCCTGCCCCTGACCATGAGCCTATCCTGTCGTATACTCCGAGGCCGGTAAGGCTTGCTCCCAGAAACACCATTACAATGGCTGTAAAAGCCGCTGCATCCTTTTCATTCAGCATCAGCAGGGTTTCCCCAACATTTCGTACCAGTTGGCCTATGCTGCATATAATCCCCCCGGATATAAACGCCCTGACACACTGGCTGAAGGTTTTGCTGCGGGGCATCTTTTCCTTTACCCGCTGCTGATACCGCTGCTGTTCCGGCGTTGTGTTTTTATTTGCCATAGCTCTTCCCCTCCCTGAAGCGAGGTTTCTCAGCATATCCCATATACCGAATCTCCTGCTGTTCCCGCTCTTCCCGCGGTATCAGCTCCATCTTGGGTATTTTTACCCTGTCCTCTGCGGTGTTCAATATATGCCGCCCCCTTTTTTATAGATACACTCTATTCTGCGCAGGAGGGCAGCAATTATTCATTTCAAACCGCCTGTAAAAATTCTGACAATTCGGGTCAACTTAAACTGCTCGGTGTTGTTTTAACGATATAAATAAGTTAAGATAAGAATAAGATAAACATCTGCAGAAAGGAGGGGCTTCGGTCAGTGAGAAATATCCTCCGTACGGTCCTGCCGGAAAAGCTGGCGGAATCCCTGAAGTCCGTTCTTCCGGTCACAGCGGTAATTTTCCTGCTGTGCTTTTTCATAGCACCTGTTCCCAGCAGCGTTATGCTGGCTTTCATAATGGGAGCCTTCTTTCTGATAGTTGGAATGGGGCTATTCTCCCTGGGCGCCGATATGGCCATGGCCAGAATCGGTGAGCATATAGGCTCTGTAATGTCCCGCTCAAGAAAGCTTTGGATAATCCTCATCGTCAGCCTTGCCGTGGGTATATTCATAACCGTATCGGAGCCTGACCTTATGGTGCTTGCTCAGCAGGTGCCCAATATCCCCAATCCCGTTATAATCTGGGCGGTTGCGCTGGGCGTGGGGCTTTTCCTCGTGCTGTCCATGCTGAGGATATTTCTCAACATATCCCTCCGCTGGCTGCTGATGGGCTTTTACGGAGTTCTGTTCATTCTGGCATTCTTCGTGCCCCGTGATTACCTTTCCACCGCATTTGACTCCGGCGGCGTTACCACCGGACCCATGACTGTTCCCTTCATAATGGCGCTGGGCGTCGGTGTTTCCTCTGTCAGAAGCGACAGCCGCGCCAATGAGGACAGTTTCGGTCTTATTGCCCTCTGCTCCGTCGGTCCCATCGTCGCAGTAATGATCCTCGGCCTGCTGTACAGCACCGACGGAAGCGCATATTCTCCCTTTATTGTCCCTGAAATAAGCAACTCCATGGAGCTGTGGCAGCTGTTTGCCCATGCTTTCCCGGAATATTTCCGTGAGGTCGCCATGGCATTTCTGCCCATCGCAGGCATTTTCGCAGTATTCCAGATACCTAAATCCCGCATGAGGGGCAACGAACTTGTCCGCGCCTGTGTAGGTATGCTGTATACCTATCTCGGCCTTGTACTGTTCCTTACCGGAGCAAACGTGGGCTTTATGCCGGTTGGCAATTATCTTGGCGAGCTTATAGGCTCCCTGCCTTACAAGTGGATAATCGTTCCCATCGGTATGCTGCTGGGTTACTTTATAGTTGCCGCAGAGCCCGCTGTTCACGTTCTCAACAAGCAGGTTTACGACATGACCGAGGGTACCATCCCCAAGAAGGCAATGAGCCTTAGCCTTTCCATCGGCGTGGCCGTATCCGTAGGCCTTGCCATGACAAGGGTGCTGACAGGGCTGCCTATCATGTGGCTGCTTATCCCGGGCTACGGACTTGCCCTTGTGCTTTGTTTCTTCGTGCCCCCCATGTTTACGGCCATCGCCTTTGACTCCGGCGGCGTGGCCTCCGGCCCCATGACCGCCACCTTCCTCCTGCCCCTTGCCATGGGTCTTTGCCTCGCGGTGGGCGGCAACGTTTCTCAGGATGCATTCGGCGTAGTTGCAATGGTAGCCATGACGCCCCTTATCACCATCCAGATACTTGGTCTCATCTACAAGCGCAAGACCAGGCTGGCCGCCAAGACCGCAGAACCTGAAGAAATCGAAGAAATCTACGATTTCGATGAAGAGCTCATCATCATGTTTGATTAAGGAGGAGAGCAATGAACGGATACAGTATGGTTACAGCCATAGTACGCCAGAGTCTTGCGGAAGAATATATAGACTTTTTCCGTCACAATGGCGCCGGTACAGTATACAGCACCCATTGCGAAGGTTCTGCCCGCAAGAAGCTATTGGATATGCTTGGCCTTGAGCGCAAGGATAAGCAGCTGCTGTGCTGCGTTGTCCCCTCCGGCCGCATAAACCATATACTCAGGCATCTTCGCAGCGAAATGCACATAGACACACCGAATACCGGTATAGTATTCTGCATCAATATTGAGTGCATCGGCGGGGCAATTGCCCTGAGGGCGCTCTGCACTGAGGACAGTTTCACAGGAGACGAGGTAAAGAAAATGAAAGAAAGCAAACATTCTCTCATCGTAGCCATAGCCGAGCACGGCCATACCGATATAGTAATGGATGCAGCCTATGAGGCAGGCGCAGCCGGCGGCACCATAGTTCGCGCAAAGGGCACCCTGAACGAACATCGTGCCAAGTTCTTTGGCGTTTCCATTGCCGAAGAAAAAGACATGGTATACATCGTTGTCCCCACAGACAAGCGCACTGACGTAATGACCTCCATAATGCAAAAGGCAGGCGCAAAATCCCCTGCCCGCACCATTATGTTCTCCCTGCCTGTGGAAGCCGTGGCCGGCATACGCACCGCAGCTGAGGATCAGGAGGACTGATTAACCTGCACCCATACAAACCGGGCACCCTCATGGATTTTGTCCTCCCCGCCGCTGTACAGCAGCCATAAAGCCGCTATCAGGGCTGTTATTCCTATGGCTAAAATCAGCCACAGCGTCTTTTTCCCTGTCATATGTATCGCCCCCCTTTTCTTATTACTTTGCCCGTATTGGCACAAAATATAAATGAGCCGAAAAAATTGGCTCATTTTTTCATCTTGTTCGTTTCTTTTTCTGCGCGGGCTTTTTATCCTGCGCCCTGCCCTTTGCTTTGGATACAGGCTTGTCCCTTCGGGCTGAATTCTCCCTCTGGGGCGGCCTTTCCTCCCTGCGGGGAGGAACAAGGCAGTTCTTTCCTGTGCCTATCAGGTCCTCTCTGTTTGCCTTTATGAGAGCCTGCCGTGCCTTTTCCCTATACTGCGGCATGAAATACTGCATCAGCGCCCGCTGCATTTCCTTTTCATGCCTGTCCCTGGGCACATATACCTTTTCCATTGTACGGGGATCGTAGCCCGTATGGTACATGCAGGTGGAAAGAGTGCCGGGAGTAGGATAAAAATCCTGCACCTGCTCCGGCCGCTGGCCTGTTTTATGCAGATATTCCGCAAGCTCCACAGCGCTGCTCAGATCACTGCCGGGATGTGAACTCATAAGGTATGGAACAAGGTACTGATCCTTGCCCAGACGCTTATTGAGGCTTGCATACTTCTGGGCAAATCTGTCATACAGCTGCCGGGAGGGCTTGCCCATAAGCTGCAGCACCCTGTCATCCACATGCTCGGGAGCGACCTTCAGCCTGCCGCTGACGTGATGTTCCACCAGCTCCCTCAGGAATGCATCTGATTTATCGTACATGGCATAGTCATAACGTATGCCGGAGCGGACAAATACCTTTTTTATTCCGGGCAGCTCCCGAAGTTCCCTCAATAGCTTTATATAGTCCCTGTGATCCGCCTGCATATTGGGGCAGGGAGTGTATGCAAGGCACTGTTTATCCGGGCATACGCCGTGCTTAAGCTGCTTTTTGCAGGCAGGCTGACGGAAGTTTGCTGTGGGCCCTCCCACGTCGTGGATATAGCCCTTGAAGTTGGGATGTGCGGTAAGCTGCTTTGCCTCGCTTATTATGGATGAATGGCTTCTGGTTTGTATTATGCGGCCCTGATGGAAAGTAAGGGCGCAGAAAGAACAGGCGCCGAAGCACCCTCTGCAGGAGGTTATGGAAAACTCTATCTCATCCATTGCAGGAATATGCTGCTTATAGGATGGATGGGGCAGCCTTGTATAGGGCAGGCCGTATACGTGATCCATCTCCGCTTCGCTAAGGGGCATGGCAGGGGGATTTGCCACAAGGAATCCGTCCCCATGGGGCTGTACAAGCCGTTTTCCCCTTATAGGATCCTGCTCCCGATACTGAGCCATAAAGGCCTGGCAGTATGCCTTTTTATCGGCGGATACTTCATCATAGCCCGGGATAAGCTGATAGTCATATACCGCATCCAGCTCCTTCACCCTGCAGCAGGTACCGGGAATGTAGGTTATCTGCTCCACAGGGAGACCGCCGTCCAGCGCATCTGCAACCTCAGCGATAACCCGCTCTCCCATACCGTACATAAGAAGATCCGCACCGCTGTCCCACAGTATGCTCCTGCGGACCTTATCATCCCAGTAATCATAATGGGCAAAGCGGCGCAGGCTGGCCTCTATGCCGCCAATGAGTATGGGCACGCCTCTGTATGCTTCCCTTGCCCTGTTGGCATACACTATCACAGCCCTGTCAGGCCGTTTTCCCATCTCCCCGCCGGGGGTATAGGCATCGGTGGTACGGCGTTTTTTTGCCACGGTATAGTGGTTTACCATGGAATCTATATTGCCGGAGCTAATCAAAAAGCCAAGCCTCGGTTTGCCAAGCCTTTTGAAATCCTCTGCGCTGTGCCAATCGGGCTGTGAGATTATGCCCACGGTATAACCCTTATCCTGCAGCACCCTGCTGATTATGGCAGGGCCAAAGCTGGGATGGTCTATATACGCATCCCCGATTATATACACAAAATCCAGCTGGGCTATTCCCCGCTGTTCCATATCCGCCCGGGATACGGGCATGAAATTGTCATATCTCTTATCCATACCCTAACTTTACAGCATACAGCAGTATAATTCAATCCCATAGGATAAACAAAAAAACCGGGGTGGCTCTGCTTCCCGGTTTATGTTTTGCCATATGATGTTATTCTTCCTTATCGGATGCCATTGATATACCGCTTGAAGCCAGCCGCTCAATCAGCATTTCATTGCGAAGCTCCAACAGCTTTATATCCTGTTCTCTGCGCTCTATATCCTTGGCTATCTCATCCAGAAATGCATCCACTTCCATGATATTGTAGCCCATAAAGGCGCGGCTGAATTTTCGGTTTGCAATATCGCTTATCTTCATAGGAAATAAATACTCCGTTATTATGGAATTTGTGCGGGGCGGCATGCGCCCCGCACCTTGCTCCTTTGCGGATGGATATTAGATCATGTCGACATCGGTGTAGCCATCGTTGCCGATAACATCGTAGTTGGTGGGAGCTACGACAAAGATACCGCGGGAGATTTTGTAGATAGTGCCGTCCAGAGCGTAAATCGCACCGGCCATGAAATCCAGTATACGCTGAGCGCAGTCGATTTCAAGTTCTTCCATGTTAACGATTACGGGCTTGCGGCTCTTCAGGTTATCGATGATGTTCTGAGTATCCTCGTAGCTTACGGGACGATAGACCATCATCTTCATGGGTGCAGCTGTGGGAAGGCTGACCACATTGCTGCTGCCTGCGGCGGCAGCCTTTTTCTTACCGCGGTTGCCGAGATTCAGTACGTTGTCCTCGGCTACGGTACGATCGTCAGCAAAGTAATCCTCTTCGTATACGTCGTCCATTTCGGCATCCTCGATGCCAATGAAATCCATGAGCTTATTGAGCAGTCCTGCCATTGTTGTTTCCTCCGTTTCAATTAAAAAATTTTAGTTTTTAATTGGCGCTTGGAGAAAAACATAATGTTTTAAGGCGGAGTCTATCTC
>JAZNUG010000036.1:0-7946 GCA_045592165.1 Clostridia bacterium | reverse complement strand
CATACCGTTCTCACAAAAATGCTCACCGCCATAGGGGTGGATGAGGCCATCGCCGCAGAGGATGCCTGCCGCATCGAGCATGTGATAAGCGAGGAAACCTTCGCCGCCATAAAGCAGCATCTGGAATGGGCAGAGAGGAAGTAGGACAGCATCTTCTTTTTCTCTTTCTTTTCACGGGAAAAGAAAGAGAAAAAGAAGCAAAAAGAAAAAGAAAAGCGAAATGGGAGAGATATAATTCCCGTTTCGCTTTTTTGTATGGGGAAATGTAGGGGCGATCATTGATCGCCCGCCCATGGCTGCAATCCTCACCTGCCAGCAACAGTGCATCTGCCCTCCAATACTGTCATTGCGAGCCGGTCCACCGACTGGCGTGGCAATCCGTACTTTTGCAGATCGAGTACTTGCTTGGATATTTATTTTACTACCCCCGCCCAACCACCCCTTTAGGTAGCTTTTCCTTACGGAAAAGCAAAATGCACTGCCGAATCCGCGATATAATTACCGGCTTGTTTTTATTTGCTTGGCCGGACACCGCCCCCGGCTTTGCCGTAAACCCGCGAAAAATGCAAAGCGTAAGCGACGATTTTTCGCGGAGAGGAGGAGCGACGGAGAGAGCGAGAAGGCATATCCCGCGGATATGGCTTCGAGCAAGCGGAGCCCGCGACGACGAAGGGCGGTGGGCTGGGTTTAGATCATATCTTCCGCATCGTTTCCCACAGTACAACCTTTCTTTCACAGCAAAGGGCGGGCGATTGCTGATCGCCCCTACAATGTGGGCGGTGGTCTGAGATGTGAAATGCCCGCCAAGCAAGTGCTGTTGTCGCAGGGGGGCGGATTGCCACGGCAAGCCTTTCGGCTGCCTCGCAATGACAAACACAGGCTGTTGGCAGCGCACCTATTTCGCCGAAGGCGAAATTTCCTTGAAGGGCGGGGGGTCGGGTATAGATAAATTCCCTCCTCCTCACAATCTTTTTATTGCGCCCAATATTTATACAATGTATAATGATAATACGAATAGTATTTAAAAAACACTCGCCTGCATTTCCATATTTACGTTGAGGAAAAACCCATGAATACCGCCGCTGTGATTATCGCCGCAAATCCATCCCGCCATACAGAGCGCTTTCGCCCTACCCTGCAGCAGGGAGGCGGCAGCATGCTCACGGAAACCGTAAAGGCCTTCGCAGTAAACGGCGCAGAGGTGTACGTTGTTACAGGAGCAAAGGCGGATGAGGTATGCGCTGAGCTTGAGGGCATGGACGTGACCTTCATCCATAATCCCCTCTATGCCCGGCAGGATATGCTTAGCTGTGCAAAGATGGGGATAAGGGCGGCAATAGAGCAGGGCTGCGGCAGGGTAATGATAACTCCCCTCAGCATACCTCCTGTTGCGGCGGGGGATGTGGAGCGCATTATGGCCGCAGAGGGAGATATCATACAGCCCCTTCATGAGGGCATCGGCGGGCATCCCGTAATGCTGAGCCGGGAGGCGGCGGAGCAGCTTCTTGATTACGGCGGAGAGGAGGGCCTGCGGGGCTGGCTCAGGCAGCAGGGCGAGCGGGTATGCCGCCTTGAGATGCAGGAAAAAAGCCCTCTGCCATTTCATGAAAAGATAATGGTAAAGCTGGTGGGCCAGGAAGCGTTTTTCGGCCCGGGGCCAAGGCAGCTGCTGCTTGCAATACAGACCAGAGGGTCTGTGGCGGCGGCCTGCGGGGCCATCGGCATATCCTACTCCAAGGGCCGGGGCATAATACGGCGGATGGAGCAGGAGCTGGGCTTTGAGCTGGTGGAGCGCAGACAGGGCGGAGCAGGGGGCGGCAGCGCCGGCCTTACCGTCAAGGGGGAGATTTTCCTGGAGATTTTCGCCCGGTATGAGCGCACTGTTCAGGACTATGCCGCAGGCATTTTTGAGGATTATTTCAGGGAACTGGAGGAAATAAAGCAATGAAGCTGATAAAGACCGTTGACGCAGTGGGTCAGGTGCTGTGCCACGATATAACCCAGATAATAAAGGGCGTAACCAAGGACGCGGTTTTCCGCAAGGGCCACGTTATAAGGGAGGAGGATATCCCGGTACTTCTCAGCGTGGGCAAGGACAATATCTACGTATGGGAGCGGGATGAAAACATGCTGCATGAGGACGAGGCGGCGGAGATACTTCGGGATATCTGCATCAGCGAAAATATGCGCCCCACCGCCCCCAAGGAGGGTAAAATCGAGCTTATCGCAGAATGTGACGGCCTGTTTCTGGCGGATACCGACAGGCTTTTCAAAATAAACGCCATGGGCCGCATGATGATAGCCACGCTGCCCTCGGGAATTCCCGTGAAAAGCGGGGAAAAGCTTGCGGGTACTCGGGTTATCCCCCTTGTGATAGAAAAGCAAGCCATGGAGCAGGCAAAGGAACTGGCAGGGGAGAAGCCCCTGCTGAAGCTGCTGCCCTTCAGGCCCAGGAAGTTCGGCGTGGTCACCACAGGCAATGAGGTTTTCCACGGCCGCATAAAGGATACCTTCACCCCTGTTATCATTGAAAAAATGCAGGAATACGGCTGTGAGATAATGGGCCATGAAGTATCCGACGACGATCATGAGCGGATAACCTCCTGCATACATAAGCTGCTTGACGCAGGGGCGGAGATGGTGCTCTGCACAGGGGGCATGAGCGTTGACCCCGATGACAAGACCCCCCTTGCCATTAAGAACGCAGGGGCAAATATAGTATCCTACGGCGCGCCCGTGCTGCCCGGGGCAATGTTTCTGCTTGGATATATGGATGACGGGAGGCCGGTATGCGGTCTGCCGGGCTGCGTAATGTACGCAAAGCGCACCATATTCGATATCGTACTGCCCTTCCTGCTTGCGGATGAGCCGGTTACATCGGATATGCTTGCGGGCCTTGGCAACGGCGGATTGTGCCGCAGCTGCCCCGAGTGCCACTTCCCAAACTGCACATTCGGCAAATGGAGGTAAAGCTATGCAGTTTACCCATATAGACGTGAACGGCAACGCCCTTATGGTGGACGTTGGAAATAAGGACATTACCCGCCGCACAGCCGTGGCGGAGGGATATATAAGCATGAGCCCGGAGTGCTTTGCCATGGTGGCGGAGGGCAGGGCGAAAAAGGGAGACGTGCTGGGCGTTGCTCAGATCGCCGGCATAATGGCCGCAAAGCGCACCTCCGATATCATTCCCCTGTGCCATCCTCTGATGCTCAGCAAAGTAACGGTGGAGCTGGAGCTGCTTGCCGATACACATAAGGTGCGGGCGGTATGCACAGCCTGCTGCGAAGGTAAAACCGGCGTGGAAATGGAAGCCCTCACCGGGGCATCCGCCGCCCTTCTTACGGTATACGATATGTGCAAGGCGGTGGACAGAAGCATGGAAATAAGCTCCATACGCCTCCTTGAAAAGCACGGCGGCAAAAGCGGAGATTTTTATAACGGAGAGAAAAAATGAAGGACGGCATTGGCAGAAATATAGATTACCTGCGGCTGTCGGTTACCGACAGATGCAATCTGAGATGCCGCTACTGCATGCCCCACGGTATACAGAAGGTATCCAGAGAGGAGATACTGCAATACGAAGAGATAATGCGCCTTGTGGGGCTGCTTGCACAGCTTGGCATAAAGCACGTGCGGGTAACAGGAGGCGAGCCGCTGGTCCGCGGCGACGTGACCCGGCTTATCAGGGGGCTCAAGACCCTGCCCGGCATAGAAAAGGTATCCCTCACCACCAATGGCATACTGCTGAAAAAATACGCAGAGGGGCTGAAGCAGGCCGGCCTTGATTCCGTAAACATCAGCCTGGACACCATGAACCCCTGCCTTGCAAAGGCCATAACCGGCTTTGACGGCGTGCCCGAGGCTGTGGCGGAGGGTGTTGCGGCGATGAAGGAGCTGGGTATCCCCGCAAAGCTCAACAGCGTTTTGCTTGCGGATACAGCGGACACAATCGTAGACACCGCCCGCTTTGCAGAGAAGGGCATACCTGTCCGCTTCATAGAGCTTATGCCCATGGGGCTGGGAAAAAAAGAAAAGGGCATATCCCCCGCGGATGCGCTGGAAATACTGAAAAAAAGCTATCCCGACCTGCATCCGGTGGATGTAAAGCTGGGCTCAGGGCCCGCAAGGTATTATATGAGCGAAATGCTGACCGCCCCCATTGGCATGATAGACGCGGTAAGCAACAGATTCTGCGAGGCCTGCAATCGGGTGCGGCTCACCAGCATGGGAGTCTTGAAGCCCTGCCTTTGCTTTGAGGAGGGAGTATCCCTGAGGGAACTGCTCAGAAGCGGCGCAGATGACGCAGCGCTTCTTCTTGCAATGGAAGGGGCCATACTCAGCAAACCCCGGCAGCATTGCTTTGATGCGCCGGAGCAGATGACGGAAAGCAAACTGATGTCTGAAATAGGAGGATAGGCATAATGGGAAAGGTACTTGCCGTATGCACAAGCGATATCAAGGGAATACAGAAGCGGCCTGTGGAACAGGCGGAATTTAAAACAGACCACGGCATAGTGACGGACGCCCATGCGGGCAACTGGCACAGGCAGGTGAGCCTTTTAAGCGCAGAAAAGATAGAGGCCTTCCGCGCGAAGGGCGCAGATGTTAAATACGGCGATTTCGGCGAAAACCTGGTGGTGGAGGGGTTTGACTTCCGCAGCCTGCCTGTGGGAACGCAGTTCCGCTGCGGAGATGTATTGCTGGAAATGACCCAGATAGGCAAGGAATGTCACAGCCATTGCACCATATACCATCAGATGGGCGACTGCATCATGCCCCGCGAAGGCGTATTCGCAAAGGTGCTGAAGGAAGGCATCATCCGCCCCGGCGACGAGATGACGATACAGCCCCGGGAGAATGTTCCCTATCGGGCGGCGGTCATAACCCTGTCGGATAAGGGGGCAAAGGGTGAACGGGAGGATAAATCCGGCCCTGCCATTGCAGAGCGCCTTGAGGATGCGGGCTATGAAGTGATCGAAACTCTGCTGCTGCCGGACGGGGAACAGCCCCTCAAGGCCCAGCTTATGCGGCTGTGCGATCAGCGCCGGCCCGACCTTATCATCACCACCGGCGGCACCGGCCTTACCTCAAGGGACAGAACTCCCGAGGCTACCCTTGCTGCGGCGGATTATCAGGTGCCCGGCATTGCGGAGGCCATCCGCGCCCACTCCATGACCATCACAAAGCGTGCAATGTTCTCCCGGGGCGTTGCGGCGGTGAGGGGCAGCACCCTCATCATCAATCTGCCCGGCAGCCCCAGGGCGGTAATGGAAAGCATGGATGCATTTATGGACGTACTGCCCCACGGATTGGACGGGCTGAGGAATAATCTTAACGACTGCGCGAGGAAGTAGCGCTTCGCTTTCGCTGAAAATCTATTGGATTTTCAGCGATATATTTCAGCTTTTGCCTCTCGCTTTGCTCCCGGGCGGCAAGAGCTGCAGGGAATGGATTCCTTACGGAATCCTTCCGCATTTGACGTACAGAAGGTGAATTGCCCCAATGGGGCAAGAGAGGCCACCCTGGGGTGTGCCGCCAAATGCGGATTGAAAGCCGACCCGCCCATTTCGCGGTAAGATGAGATGCCCTTAAAGTGTGTGGGTATAATATCCTCTTCGCCGTAAGGCGAAGATACATAAAGGGGTGGATGGTGCAGCAAAAAATAACCCTGCTGTGCTGCTGCCGCCAAAAGGACAGAACAGACAAAGGAGACCCCATGAAGAAAAAACTGGCTTTTATACTTGCCCTTGCGGGGGTCCTTTCCATTGCCGGCTGTGTATCCCAAAGGGACGGGCAGCAGAGGGAGCTGGTGGTTTTTGCCGCCGCATCCATGACGGAAACCCTCACCGAGATAAGCGAACTGTACGGCAAAGTTAACCCCGATGTTGCATTGGTATTCAACTTTGATTCCTCAGGCACTCTGAAAACCCAGATTCAGGAGGGTGCGGAGTGCGATATCTTCATATCCGCAGGGCAGAGGCAGATGGATCAGCTGGACATAACCGCTGACCCCGCTGTGAATACCGAAGGGCTGGATATGGTGAAAGAGGGCAGCCGGGTGGATTTATTGGAAAACAGGATCGTCCTCTGCGTGCCGGAGGGCAATCCACGGGGGATAGCTTCTTTTGAGGGCCTTGCGGAAATGCTGCAAAGGGAGGAAATTCTCTTTGCCATGGGCAACGCGGATGTGCCCGTCGGACAATACACCCAGAAAATACTGGCCTATTACGGCCTTGATGAGGCCGCTCTTGCCGCCCGGGGAAAGATAACCTACGGCACAAACGCAAAGGAAGTAACCACCCAGATAAGCGAAGCCGCCGTGGATTGCGGCGTGGTGTACTGCACTGATGCCTTCAGCGCGGGGCTTGAGATCGCGGACTATGCCTCCGCCGAAATGTGCGGACAGGCGGTGTATCCCGCTGCGGTGATGAAGAATGCCGCCAATCCCGATGAGGCGCAGGCCTTCCTGGATTATCTCAGGGGGGATGAGGCCATGGCGGTGTTTGAGAGGGTCGGGTTTGCGAAGGGATAATTATTTTACTACCCCGCCCAACCGCCCCTCGTCGTCGCGGACTCCGATTGCTCGAAGCCATATCCACGGAATATGCCTTCTCGCTCTCTCCATCGCTCCTCCTCTCCGCGAAATATCGTCGCTTACGCTTTGGATTTTTCGCGGGTTTACAGCGAAGACGGGGGAGGTAATCCGGCCGTATACTATAAAAACAGCAGGCGGATTTTACCGTCAATTTGGATAGCACACTAAAGCGGTCTTATATCGTTTTTTCTGTTTCTCTTTAGCTTTTCTTTTTCTTTTGCTTCTTTTCTGTTTTTTTTTTCTTGAAAAGAAAAGAAGGCGATAACACTTAAAAACCAAGGAGCCTTTCAATGGACTGGTATCCACTTTTCAACTCCCTGCGCATAGCGGCAATAAGCTGCTGCATAGTGTTTTTTGCAGGGATATTCGCCGCACATTACGTGGCAAAGCTGCCCAGGTGGCTTAAGGGCGGGCTGGATGTTATCCTGACGCTGCCCATGGTATTGCCCCCGACGGTTGTGGGGTATTTTCTGCTGCTGATTTTCGGGGCAAAGCGGCCGCTGGGCATGCTGCTGGACAGCGTGGGCATACGGTTTGTCATGACCTGGTACGGCGGCATCATCGCTTCTGCGGTGGTGGCCTTTCCGCTGATGTACCGCACTGCAAGGGGCGCATTTGAAGGCTTTGACAAAACCCTTGCCTATTCCGCCCGGACGCTGGGACTGTCAAATACATTCATATTCTGGCGGATACAGCTGCCCTGCTGCCGTCAGGGAATACTGGCGGGCACCGTGCTGGCCTTTGCAAGGGCGCTGGGGGAATACGGCGCAACCAGCATGCTGATAGGCTATACCCCCGGCAGGACCGCCACCATTGCCACATCGGTGTATCAGTATTGGCGCATCAATGACCAGAAAAGCGCCCTTATCTGGGTGCTGATCAACCTTGCCATATCCGCGGCTGTGCTGCTGACGGTGAATATGCTGGAGAAAGGCAACGGGAGGGCAAAGCCGTGAGTCTGATTGTGGATATAAAAAAAGATCTGGACGGCTTTAAGCTGAATGTGCAGTTTGAGACCGTTGAGGGTACCATGGGCATACTGGGTCCCTCCGGCAGCGGCAAAAGCATGACCCTTAAATGCATCGCAGGCATTGAGCGGCCGGACGAAGGATACATTGCACTTAACGGTGTGACACTTTACGACAGCAAACGGAATATCGACCTTAAGCCCCAGCAGCGGCAGGTGGGATATCTCTTTCAGAATTACGCCCTTTTCCCCAATATGACGGTGGAGCGGAATATTCTCTGCGGACTGAACCGGGAAAAGGACAAGGCGAAGCGGCAGGAGCTTTGCCGCAAATACATAGCCCTGATGGGCCTTGAGGGGCTGGAGCGGCGGTATCCCGCT
>JAZNUG010000035.1:0-31345 GCA_045592165.1 Clostridia bacterium | reverse complement strand
TAATCTGCATAAAGGGGCTTAGATGAACAAACCGAGGCCCCGGACCGAATGTCCGGTTCCTTTTGCTATACATATTTTCTCATGTGCTTCAATGCACTCTTTTCCAGGCGGGATACCTGAGCCTGACTGATTCCTATCTCTTCCGCAACCTCCATCTGAGTTCGCCCTTGAAAGAAGCGGAGCCGTATTATGTTCTGTTCCCGTTCGCTTAGCTTGTCCATGCCGCTTTCTATTGCAACATGGGTCAACCAGTCCTCGTGATTGGTACGCTCGTCTTTCAGCTGATCCATTACAAATATTGCATCACCGTCGTCGTGATATATGGGTTCGTAGAGGGATACGGGGTCCTGTATGGCATCAAGGGCAAAGGCCACATCTTCTTCCTTTATGCCCATGGCTTTGGCCACGTCGCTTATGTGCGGTTCCCGGCCTGTTTCATCCATAAGGCGTGCGCGGGTCTGCAGGGCGTGATATGCCGTATCCCGGATTGAACGGCTTACTCTCAGTGTGTTGTTGTCCCTCAGATGCCGCCTGACTTCGCCGATTATCATAGGCACAGCATATGTGGAAAAGCGGACATTGTGGCTCAAATCAAAGTTGTCAATAGCCTTGATGAGCCCTATGCAGCCCACCTGAAACAGGTCATCCATATACTCTCCACGGCCGGAAAAACGCTGTATAATGCTTAATACAAGGCGCAGATTCTCCCGGATGAAGGTTTCTCTTGCGTCGTCGTCGCCGTCTTTTATTTTATGCAGCAGCTCGCGGCTGCGCTCGTAGGTCATCATGGGAAGCTTGGAAGTATCCAGTCCGCATATTTCCACCTTGTTTATTGCCATAATTGATTACCTCCCGTGATTCCTGTTGTTAGAAATAGGATTGCCGAAGAGAAGAAATTCAATGCAGGGCGAAAAGGCGGAATAATGAGGAATGGTATCGCAAAGGAGACAGGGGTATTTGAAATCCTGTTGCAATAAAAAAAGCCGGTTGTCCATTATATATGTATAGGCGCTTGATACGGGACGGTGTATAATATTGAAAATGGGAAAGGAGTGGCTTTATGAAGCGGAGTATTATAATTGCATTGCTTGCGGCAATACTGCTTTGTGGCTGCGCAGAAGGAGCATCTGTGCCCAAGGGGGATAAAATGTATATCAGCTGCTTTGATGTTGGTAAGGCGGACAGCTTTCTTATACAGTGTGGCGATGAAATAATGCTGATGGACACCGGAACCCAAAGCGACGGATTGTTGGTTGCGGCGGAGCTGAAAAGGCTGGGTGTGAACAGCATAGACTGCCTTATGATTACTCATTTTGATAAAGATCATGTTGGAGGTGCTGCCCAGATAATACGGGAATTTGACGTAAAGACGGTATTGCGCCCTTCCTATATGAAGGAGTCCGAGGAAGTTACCGCATATCTTGATGCTATGCAAGACAACGCAGACAGCGTGAGCGAGACTGTCATTTCAGACATACAAACCATTGCTGTCGGGAATGCGGAGATGATAATTCATCCTGCAGCTCAGGAACTGTATGAAAAGGATCCCAGCAATAATTCTTCTCTTGTGACCGAGATATTCCATGGAGAAAACACATTCCTTTTTACCGGTGATGTGGAAAAAGAAAGGATAGAGGAGCTGCTGGATGAGCCCTTCATGTGGGGCTATGATTTCATTAAGGTGCCGCATCACGGCAAATATGAGAAGATACTGGCCGAATTTTTTGAAAAAGTAGGGGCGAAAAATAGCCTCATCACCTGTTCAAACAAGAATCCCGAGGAAGCCGAGACCCTCCTTGAACTGGACAGGGCAGGCACAAAATATTACCTTACAAAATACGGTCCGGTGCTCATTGAAAGCGATGGGGAAAAAATACGTATAAATCAATAAAAAATGTTGCAAATAGGCGGTTTTTTTTGTTGACAGGCCGCCTTTTACGTGGTAATATGATTCGGTGAGCCGCTCCGTATCGGCTTTGTAAGTGTGGATTTAATCCACCGCCGTGCATATGGGCGAGATTTGAAGAAGGAGGTACAGGACGTGTACGCTATCATCCGTACCGGTGGCAAGCAGTACAAGGTAGAAGCTGGCGACGAAATCCTCGTCGAAAAGCTGGACGCCGAAGTTGGTGCTGAAGTTGCTTTCGAAGTATTGATGCTTTGCGGCGACGAGGTTGTAGTTGGCAAGCCCGTAGTAGAGGGCGTTTCCGCCAAGGGAACCGTAGTTGAGCATGGTAAGGGCAAGAAGGTTGTAGTATTCCACTACAAGCCCAAGAAGAACATCCGCAAGAAGCAGGGTCATCGTCAGCCTTACACCAAGGTTAAGATCGAGACCATCGGCTAAATCAATGACAACCGTAACTCTTTTTCGAAGTGAACAGGGCCTTGTGGGCTTTGAGGCAATAGGCCACACCGACTATGCCGAAGAAGGCAGCGATATAGTATGCAGCGGAATTTCCGCTGTTACTCAGACCGCCGCCATGGGCATAATCGAGGTGCTGGGCATAAATGCCGGGCTGGATATATCCGATGGAAATCTTTATCTGATTCTCCCCGCCGATATATCCGATGCCGATTTCGAGAAAGCAAAAATCATTCTGGACACAATGGCAATGGGGCTTCGCTCCATAGCCGCTACCTATGGTGATTACATCAATATTTCAGAAAGGAAGGTGTAACACGATGATGAACATCAACCTGCAGCTCTTTGCTCATAAGAAGGGCGTAGGCTCTACCCGCAACGGTCGTGACAGCGAATCCAAGCGTCTTGGCCCCAAGCGCGCTGATGGTCAGTTCGTTCTGGCAGGCAATATCCTGGTTCGCCAGCGCGGTACCCACTTCCATCCCGGCACTAACGTAGGCCTGGGCAAGGATGACACTCTCTTTGCAAAGGTAGACGGTATCGTCCGTTTCGAGACCAAGCATCTCGGCCGCAAGGAAGTCAGCGTTTATGCGGAAGAAGCCGCTAACTAATCAGTTCAATCATTGACATGATAAGCCCGTTCCCAAAAGGAGCGGGCTTGTTGTATAATGTTATAAATCTTAAGTTCAAAGGAAGTCTAATGCGCACAGAAGTCAGGGATAATTCCATAATCATATCAGGGGTCAAGTGTTTTGACATGGCCCGCTCATCAAACTGCGGCCAGGCTTTCCGCTGGAAAAGCGTAAAGGATGGCTGGTTTGGTGTTGCCGGAGGCAGGGGCGTGCTGATAACCCAGAAGGACGATAGCCTTACCATCACTCCCGGCGCGGATGCTGATATAGGCTATTGGCTTAACTATCTGGATCTTTATCGGGATTATCAGGCCATTGAGGATGAGGTTGCGGGAGACAGCGTGCTTTCGCCCTGTCTTGGCTATGCAAGCGGCATACACATATTCAATCAGGATCCGTTTGAAACACTGATATCCTTTATAATCTCGGCAAACAACAATATAAAGCGCATCACCGGAATAGTGGAGCGCCTCTGCGAACTGGCGGGACAGAGGGTAGAAGGTGATATGCCATATTATACATTTCCCACCCCTGAGGCTGTTGCAGCTTTGACAGAACAGCAGCTTACCGCCATCGGGGCAGGTTATCGCGCTCCATACATCAAAAAGACTGCAGAGATGATAGCCGCAGGTTACGACCTTGAGCTGCTGCGTGCAATGGATACCGCAGCTGCCCGCAAGGAACTGCTGCAGTTCCCCGGCGTAGGTCCAAAGGTTGCAGACTGCATACTGCTGTTTTCTTTGGGACATACCGAAGCTTTTCCGCTGGATGTATGGATGAAGCGGGCAATGCGCCTTATGTATTTTGGGGGAGAGGAACCCTGCAAAAAGGACATGGAGCAAAAGATTGCTCAGCTTGGCCCAAACAGCGGAATACTTCAGCAGTATATTTTTCATTATGCCAGAGAGAATATGTAGCAATGCAAAACGCCCCGTGCAGGGCGTTTTATTCTTTTGAAAAATAAGCCGAGCGCAGTATCTGCTCAATGTTTTTTTGAGTCTCACTATCCTTAGGGTGAGGGTGACTAAAAACAGATGTCGCACGGTGGGATATTTTACTCAGCATTTTTAAAAATGTGTTTTTGCTTACCCCCATTTCTTTCAGATGAAGGGGGAGGCCCAGTATGTCTGCATATTCCTGCATCATTTCCGCAAGGTAAGCAGGGCTGTCAAGCCCCATGGCATGGGCAGCAGGCAAATATTTATCGGCCTGATTATCCATGCGAATTATCTGCGGCAGATATATTGCTCCAAGGGTGCCGAACGATACAGAGCCGAAGCAAACGGCAGACGCACGGCAAAGTATGCTGCACAGGCCCGGGGTGGAATTTGCATAGGCAATGCCTGCAAGGCACTGGGCATACAGCAGCTGCGGGAGGTTCGGAGAAACCGCGGAATGTGCAGGCACATTATTTGCCATGATGCGTAAAGCCTCAATGGCAACGGGGCGGGAAAAGCTGTCCGCATCAGGAGCAGATACGGATTCCACAGCCAAGACAAACGAGGACATTATACATAAGGCTTCCTGCCTGTCGCTGCTGCAGCGAAGCAAATCCGGATCAAGCACAGTAATGTCCGGCATAAGGCAGGGATTGTGGATTTCATGCTCCCATCCCTGCATGGCATCGCATAAGCAGGCAGTGTCGGTAGCTTCTTTGCCGATTGTATTGTAAAGGGGCAGTGCGATGAGTTTTGTTTTGGACAGGGGTATATCTGCTGCCCTTCCTTGAATAATGTCATCAATGGTAATATCCGGGCGCTGATAGAATATACGTATTAGCTTTGCAAGGTCAATTGCCCCATGGCCGCCTGCTGCCGCCACCCAGTCCGGTTTGAATTCCATAAGGGCTTTTGCTCCGTCCAGAACCTGCTGCTCATTGATGTGATCAGCATTTGCATAAACGGTGCGTATCGTCATGCCGCCGGGAGTAAGGTATTGCAGAACCGATTGCTCCGCGGCAGGATTGTCGCATACCAGCAGAAGGCGCTGTCCTTGGATGTTGCCAAGATAGTTTGCAGAGCCTTCGCCGTATAGTATTCTGTTCGGTATGCGGAATTCTGCCATTGTGCCTCCGGTAAAAATCCATTTATCTTTTCATATAATCGGTGAATTGGCGGAAAAGTATGCTATAATTTATTTGAAAGAAGGATAATTTCCGAAAGGAACGGATTATATGAAGCTGAATAAATACATCGACCATACCCTGCTCAAGGCAGATGCAACCGTAGAACAAATCAAAAAGCTCTGTGCCGAGGCGAGAGAACATGACTTTGCCAGCGTTTGCGTAAACTCGTGCCATGTTCCCCTTGCAAAAGCGGAGCTTGCGGGTACGGATGTCAAAGTGTGCTGTGTAGTTGGCTTTCCTCTGGGTGCATGCTTTAGCCAGGCAAAGGCATTTGAGGCAAAGCTTTCCGTTGAAAACGGAGCCGAGGAAGTAGATATGGTAATCAATATCGGCGCTGCGAAGGAAGGCAACTGGGATCTGGTTGAAAGTGACATAAAGGCCGTTGCGGATGTCTGCCACCCAAATGCGATACTTAAGGTGATAATCGAAACCTGTCTGCTTACAGACGGGGAAAAGCGCGAGGCATGCCTTTGTGCAAAGCGTGCAGGCGCGGACTTTGTAAAGACCAGCACAGGCTTCTCCACTGCGGGGGCAACTCCTGAGGATGTGGCCCTTATGAGGGGAACTGTCGGCCCCGATATGGGTGTAAAGGCGGCAGGCGGTGTAAGATGTCAGGAGGATGCCGAAAGGATGATAGCCTGCGGTGCAACCCGCTTGGGCACAAGCGCCGGAGTAAAGCTGATGAACTGATAAATTCAACGAATACATATAAAAGCGGAGGATAATTTCTTCCGCTTTTTTGTATTTTGGGATTGTTTTACAAAACTTGTGAATAGTCGGCAAAGATAGAGGGAATATTATACAGGATGCAAATTTTGCGCGGCGAATAGGTACAGGAAGGACTTGATTACACATACACAGGGAGGAACATATGCAGCTTGCAAACAAAAGAAAAGGCGGCTCGCTGACAGTTATGCTGTCAGGTGAGCTGGATCATCACAACGCCGCAGAAATCCGGGAAACTCTGGACAGCATGCTGGACAACTCAGTAAGAGAGCTGACGCTGGATATGAGCAAAGTGACATTTATGGACAGCTCAGGTATAGGAATAGTACTGGGGAGGTACAGAAGGATGCAGGAACGCAGAGGACGGCTGTATTTAAGCGGCCTTGGAGGAAATGCGGAAAAGATACTCAGGATGGCCGGGGTACTTAGCCTGGTAGAGATAAAATGATGGGGGTAAATATTATGCGAAACCATATGGAACTGACATTTGACAGCATATCACAGAATGAATCCTTTGCGCGGGCGGTAGCAGCGGCGTTTGCGGCTCAGCTGAATCCCACAATTGCAGAGTTGTCCGATATACGAACGGCGGTAAGCGAGGCTGTAACCAATGCAATAGTGCACGGTTATGGCAATGATGCATCCAAAACGGTAAACATGAGCTGCTCAATACAGGATGATATGTTTGAAGTGGTTGTACAGGATGGGGGAAAGGGCATGGAAAACGTATCCCTTGCCATGCAGCCCTTTTATACCACAATGCCGGGAACAGAACGCTCCGGTATGGGATTTTCTGTTATGGAAGCATTTATGGATGGGCTGGAGGTGATATCTTCTCCGGGCAAAGGAACAAAGGTTACAATGAAAAAAAGAATAGGGCTGGTAAGGGAGGATGAGTGATACGTCCCGCCTGTCCTATGAAAGGACTGTTGAGCTTATCGCCATGGCAAAGGATGGCGATGATGAGGCCATGGAGATGCTGGTGCGATGCAATATCGCGTTGGTGCGCTCCATAGTTAAAAAACACATAAACCGGGGCGTGGAGTATGATGACCTGTATCAGATAGGCAGCATGGGGCTGATAAAGGCGGTGAAAAATTTTGATACTTCCTATAATGTGCGTTTTTCCACATATGCCGTACCCATGATAGCAGGAGAAATAAAGCGATACTTAAGGGATGACGGAATGATAAAGGTGAGCCGATCCCTTAAGGAATTGGCAGGAAGAACAGCCATTGCCCAAAGCGAATTATCTTCAAAACTCGGACGGGATCCCGGCATTAAGGAGCTGGCGGAATACATGGGAGAGGATATGGAGGACATAGCCATGGCAATGGACGCTTCAAGGCCGCATGTATTCATATATGAGCCGGTATACGGAGACGATGGGGATGCGATGGTAATGGATAAGCTGGTGGGCGGCAATCAGGGGGAGGATGAGACTCTGGACAGGGTGCTTCTGCAGCAGCTTATGGATATACTTGAACCGAGGGAGCAGAGGATAATAATGCTTCGGTATTTCCGCGGCAGAACCCAGAGCGAAATTGCCGCCGCAATGGGAATATCCCAGGTGCAGGTATCCCGCATAGAAAGCCGCATAATAAAAAAACTGAGAGAGAGGGCGGCAGAGGGGGCGAAGTAAGCAGAAAAAAAGGCAAGGAGCTTCCTTGCCTTTTTATGTTATCGGTTAATCCGTTAGCTGTACAGATGCTTCAGGGACTGCTTTACATCTGCATATACCTTTTCCTTATCGATGGTGAGGAATTCACCGTTTTCGTAGAGTATTCTGCCGTCCACCATGGTCATGCATACGTCGCTGCCCTGTGCGCTGTAGCAGAGCATTGTGAGGGGATCAAAAGCAGGCAGCAGGTGGGGAGCATCAAAGTTCAGCGCGATTATGTCCGCCTTGTTGCCTACGGCTATGCCGCCGCAGTCCGCTCTGCCCTGAATCTTTGCGCCGTTTGCAGTGGCCATTTTGAGTATTTCCGCAGGCTTCATTATGGTGGGGTCGTTATGATAGCCGTTGTGAATTATGGAAGCCAGGTGCATTTCTTCTATAAGGTTAAGGTTGTTGTTGCTGGCGGCGCCGTCTGTACCAAGGCCGACGGTAAGACCGCGTGCATTCATTTTCTGTATGGGGGCAAAGCCGCTGCCCAGTTTCATGTTGCTGGTGGGGTTGTGTATGGGTGCGACATCGTATGCCTTGAGGATGTCAAGGTCGGAATCGGTGCACCATACGCAATGGGCGGCAAGGCTGGGGCTTTCAAATGCGCCAAGGTCACGGAACCATTCGGTGGGAGTTTTGCCGTATTTTTCAACGCAGTTATCGTGTTCGGACTTGGTTTCGGAAATATGCACATGCATAATAGCGCCAAGCTCCCTGCACTTTTCGCTGTGTGCTTTAACTATATGCTCAAGGCAGGTGTATTCGGCGTGAAGGGAGAGATCGATCTTGAGCCTGCCGTTGCCGGCATTATGATAATCCTCATAAAGCTTCAGGGCTTCCTTTGCCCGGTAGCTGTCCTCATAGGATTCGGAGGGGTCAAAGGCGGATATTGCTCTGCAGATATTGGCTTTTATACCGGAATCCAAAACTGCTTCTGCCGTATCATCGCAGAAATAATACATATCGGAAAAGCTTACGGTGCCCGTTGCAAGCATTTCCATTATGGCGAGCTGACTGCCCGCCTTTACGTCCTGAGGGCGCAGCTTGTCTTCAGTGGGGAACATATGGTCAAAGAGCCATTCCTGCAGGGGCAGGTCGCTGCCTATACCGCGAAGAAGGGTCATTGCAGCGTGGCAATGGGTATTGATGAGGCCGGGGAACAGTACCTTGCCGCCCATATCCTTTATACAGTCGTATTTATCCAATGGCTGGGTTTTATCAAGATAGCATATTTTGTCATCCTCAATGCCGCAGAAGGCATTTTTCAGCACATAGAAACCATGTGCATCAGAAGCAACTACATCACAGTTTTTAAGCAGGGTTTTCATCACATTGTCTCCCTATCGTTTGATATTCATATTATATCAGCCATACAGCATAATGCAAAGCACATTGACACCCACCGATGCCGCTGATAGAATAATTATTGCCTTAATACAGCGAAAAAAGGAGAATTTCCAATGAGCATCGTCAAGGATATGAACATGGCCGAATATGGCCGCATGAAGATAGAATGGGTACAGGATTTTATGCCTGCCCTGTCTGCCATAAAGGCACGCTTTGAAAAGGAACAGCCCTTTAAGGGCCTTAAGATAACTCTTTCCATCCATATGGAGGCAAAGACCGCTTTTCTCGCCCTGTGCCTTGCCGCAGGCGGCGCAGAGGTGCATGCCACCGGATGCAATCCTCTTTCCACTCAGGATGACGTTGCCGCAGGTCTTGCATCCCTTGGCGTAAACACCTATGCAAAGTACGGCGTGGATGCGGAAGAATATGAAGAACTGCTCATCGCTGCTCTTTCCTGCCATCCGGATCTTATCATTGATGACGGCGGCGACCTCATGGAACTGCTGTCCAATAAGCGAAAGGACCTGAGAGACAACGTAATAGGCGGCGCCGAGGAAACCACTACCGGCATACATCGTCTTAAGGCAAGGGAAAATGCGGGAATTCTGCCTTTCCCCATGATGAACGTAAACGATGCCAAGTGCAAGCACTATTACGATAACAAATACGGCACCGGCCAGTCTGTATGGGACAGCATAATGCATACCACTAACCTGCTCGTTGCAGGCCGTACTGTGGTTGTTGCCGGCTACGGCTATTGCGGCCGCGGTGTGGCCATGAGGGCAAAAGGTATGGGTGCAAATGTTATCGTAACCGAAATCGACCCCATCAAGGCCCTGGAAGCTTCCATGGACGGCTGCCGCGTTATGACCATGGACAAAGCCGCTCCCGAGGGAGATATTTTTGTAACCACCACCGGCTGCAGGGACGTTATTACCCGCAGGCACTTTGAGGTTATGAAGGATAACGCATTCCTGTCCAATGCAGGCCACTTCAATGTGGAGGTTAATGCCGAGGAGCTTGAGTCCATGGCTGTAAAGGTTTACAAGCGCCGCAATGATATAGTGGGCTATGAGCTGCCTGACGGACGCACGCTGAATCTCCTTGCAGAGGGCAGACTGGTAAACCTTGCATCCGGCAACGGCCATCCTGCGGAAATCATGGATACCAGCTTTGCCATACAGGCTCTCTCCCTTGAGTATCTTGTAAAGCATGGCAAGGGCCTGGATAAAAAGGTATACGAAGTTCCCCGTGAGATAGACGAAGCCGTCTCCCGCCTCAAGCTGGAAGGCTGCGGCATGGAAGTGGACGTACTTACTCCGGAACAGGAAGCATACCTCTGCGGTTGGGAAGTATAAAAAACATTCTGTCATCAAAGCACAGCGGAAAGGCAAAATCCGCTGTGTTTTTTATTGCCGCATATTCGTCGGAAACTGAGTTAATATGCTGAAATTAAGCATATTATGATATTGAGGTGAGTAAAGATGGCCAATTTGAGCTTTTGTGATATACAGCGCAAGGAAGTGATAAACCTGAGGGACGGCTCAAAGTTGGGCTGTATATGCGATCTTGAGGTGGACCAGGGCTCGGGGATGATACGGGCTGTGGTTGTACCGGGGCCGCCAAGGTTCTTCGGGATGTTCCGCAGCGATGAGGAACTGGTAATTCCATACAGCCGAATCAGCATGATAGGGGATGATGTCATACTTGTAGACGTGGTGCTTAAGTAATTTTCAAATGGATATGGCAAAAATGCGATATGTATGGTATTATGCTGATATGCAGTACTATATTTAGGGAGGATTCCCCAATGAAATGCCGTTATTGCCTCAGCACCGAAAGCAAGGTCGTAGATTCCCGCCCCACTGAAGACGGTACCTCTATCCGCAGGCGCAGGGAGTGCATCAGCTGCGGAAAGCGCTTTACCACTTATGAAAAAATCGAAGAGATACCCATAATGGTGGTAAAAAAGGACGGAACCCGGGAGGCATTCAACAGTGAAAAGATACTTTCCGGCGTACGCAAGGCCTGTGAAAAGAGGCCTGTTTCCGCTGTGGAGATGGATGAACTGGTGGACGGCGTAGTTCGCGAGGTATTCAATTCCCTTGAGCAGGAAGTGCATACCGACGATATAGGCGAACTGGTAATGATAAGACTCAAGGATCTGGACGAAGTTGCTTATGTTCGCTTTGCCTCTGTTTATCGTCAGTTTAAGGATATAAATACCTTTATGAATGAGCTTAAGCTTCTTTTGGGAGAACAGCAGTAAATGAGCATAATAACCAAAGAAAAGGCCGCGCTGATAAAGCACGGCTTTATTTACAAAAAAACACCTGCGGGGACAGGCCTTTATTGCGCTGAAATGCTGGAAGCAGCAGGCGGAGTAAAGCATGGCTTTTCTACCCGCGAAGGGGGAATAACCACAGATCCACCGTATGCTTCGCTTAATCTCAGCTGGAACCGCTGCGGTTCTGCTGAAGAGGTTATTGCCAATTTCCGCATATTTGCAGAGGGCGCAGGGATAAACTATGACGACATGGCCGTGGTGAATCATGAGCATGGCAATGTGGTGCTCCGGCTGGATAAGGAGCACCGCGGACGGGGCTTCTCATTGGAACCGCTGCCGTTTTGCGATGGAATAATCACAAATGATCCGTCTGTATCCCTTGTAACTTCCCATGCAGACTGCGGAGCTTATTTCTTCTATGATCCTGTACACCGTGCCATAGGCATGGCCCATGCCGGCTGGAAGGGAACCTTCCTTCGGATAGGTGCCCGTATGGCGGAGCGCATGGCTGAGGAATACGGCACTGATCCCGCAGATATTATCGCATCCACAGGCCCCAGTATATGCAGGGATTGCTTTGAGGTGGATGAAGACCTTGGCGAAAAGTTTGCTGCAGAGTTTGATCAGGAGGGTATAACCCGCCCCGGAAAGCCCGGCAAGGCGTATGTTGACATTGAGCTTGCGGCGGCCGTGCAGTTTATCGAGGCGGGTATCAGGCCGGAAAATATTACCATGATGAATGCATGCACATATGAGGATAAGGATATGTTCTTTTCCCATCGCAGGGATAAGGGCATAACCGGTTCAATGGCAGCCTTCATCACCCTTGTATAATAACCAATAATTACTTGTGTTGAATGTCCCCTTTTTGCGCCATTCTAAGGTGGGAAAAGGGGAATTTTTATGCCTGAATATATCGCAATAATTATATGTATCTTTGTACTTGCCGCAACCGGCGGGCTGAAAGAGCCCTGCAGAGCAGCGAGAATAAGCCTGTTCGGGGTAAGCTATATACTGATATGTGTCCTTGCTCTGTCCGTATTTCAGATAAGGATAGGTGTGGAAATAAGCATAAACCTTGGAGCGGTGGTTCTGATCTGTCTGCCTGGCATGCTGATGAAAAAGCAAAACGGTGATACAGGCGGGGTAGGTGTAGTTATGCTGATCGCTGTAATAATCGCCTTGCTGAAGCAAAGGGGAATGATGTACGGGGCGGACAGCGGTCTTTTGTGCGGACTTATGGCGGGTGCAGCTGCATTGGTACTTATTGATAATCCGGTATGTGCTGTATGCTCCGTAGGGTGTATACCTGTGATTGCTTCAGTGATGGGATCGTTTCTGTCTCTTGCGCTTTCCGGATATGCGGCTGTGGAAATAGGCCATGATACCCTTGCGGCGCAGCTTATTGCCCTGATAATATGCTTTGCGATCATATGGATACACAGCCTTGTGCCCCAAAATGCTCCAGCAGAATAATTTCCAATAACCGACATCCTTATGCCGCCGGATATACCGGCGGTTTTGTGTTATACAGATGATTTTTATCATAGGTATATACAGAAACGGAGGGACAAGACATGGAGCGGAGCTGCCTCGGCGTGCTGCCCGGAGAAATAAAAGAATATGTAAGCAGGGCGCTGGCGCAGGATGATGAGGAGATACGCATATCTGCAGGAAGGCCGGTTATGATTATTGGGAAATGCAGAAGAAGGCTGAACATTACTGCAACACAGGAGGATTGCGAAACCTTATTGGAGCTGATATGCGGTCATTCGGTCTTTGCCCATGAGGAGGAGCTGAAGGGAGGATATGTTACCCTGGAGGATGGCTCGCGGGTAGGCATGGCGGGAAAACTTACGGCTGCAGGCATGACGATGCCCCATAGCTTTAATATTCGTATTGCACGGCAGGTAAGGGGCGCGGCGGATGGGCTTTTGAAGCAAATCCTTCAGGATAGATTATACAGTTCGCTGCTGATATCTGAGCCCGGAGCAGGAAAAACCACAGTGCTGAGGGATGCGGCAAGGCAGCTTTCGGAATTGGGATACAAGGTTGGCATAGCAGATGAGCGGGGGGAAATATCCGCCCCGGTAAAAGGGGTGCCGGAGCTTGATGTGGGGTGTGGAGATGTGATAAGCGGCTGCGGCAAGGCTGCTGCAATGACAATGCTGATAAGGGGGATGTCGCCGGAAGTGCTGATAACGGATGAAATAGCCACATCGGAGGATGCAGCGGCAATACTGGATGCATCTGCCTGCGGTGTAAAGGTCATAGCGAGCGCACACGGCAGCGGTAGAGGAATACTCAGGCGGCGGGGGATAAACCTTGCTATACGTGAGGGCGCGTTTGAAAAGATTCTGCTGCTTAAAAGGGGAAAAAGCGGCTCAAGCATAACGGATATAACCGCGGAGGTAATATGAGGATATTGGGGGGAATGGCAGCTCTTGCAATATGCGTGCTGATGGGATGGAGCAAGGCTTTTGCTTATAAAATGCGGGAGGAGCTCATGCGCGCTTTCTCTGCCGATATACAGGCCTTTGCCGTCGAAATGGAATACCGTACCCGCAATATAAAGGACATTGCACATGGCCTTATAAAAGGAAACCTTGGGGAATTCTGGAGATTGTTTTCTGAAGGAACAGAGAATATGCAAAGCGCGGAGCAGGCATGGTACTCTGCTGTAAACGGGTACGATGGCTTCGGCATACTAAGCTGCGAGGAACGTGCGCTGATAACTGAAACCGGCCGCTTGATCGGGCGGCAGAATATGCAGGACAGCATAAAATCACTCAAACAGCGAAGCGCTGAGGCTGCAAAACGTACGGAGGAGATAAAACTGGAATGCAGCAGCAAGGGGATCATATGCCGCAGACTGGGATTATTGGGCGGGCTTGCTGTCATGCTGTTGATAGTATAGGGGGGCAGGTATGGATATTGAATTGGTATTGCGTATTGCAGGCATAGGAATATTGGTGGCAGTGATATGCCAGCTGCTGAAGCAGACCGGTAGGGATGATATAGCTATGCTTGCGGCTCTTGCTGCGTTGGTGCTTACCCTGAGCCTCGTGGTTGGGGAAATTGGACAGCTGCTGGAGCAGGTAAAGCGGATATTCGGGCTGTACTGATGGGAATGGAGATGTTTCGGCTGGCAGCTGTTGCCATCATAGCCCTGTGTGCGGTGATGGTGCTGAGAAATTACCGGCCTGAACTTGCAATGCAGGTAAGCCTTGCTGCAGGGATAATCATACTGTCTGTCGGGATAAGAACCGTGGAAGGCATAGCCGGGGCTGCAAACAGCCTTATGGACAGATACGGTATTGACCCTATGGGGATGAAATCGGTCGGTAAAATGATAGGGATTGCATATATTGCCCAGTTCAGCGCCGATACCTGCCGGGACTGCGGAGAAAGCTCTCTTGCGGGCAAGGTGGAACTTGCCGGCAGGCTGATGATGGTTGCTGCGTCAATACCGCTGGTGGTATCCACCGTGGAGGCGATAGGGGGACTGATGGGGCAATGAGGTGGATATTATTGCTGCTGGTGCTGGTTTTAGTGCCGGGCTTTGCCATGGCAGAGGACATGATAAGTGTTCCTGCGGTGGAGTATGATATGAGCCAATGGGAGCAGGCATGGCAGAGTTTGCCGGAGGAGATAAAGGGATTATTTGGCGGCGTGTCCATGGGGCGGATAATTGAAAATTACCGTAACGGCAAAGAAGGAATTTTTGACGGTGATGCGGTGAAAAGATCGGTATTATACAGCATTAAGGGAGCCTTTGGCGGCATGGGGGCAATGCTTGGGGCAGCTGTTGTAATTGGAATGTTGGATATCATTGCGGGCGGCAAGGAAGGGATAGGGGATATGCTGCTGTTCTGCATAACAGGTCTCTGCATTTCTGCCGTTACAAAGGCAGTATATGGCCAGTTTTCACAGGCAAATCAGACAGTGGATGAGATATCCAGAGTAACGGAAATTACATCGCCGGTGATGATGACACTTGTAGCGGCATGCGGCTCCGCAAAGATGGCGGCTTCTCAGCCGGGGATAATTTTGCTGTGCAATGCCATTACAAACGGGTTCAAGAAGCTGATCATGCCGCTGATACCTGTGATGTGCGGCTTTACGGCAGCATCCTGCATAACCGGTCAAGGGCAGCTGAAAGCCATGGCAGGATTGATAAAGAGCATCATAAAGTGGGGTATGGGGCTGTCATTCACGTTTTTTCTGGGCACCGTCAGCATACGCAGCCTTAATGCATCCGGCCTGGACAGGGCGGGAATAAGGGCTATAAAGTATGCGTTTGATAAATCCGTACCCGTGGTGGGCGGAATGATATCCGGCACATATGACGGTCTGCTTGCCGGTGCGGTGATATTGAAGAATGCCGCAGGCACCGCCGCTGTAATTTTATTGATATTATCTGCGCTGACTCCTGCCATAAGTATGCTTTCCACAATATTTGTTCTGAAATTCACGGGGGCGGTTTGCGGCTTATTTTCGGATAAGCGAATAGCAGGGATACTGGAAGGTGCGGCAGAAAGCTGTACATTTATGTTTGCAGTTGCGGCAACGGCTGCGCTGATGAATCTTGTGACCATATCGGCATCATTAATTGCATCAGGTATATGAGCATGGATGTTATACAGAATACGTCCATAAAAATCGTGGTGCTGTTTTGCGGGGCATACATGCTGAAGCTGCTGCTGCCGGGCGGCGCTATGAAGCGCAGTGCATCAAGAGCTGTGGACATAGCGGCCATGCTGTCCCTCATAAGAATAATAATGGGAGTACTGCCAAATGGCTGAAGAAAAAAGAAAAAGTTTTATTGAAAAAATAACCATGAAGCTCAGGCAGAACAGAAAGCTCGAGCTGGGCGTATACGGCGGCCTTGCGCTGCTGTGTCTGCTGCTGTGCATGCCGGGGCGGAAAGAAGAAAAAACTGCAGCCGTTCAGCCTGTGATGGCTGTATCAGCAGAGGATGAGCTGGAGCAAAGGCTGATGGAAACCCTCAGCTGCGTTCGGGGCGCAGGCAAGGTAAAGGTGATGATAACCTACGATACAGGCTCGGAAATAGTACCGGCAATGAATACCGATATTACTTCCAGTGTAAGCATATCGGGAGAAAATCAGACCCGTACAGAATCATCCTCCCCGGTAACGGCATATCAGAACGGGGAAAACCAGGCCATTGTACTCATGGAAAAGCAGCCTGTGGTAAGAGGGGTTATAGTTGTGGCACAGGGTGCAGCGGATATTTCTGTAAGGCTTAAGCTTCAGACAGCGGTGCAGGCCGTGTTGGGTGTTGAGGCGGAAAAGGTGGAGGTGTTGGAAATGGGAATGCAGGGAATGGAGGAATAGAAAGATGAAGCTTATCAAAAAGTATCTTGTGCTGGCTGTCGTTGCTGTGCTGTTTGCTGGGGCTTTTGTGCTGAATATTATGGCAAACGGAGATGCGGACAAGGAGGAGTATGACGTTAACGCAGAGAATATGCAAGCGACGGCAGAGACCGAGGTAACTGCCGATTATTTTGAAACCTTCCGTCAGGACAGGGAAGAGGTAAGAAAGCTGGAGATGGAATATCTCGATGAAGTCATAGCTGCCTCCGCTTCGGATCAGGAAACTCTCGGGGATGCACAGAAACAAAAGCTCGCGCTGGTGGACAATATGGAAAAGGAATTTACCATTGAAAGCATGATAAAGGCCAAGGGGTTTGAGGATGCGGCGGTAACATTTCATTCGGGAACCGTGAATGTTGTGGTAAAGAGCAATGAACTGAATGAGGGTCAGGTGGCGCAGATATTGGACATAGTTAAAAGGGAAACGGGGGAACCTGCTGGAAATATCAAGGTTATGGCGGGTCAATAGTGTCTAAAATGCAAATAAATAAGTATTCGCTATGCATGAAAGACAAAATCTGGTATAATAACATCAGAAAAGTATAAGGAGGCATATGTCATGGCAACTGAAGAGATCATTTCCATGGAGACCATCGATATACAGGGCGGCAAGATTACCTTTGCGCCTGAAGTAATCGCCACCATCGCCAGCCTTGCTGCCAATGAAGTAGAGGGCGTAGTAGGCATGAGCGGTACTGTTGTTGAAGGCCTTACCGGCATGCTCAACAAAAAGAATATAACCAAGGGCATCAAGGTTGAAATAAACGAAGACGCGGCTGTTATCGAAATACACGTTATCCTCAAGTATGGCTTCAAGATTCATGACGTTTCCGTTGCTCTGCAGAAGAACATCAAGACCACCATTGAGAACATGACCGGACTTAATGTGGTTGCAGTCAACGTATTCGTTGAATCCATAGCTTTTGATAAGCCTGAAAAAATCGAAGTAAAGCCCAAAATCGAGGGCGAAGTCGAGTAACTCCCTTTAAAACATACACAAGAAAGGTGTCATACCTATGAAACCAAGGATAATTGACAGGCTGCTGCTCATACTGCTGATGCTGGTGCTTATAGCATTGGGTTTGGGTTTTTTAGCGATTTCTCTGGGGCTTGTTCCCATGCAGATCGTTACTGATATCGTTTCTTTCCCCTATCAGAGCGCACAGAACGGCTGGATAACCGCTGGCGTTGGTTTTGTGCTTGTATTGTGGGCTGTCAGGATGATAGCCGGCTTCAACAGGCGTGCCAAGAAGACCGGCCCTGCAACTGCTGTAATCGCCAAGACCGAGTTTGGCACTTCCACCATTACTCTGGCTGCAATTGATGAAATGGTAAGGAGACACTGCTCCGCAAACGAAAGAATCCTCAAGCAGGACAGTGTAATATCCGTAAAGGACAACAACCTTGTGATAAACCTCAAGCTCAACCTTGCAGAGGATGCAAACGTGCCTGAGACCACTGCTGCCCTTCGCGAGAGCCTTACAGCATACATTGAAACCCTTACCGGCATTAAGGTTGGGGATATCAGCATGATGGTATCCACCCTGCCTGAGCAGCAGGCATAACCTATCAGGAGTGTACATAAAGATGGAAGATCTTAAGGCATTGTTAAAAGAATACAAGTGGCGCCTTATAGGCATAGTGGCCGGCATAGTACTGGCAGTGCTGCTGTTTACCATAGGTTTGTGGCGCACGCTGCTGCTGTTTGCGCTGGTAGCATTGTGCTATGTGATAGGCCGTCATCTGGATAACGGCGGCAAAGAAGAACTGGACAAGGCTATAAGCAGCCTGTTCAGAAAGAAATAACGCCAAGAGGTATAAAATGAGCAGAAAGACCGCGCGCGAAGTTGCCATGAAGCTTGCTTTTGCAAGGATGTTTGATGGCGAATGCGAAGAAACCTATCAGGACGTGCTGGACAAGTCCGGCATAAATGAGGCCCCCACCGAGGAGGATATCTGCTATTCTCAGGAGGTTCTCAAGGGTATAGAAGAACACGAGGCAGAGATAGATGCCCTTATCGATGAGATAGCCATAGGCTGGCGCATAGAGCGTATGCCCAAGGTGGATCTGTCTGTGCTTCGGGTTGCCATATTTGAAATGGTATACAGGAAGGATATTCCCTACGGAGTATCTATAAACGAGGCCGTTGAGCTTGCAAAGCAGTTTGGCGGCGAGCGTTCCTCCGCATATATCAACGGCATGCTTGGCACCCTTGCCAAGCGTCTGGAAGGCGAGGCTTCTAAGTAGTCCTCGTATTTCGCGCGGACTGAAATATTGCAGTATGCTGAGCATCGTCTACGGTAATGGGGACGATGCTTTGTATTGAACAGAGAAAAACATACAGAAGGAAAAGCAAATGGGAAAGATAATTGACGGAAGAGCAGTGGCTGCTGAGGCTTGCATAAGCATAAAGGCCAGGGTTGAGGCCCTTGTTGATAAGGGCGTTATTCCTTGTCTTGCGGTTATTTTGGTTGGAGACAATCCTGCATCCCGTGCCTATGTTGGCATGAAGGAGAAGAAGGCGGCAGAGCTTGGCATAAAGACCGTAGGCCATAAGCTTGACGCAGATACCGCCGAGACCGATCTTATAGAACTTATCCATCAGCTGAACGCCGATGATTCCGTTCACGGAATACTCGTTCAGCTGCCCCTTCCCGGACATATGTCCGAAGAACGTGTGCTGCTTAATGTATCCCCCAAAAAGGACGTTGATGGGCTCCATCCCGAAAATGCAGGCATGCTGCTTACCGGAAGGGAAGGCTTTATTCCCTGCACACCAAAGGGCAGCGTAAAGCTGGTTGAAAGCACAGGCATGGATATCAGCGGCAAGCACTGCGTGGTTATCGGCAGGAGCAATATAGTCGGCAAGCCTGCGGCTCTGCTGATGCTTGCAAAGAATGCCACAGTTACCGTATGTCATTCCCGCACCGAGGACCTGGGCGAGTTTACCAGAAAAGCGGATATCCTTATCTCTGCTGTCGGCGTTCCCAATCTTGTAACGGCCGATATGATAAAGCCCGGTGCAGTGGTTATAGACGTTGCCCAGTGCCGCGTTGACGGCGCATGGCGCGGAGATGTGGACTTTGAGGGTGCGCTGGAGGTTGCATCCCACATTACCCCCGTTCCGGGCGGTGTGGGTCCCATGACTATAGCAATGCTGATGGAAAATACTGTGGAGGCTGCAGAAAAGACTCTTGCTCGATAACGGTTACAGGCTTACTGTATCTCAGCTGAATGAATACGCAAACAGTCTGCTCAAAAGCGATACACTTTTGAGCCATGTTTGCGTGTGCGGCGAAATAAGCGGCTTCAAGCGCCATTCCTCGGGACACCTGTATTTTTCCCTTAAGGATGAGGGTGCGCTTATCCGCTGCGTAATGTTCCGGCAGAATGCGTTTTCGCTGGACTTTTCTCCGCAGGACGGTCAATCGGTGCTGATATACGGCAGTGTATCCATATATGTAAAGGACGGACAGTATCAGCTATATGTGAATGCCATGGAAAGACAGGGCGAGGGCGAGCTTTACCGTCGATTTATGCTGATGAAAACCCGCCTTGAGGCAAAAGGATATTTTGCCCCGGAGCATAAGAAGCCTATACCCTCCCTTCCAAAATGTGTAGGTGTAATAACATCTCCCACCGGAGCTGCCATACAGGATATAATCAACATAACCCGCAGACGCTTTCCGGCAATGAATATACTGCTGTATCCGGTAAGGGTGCAGGGGGAAGGGGCGGCCGCAGAGATTGCGGAAGCCATCAATGCCATGAACCGTATCAAAAAAGCAGATGTTCTGATAGTGGGCAGAGGCGGCGGAAGCATGGAAGACCTATGGCCCTTCAATGAAGAAATCGTTGCACAGGCAATATACCAAAGCGAAATACCTGTGGTAAGCGCCGTGGGACACGAAACTGACTTTTCCATATCGGATTTTACCGCAGATTTGCGTGCACCGACTCCATCAGCTGCAGCAGAGCTCTGCGTACCGGAGTTTGAAAGGTTGTATGGGGAAATCATGGGCGCTCAAAGCTATATTTCTGAGCGGTGCCGTAAGGAAATGGATTCTCTCAGGCATCAGCTTTCCGGCATAAGGGATTCCGCGGCATTCTCCATGACAAGGCACAGGCTGGAGCTGATGGGCCATGCAGTTAAGGTTCAGCGTGAGAGCATGAGTATGGCGGTGCGTTCAGAGATAGTGAATGCGCTGCATTCTGTAGAAAAACAGCAGTCAAGACTTAGTGCCCTCTCACCCGAAGCGGTGTTGGAGCGGGGATACGGCCTTATTCAGCAGAATGGAAAGTTTATCGGCAGTGCAGAGGATCTGCAGGAAAAACAGCAGGCTTTGCTTATTATGAAGGACGGCAAGGCAGATATTACAATAGACAGCATAAGCAGAGGATAGCAGCATGGCAAAAAAGGAACTCACATTTGAGCAGGCAAAGGATAAGCTGGACGGAATAGTGGAAAAGCTGTCCTCAGGCAATCTGCCTATTGATCAGATGGTAAAATTATATGAAGAAGGTGCAGAGCTTTCCAAGCATTGTCTGGGCCTGCTTGGGGCATACGAAGCCCGGCTGGACCAGGTAGACAAGTTTCTTATGGAGGAATAGCCGTGGGATTTGCTGAAGAAACCAGAGAATACCGTGAAACAATAGAAACTGCCCTGAGCGGATACATGGCAAATTGCGCAGCGCCTGTGCAGCTTCGCGAAGCCATGGAATACAGCCTTAAGGCGGGCGGCAAGCGTCTTCGTCCGGTGCTGACGCTTTACGTCTGCAATATGCTGGGCGGGGATTTCCGCCGTGCGGTGCCTTATGCCTGCGCGCTGGAGATGATTCATACCTATTCACTTATTCATGATGATCTTCCCTGTATGGATGACGATGATTTCCGCAGGGGCAGACCTTCGAACCATAAAGTTTTCGGCGAGGCGAATGCTGTGTTGGCAGGGGACGGTCTGCTGTCATATGCGTTCCAGGTAATGCTGGATGCTGCAAAGGCTGACCTTAGTGAAAATGCCATCAATGCGGCTATAGCTGTATCCCGCGGCGCAGGCGTAAGCGGCATGGTGGCAGGGCAGGTTATTGACCTTGCCTCAGAAACCGCAGAAAACGCCTGCATTGATGAACTGCGCTTCATTCAGGCCAATAAGACAGCAGCCATGATAAAAGCTGCGGTGCTTGCAGGCGCGCATATTGCAGGCGCAAGCGAAGCGCAGCTTTCTGCCCTTGGCCAATTCGGCGAAGCCTATGGCGCATTGTTCCAGATGACAGATGATATTCTGGATGTTGAGGGAGACTTTGAAGGCATGGGCAAGACCCTCGGCAAGGATCAGGCAGAGAATAAGCTTACCTATATTTCACTGTACGGAATGGATAAGGCAAAGGAACTGGCAGACAAAACGGCAAATGATGCCGTTGAAGCCTTAAATATATTCGGAGAAGGAGCGGCGCTGCTAAGGGATCTTGCAATAAGCTGCCTCAGCCGCCGCAGCTGATATAATGAACACACCACTTATTGACGGCATCAGGTGCATAGATGATTTTCGCCGTATTCCAAAGGACAGGCTGGATGAGCTTGCCGCTGAGATACGGGAATTTCTCGTGGAAAAAGTTTCCCGCACAGGCGGACATATTGCTTCAAACCTGGGCGTGGTTGAGCTTACTATTGCGCTGCATCGGGCCTTTGATACTCCTGCGGACAAAATAATATTTGACGTGGGACATCAAACCTATGTAAACAAAATACTTACCGGCCGTGCGGCAGAGTTTGACAGCCTCAGAAAAAAAGATGGCTTGTCGGGCTTCCCCAAAAGGGCGGAAAGTGAATTTGACGTATTCAATACCGGACACTCCAGCACATCTGTTTCGGCGGCACTTGGCCTCCTTCGGGCAATGCGCCACAAAGGGGATAAAAGCAGGGTTGCTGCTGTAATAGGCGACGGCGCTCTTACCGGCGGTATGGCTTTTGAGGCGCTGAATGACGCCGGCGAAAGCAGACTGCCTCTGATGGTTATCCTTAATGATAATGAGATGTCCATTTCTAAAAACGTAGGCGCATTGACAAGGCATCTCAACGATATGCGCTCCAGCAGAGGATATATATCCTTTAAGCGCAGCCTTTCGGGGTTTCTCGGACGTATCCCCAAGATAGGCCCCCGCATCAGGGTGCGTCTTTCCGGTTTTAAGTCCAGAATAAAGTATTTTCTGCTGCCGAATGTGCTGTTTGAGGAGTTGGGATTTACTTACCTTGGCCCCATTGACGGCCACGATATAAATAAACTGACGGAAACCCTTATTATGGCAAAAAACATGGAAGAGCCCGTGCTTCTCCATGTTATAACCCGCAAGGGTAAGGGCTATGGCCCTGCAGAACAGGAGCCGGGCAGATTTCACGGCATTGGTCCCTTTGATATCGCAACCGGCAAAGAACCGGATAACGGTACCGTATCCAATTCGGTAACCGCAGGCCAGACTGTGTGCCGGCTTGCTGAAAAGGATAAGGATATTGCGGTTATCACTGCCGCAATGAGCAGCGGCACCGGCATGGAGGAATTTGAAAAAAGGTTCCCGGACAGATTTTTTGATGTGGGCATTGCGGAACAGCATGCTGTAACAATGGCAGCAGGTCTTGCCTGCGGCGGAATGAAGCCTGTGGCGGCAATATATTCATCCTTCCTGCAGAGGGCTTATGATCAGCTGCTTCATGATGTGGCTCTGCAGAAGCTTCCTGTTGTGTTTGCAGTGGACCGCGCCGGTCTCGTGGGTGCAGACGGAGAAACCCATCAGGGCGTATATGACATAGCCTATACCCTTACAATGCCCAATGTGGATATTTATTCTCCCGCATCAAAGGGGGAACTGAGGGAAATGCTTGCCATTGCAATAGACAAAGGCAATCCTGCCGTTGTGCGCTATGGCCGCGGGGCGCTGCCCGAGGTGGACTATCCTGCCGTGGAGTACGGCAAATGGCTGGAGATAAAGCCTGTTTCAAAGGTTACCGTTATTGCCACCGGACGCATGGTGGAAACCGCAAAGAGGGCAGCCGTAGGAACAGATGCCGGTATTGTAAGCGCAAGGTGTATCCGCCCTATGGATGAGGATATGCTCAAGCGCATAGGTGAAGAAGCCCATGTAATAATCACCGTTGAGGACGGCTTGGCAAGCGGCGGTATGGGCAGCAGGATAGCGGAGCGCTTTTCCGGCAGTATAAAGGTCATACGTATGGGCGTTGCGGATACTCCTGTCCAGCAGGCATCTCCGATGGAGCAGGACATACTATGCGGAATGGACGAGGATAGCATTAAAAGAGTGATAAGCCTTGCAATGGAGGAAATCAGATGAGCGGAGTCAGAGCAGATATAAGGCTTGTGGAGCTTGGACTTGCCCAGAGCAGGGAAAAGGCACGTTCCCTTATAATGGCGGGAGAAGTATATCTGGATACTGCCAGAATAGATAAGCCGGGGGCTTCTGTGCCTGAGGAGTGCGTGCTCACAGTGAAGGAACAGGCTATACCTTTCGTCAGTCGCGGCGGATTGAAGCTGGATAAGGCTGTAAGAAAATACAACCTGTCCCTGCAGGATAAGGTAGCCATGGATATCGGCGCCTCTACAGGGGGCTTTACAGACTGTATGCTGCAGAACGGTGCGGCGAAGGTGTACGCCATAGACGTGGGATACGGTCAGCTGGACTGGAAACTGAGAAATGACCCAAGGGTCGTTGTGATGGAGCGCACCAATGCCCGCAATATGGAGCCTGCATGGTTTGCGGAGCAGCCGGAGTTTGCCTCTATCGATGTTTCTTTTATATCTGTAAAGCTGATCTTGCCCGGAATGTATGCAAGCCTTAAGGATGGCTCAAAGGCCGTCGTGCTGGTAAAACCCCAGTTTGAAGCAGGCAGGGGAAAGGTTGGCAAGAACGGCGTTGTCCGCGAAAAGGAAACCCACAGGCAGGTGGTGGAGGAAACTGCGCTGTTTGCACAGAGTCTGGGTTTTGCTGTGGAGCATGTGGATTATTCTCCCATTACAGGGCCCAAGGGCAATATAGAATTTCTGCTGGTGCTCAGCAAAAATACAGACGCACAGCAGGAAAATATTACAGAATGGGTGAAAAAAGTTGTTGATTATGCTCATGAAGAGCTGGACTGATGAATTAATATTCCCAAATTATATAAAATTTTCACATTTTGTCTTGAAAAATGTTGATTAAAGGGCATATAATATATGAAAGGATAATTAGGGTATAAAATATGCGAGTAAACAGTATCGGCATATTTACAAATCCCAGCAATGACGGCGCGCTGGATGCGGTGCAGACAGTACGTCTGGCAGCTTCGGTGCGCGGCATTTCCTGCTATATTGACAAGTCTTTGCAGGATATCGATCAATTTCAAGGCTTAGAAACCACAGAAACCCACACTCCCGATTTAATGATTGCCATGGGCGGAGACGGTACAATACTTAGGGCGGCAAATTATGTCGCGGATAAGGGCGTACCGCTTCTTGGTATCAATTTTGGCAGAATAGGCTTTCTCAGCGAAATAAATGTTGATAGTTTTTCGGCAGCCCTTGATGCGATAAGCCAAGATAAGTTCATTGTTGATAAATGCATGATGCTGGCCTGCAGCATCAACGACGGAGAACCTATGCTCTGCCTTAACGAGGCCGTATTATACCGCAAGGATTTTTCCGGTGTGGTTTCCATAAATGTAAACATAAACGGCGCAGATGCGGGCACGGTTTCCTGCGATGGGCTGATAGTCAGCACCCCAACCGGTGCAACGGGCTATTCCATCTCAGCAGGCGGTCCCATAATCGCTCCCGGTATGGATGCAGATATAATTACCCCTATTTGCCCCCATACCCTCAGCTTCAGGCCCATAATCGCTCCGCCGGATTCCAATGTTTGCCTTACGCTGAATCAGGAAGGTTTCCTGGCAATGGATGGCATAAATACCGTTCGCGTATTGCCTTCGGATGTGATAAAAGTTACACGCAGCAGCCAAAGCGTTAACTTTATCCGTCTGGGCAGCAGAAACCTGTTTCAGCTTATTCGAAATAAGCTGTCCTGATGAGATTCGCACCCCAATATTACAGAATGCAATTATCTTACATATAATCGCAGATGAAATATCCTTATGGAGGAGCAAAGCATGAAATCCGCAAGACAGACAATGATACTTGAACTGATCGACCAGTATGATATAGATACTCAGGACGAACTTGCTTCTATGCTCAAAGCCCGCGGACTGAAGGTTACTCAGGCCACGGTATCCAGGGATATCAAAGACCTCAGGCTTATTAAAGTGCTGTCTGATGACGGCGCCTATAAATATGCAACTGTGGATAAGGCAGAGGCGGATCTCAAGGATCGTTTCATCAATATCTTTGCCCATTCTGTAATTTCCATGACTGCAACGGGAAATCTTGTTGTGGTAAAGACTATTCCAGGAACAGCCAGCGCCGCCGCAGAGGCTATCGATTCCATGCGCATGGATGAGGTTGTGGGCACCATAGCCGGCGATAATTCCATATTTATTGCTGTAAAGGATTCCACAGATACTTCTGAGCTTATCAAGCGGTTTCAGGCTATGCTCAAATATTAAAACTTTGGAGAATGAATGCTAAATAGATTATCCATAAAAAACGTCGCCCTTATAGAGCGGCTGAATATTGAATTTGATGATGGATTTAACGTGCTGACCGGTGAAACCGGCGCCGGAAAATCCATTATTATTGATGCGGTAAATCTTGTTCTTGGCGAGCGTGCCAGCAAGGAACTTATTAAAAGCGGAGCTGAAAAGGCAGCGGTAGAAGCGGAATTTGACATTTCCCGCATTCCCGCCGTAAAGCGCGCGCTGGAAGAAAACGAGCTGGACGGAGATGACAGCCTTTTTATATCCCGGGACCTTTCTGCATCCGGCAAAAACGTATGCCGCATAAACGGTACCCTTGTGAACCTTGCAACCCTCAAGCAGATAACAGATCTCCTTGTGGATGTGCATGGTCAGCATGAGCATCAGTCGCTGCTCAGCCAGAATAAGCATATAAATTTTCTGGATTCCTTCGGCCATGAGACAATAGACGGCATAAAGAGCAAGGTGCGTGAGTTTTACGGCGAGCACCGCAGGGTAAAGGATGCCATGCTCAGCGGATTTTCCTCAGAGGATGAGCGGGCACGCGAGATGGATATTCTGCGCTATCAGATAGGGGAAATCCAAAAGGCGGGATTGTCCTTTGCAGAAGAAACTGCTCTCAATGAAGAAAAAGACGTTCTCGTGAATGCGGAGCGTATTATGGCGGCGCTGCAGGAAAGCTGTGAAGCACTTATGGGAGACGGCGGCGCTGTTGACCTTATGAAATCCGCATCCGGCAGCATGGATGGAATTTCCGGCCTTTCCGCTGAATATTCCGATGCATCGAAGCGGCTGGAAGAAGCATTTTACGCTGCGCAGGATGTGGGCTATGTGTTGAGGGATATGCGAAATTCCTTCGAGTTTGACCCTTGCCGCATTGACGAAATACAGCAGAGGCTGGAAGTGTATTCTGCAATAAAGAAAAAGTACGGTCCTTCAATTGAAGATGTGAACGGTTTCCTTGAGAAGGCCGAGCTGCGCCTTGAGGAGCTGGATAACGCCGCCCAAAAGCGCGAAACCCTGGAAAAGGAACTGCAGGAAGTAAGTGCAAAGTATATGCAGGCAGCTTCAGCCCTTACCGCAGCGCGCAAAAACGCAGCAAAAGAGCTTGCAAAGGAATTGCTTCTGCAGCTTAAGGACCTTGGAATGGAAAAGGCCCGCTTTGACGTGGGATTCGAAGAACTTGGCGCATTCGGCGCAAACGGCGTGGATAAGGTTGAGTTTGTCATGTCCGCTAATCCCGGCGAATCCCTCAAACCCCTTGAGAAGGTGGCCTCCGGCGGTGAAATGTCCCGCATAATGCTGGCATTCAAGGCTATTGCCGCCCGTGCGGATTCCATTCCCACGCTGATATTTGATGAGATCGATACCGGCATAAGCGGCCGTATTGCTTCGGTTGTGGGAGGAAAGATGGTGAATATTTCTGACTCCCATCAGGTGCTGTGCGTTACTCATCTGCCGCAGATTGCCGCCCTTGCGGATGCTCATTTCATGGTGGAAAAGAGCGACGATGGAGAGCATACCAGAACGGATATGCGCAGACTTTCACTCGAGGAAAGATATGAATATCTAGCCCGCATGATGGACGGTGCGCAGAATTCCTCCTTTGCATATGACCATGCAAAGGAACTTATCTCTGCCTCGGAAGCAGAAAAAGCGATGAGAAGAAAGCAAAATTCATAGCATTAAATACACACCTATTACAAATCATAAACACTGTGGGCATTGCCTGCGGTGTTTTTATTTTGTTTTAAGGTGGGCGTGTTTATGAAAGATGTAATGAAAAACAGATATATAAGATGTGCAGGGGTAATGCTGTGCATCGGGCTGCTGTGCTTCAATTCGGGAGAACAAATGAACTACATCCGCAGCCTACCTGATGATATGTCACTGCAGCAGCTGGCGGATTTAAGGAAACGTATGGGCGGCCTCCTTGGGCTGAGCGAAGGGGAAAGCCGGCAGGTGGCAGGGGATATGAATGATAGGTTGCCGCAAAAATCCGTTAATGTCACATTGATGGGTATACCCATCAGGCGTGTGTCGGTATCCGACGGGGAAGATTTGCGCCTGATGCCGGGAGGGGTACCCATAGGGGTTTCAATATATACGGATGGGGTATTGGTGGTGGGTCTTGGCAGCGTAAAGGATGGGGAAAACATTTGCCCTGCGGCAGACGGAGGGATAAAGGCGGGGGATGTGATAGTTGCGGTGAACGGGGAAAAAATCGAAGATTCGCTGCACCTGAGCAGACTATGCTCAGGGGGCGGTGATTTAAATCTCACTATACGCCGAAAGGATACAATGTCATTCCATACCGTAACACCTCTGTATGATGATGAAGAGCAGGCTTACCTCGCCGGTATGTGGGTAAGGGACAGCACATCCGGCATCGGTACGCTTTCATATTGGGATATGCAAAGCGGGAGATACGGCGCATTGGGGCATCCTATTACGGATTCGGATACAGGCTCCGTAATAGATGTTAAGGACGGCAGCGTGATTAAATCCAGCATAATCGGCGTATCTGCAGGCTCAAACGGCTCGCCGGGGGAAATTATCGGCTCATTTTCATCCAATGGAGAAAAATGGGGGGATATTGATATAAACTGCAAATACGGAATATACGGAGATACTTCCGGTATGCCTGTAAATCCGATTTATCCTGATGGAGTGCCGGCGGCGCGGGCGGCAGAAGTGAAGACAGGCCCTGCGGAGATACTCTGTACAGTGTCGGATGAGGGAATGCATGCATACGATTGCGAAATAATCAAGCTGTTTCCATTGGAAGAATCGGGCAGCAAGGGGATAGTGCTGAGGGTGACTTCGCCGGAACTTATCAAAATAACCGGCGGAATAGTGCAGGGCATGAGCGGAAGTCCGATCATACAGGACGGAAAACTGGTGGGCGCTGTCACCCACGTGCTGGTAAACGACCCAACCAAGGGGTATGGAATTTATATTGAAAACATGCTGGAAGCGGCAGGATAACAGAATGACAGGGGAAAATCGCCCCTGTCTTTTTTTTCGCTATTTTTGATAAAATGAAATTGCAACTTCAGGTTGCGAATGTGCAAAAGCAGGTTGGTAGTATTAATATACTTTCTGCCTTAAAATTAAGGTACCAAAGGAGGTGCTCATATGAGTTTTTCAGAAAATTTAAAACAAATCAGAAGAGAATATCATCTGTCTCAGGAAGAATTAGCGGAGTTGTTGGATGTAAGCCGACAGGCTGTTTCAAAATGGGAGCAGGGACAGGGATATCCGGAAGTGGAAAAATTACTGCTGCTTTCGAATAAGTTGAATATCTCCTTGGATACACTTATGTCCAATGAGATTGTCAGCAGTTCCGGTTCAAAGGATACAAATATAACGGGTTTGATTGTGATTACTTCGCTTCATGAGAATGCTATTGCTACCTGCTATAAAGTGGCAGCATCCGGTAAAATGCGAGGTGGTAAAAACTCCCCCCAATACGCACTTTTCGGTGTTGATCGGGGCGGTTCGAATTTCTGGGGAGAACCGACTACATTTCTGGGATGGTATGCCAGCGAAGAACAGATCTCAAAAGAAATTGCAGAAATCCATAGAGCGATTTCGCAGGGGATTCCGACTTATACGCTGCAATTTAGCGCAAAGACTCAGCGACGTTGGGCAAGTGTAAAAATAGTTGAAGAATGACTAAAAATGTTGTCCCTAATGCCAATCACTTGTGAGCGGCAGCCCAATTTTGCAGGATGGGAAACTTATTGTAGCCGTAACCCATGTGCTGGTGAATGACCCAACCAAGGGGTATGGAATTTATATTGAAAACATGCTGGAAGCGGCAGGATAATATTTAGACAGGGGTGTTTTGCCTCTGTCTTTTTGTTGAAATAATAGCCCTTATATGATATTTTTTAAGAAACGGAGCATATTTGGAAATCAATCGATTCGCATGTTTGGAAATGAGGAAGCAACATGAGTGGTGATATTATTTGGAAGCCTAATGAAGTAAAACACAAAATAACCGATGAGCATTTGTTGGATATTATTTTCAAAGTAATGCCGATATACTCAACAAACGATTTTTTCCTCAAGATATACAACCTTAATTACTACAGTCAGGATGTTACTGTAACAGGGCTGGGCAGTTTTCTATATAAAAACAGTGTTCTTTTTAAGCATATACCCCACAACAAAGTAGAAAGCTCAAAAGATATCTATGAATGTTGCAGGCAAACAGGGCATCTGGCGGATTACGATTTTGCTGTCGTAGATAACAAACATGCAAACCGTTTTTATTTAATTTTTCTTTATGACAACGATTCTTTTGCAAATTATACCCAACTGCCAGAGCCTGCAGCGCTCAGCCATTCACAAAGATGTACATTGTTCTGCTCCCTCAAAGCATTAGCGGATGAAGGTGTTTTCGTTCCTTTGTACTCCATTTCTTACAATAAAACAACCGGAGGGTTTTGTTTGTTTGATTATTCCGGGGTAATAATTGACAGATCTGAGAATGCGGAACAAAAACAGGAATACATTGATGCACATAGGGACTTTCTTTTAATATAAATATGTACGATCGATAGAGGCAGACAATGACAGATAACGAAAATACATGGGATAAGCTTTTGCATATAAAAACAACCGGTCAAGATAATTCCAACTCTGACCAGTATCGTTATCCGTATGAACCCACACCGTACAGTGTTCTGGAACGATTAGCCAATAGTGGTTTTATCAGCAAAAGAGATGTGGTTCTGGACTATGGCTGCGGGAAGGGTCGTGTGGATTTTTTTCTGTCCTATCAGACAAAGGCAACTACCATAGGGATTGAATACGATGAACGGATTTACCGCAGCACGATAGAAAATCAGAAGACTTCCCCTTCAAGAGCAAGGACGGAATTTGTGCTGGCGAGAGCAGAGGCGTATGAGGTGCCGACGGAAGTTAACAGATATTATTTTTTCAACCCGTTTTCTGTTGAGATACTGCATAAAGTGATGGCAAGAATCCTTGATTCTTATTATGAAAAGCCGAGGGAAGCTTTTTTATTCTTTTATTATCCGTCAGAGGAGTATATTTCATATTTGATGACGGTGAATGAATTGGAGTTTTTCGATGAAATTGTGTGTGCAGATTTGTTTAGCGGAAATGACCCGCGGGAACGGATTATTATTTTTTCA
>JAZNUG010000034.1:0-14381 GCA_045592165.1 Clostridia bacterium | reverse complement strand
CTTGGCTCACAGAACGACATGGCTACGATCCGACTTACAAAAGATGCCTTATTTGAACTGAGAAAACCGCGGTTTGGAGCGCATTGTTAATCCTCTGTGCTGTATCATAGACGAAGTCCCAGCTGCATCAGAATATGTGCTCCGAGGGGGATAATGCCTTCATCTATGTCAAAGCGGTCATTGTGATGGGGGGCGGTAAGGGGCATACACAGAATCATCTCTGTCGCTTTGCCGCCATGCTGCTGCACTGCGTTCATCATGGTGGTTATATCCTCGCTGCCGCCAAAGGGGAGAGAGGGGAAAATCTTAATAATTTCCGGTAAATCCGAGAGGATTTTCGAGATATCCTCCGCAAGGGAAGCATCGCATTGTGCTGTAGTTGCGCCGCCCATGGGAAGTACATCCACGGTACAGCCGTAAGCCAGAGCGGAATTTTCGCAAATGGCCCGTGCTTCAGTGCTGAGCAGGGAGTTTTGCTCAGGATTATCGGAGCGGGTTTCGATCGTGATGCGAGCTTCGGCGGGAATTACGTTGCGGCCGGAGCCTGCGTGGAACGTGCCCACATTTACACGGCATAAGCCCTGGTGTTTAGCAGGAAGTTCAAGCAGCTGCAGAACAGCCTTAGCGCCGGCGGCCATAGCATTTCTGCCAAGCTCGGGGCAAATACCTGCATGGGCCGCCTTGCCGTGAAACAAGGCATCCAGCTTTGTGCTGGAAAGGAATCCTGTGCTGCCTACGGCAACGGTACCCACAGGATGGTCATATACCCCAACGTGCAGACCGATAAGACTGTTGCAGTCATGGGGAAGAGCGGCGACATTCATACTTGCTGCACCGCGAAGCCCCTCCTCCGCAGGCTGAAACATAACATATACGGTACCGCAAAGCTTATCCCTGTTTTGCCAGAGAAGCTTTGCTGCGCCTACGCCTATTGCCGCATGGGCATCATGGCCACATGCATGCATGCAATTTGCGTTTTGTGATGCAAAACCTTCCCGCGCGGGCAGGTGAGAAGCATCGTGGCATTCTTCCAGTTCGCAGGCATCTATGTCCACCCTGAAAACGGTGGTTTTGCCGGGATGGGCTCCTTTTATCTCAGCAATACAGCCGGTAAAACCGCCCTTCATAGGCAGAAGAATATCCTCAAGGCCGGTCTGGGTTAGAGCACGTTGCCATGCCTGCTCCAGAATGTGTTCATCGGGCATTCCGGGCATATTTTCCGGACTGTGTATTTCCTTTCCCCAACGGACAGGTATGCCCTCGCCGAGAAGCTCCTGTACTATTCTGGCGCTGGTACGGAATTCTGTCCAGCCTGCTTCGGGATACATATGAAACTCACGTCTTAGGGAAATAAGCCGATGCGCCAATGAGGGATGCATAAGGAAACCTCCGAGGATATCTAAGTTAGTATATATATTAAAGTATACACCTGTTTTGGGCAGAAATTAAAGGGCTGAGGGAAAATGACGGATTATTTTGACTGCCCTTTATTGAAAAAGCGGTATCCCGATCAAAAGGGGATACCGCACTTTTCATAATGCCGGAATAAGGGGCATTATTATTTTGCCGGAATATTTAGCGGTTATTCTGGCGGTTGTTCTGGTTGTTCTGATTGTTCTGGTTGCTGCGATTGTTCTGGTTGTTCTGGTTATTCTGGTTGCTGCGGTTGTTCTGGTTGTGCTGCTGATTGTTGCAGTTGTTCTGACGGTTGTCGTCACGATTGAAGCTCATTTTCTTACCTCCTTGTTTATTGTAGGCATAGTTTGTCTGATTTTAAGGAAAGCTATACATACAAAAAACTGCGAAAGGAAACGCGCAATGCTGCTGATAAAAAACGGACTTTTATACACCATGGAAACCGAAATTCCCATAAAGGCAGATATCCTTTTGAAAGATGGGAAAATTGAAAGAATAGCTAAAAACATACAGCCCAGAGATTATATGGAAATATTAGACGCAGAGGAATGCAATGTATATCCCGGGTTTATTGATGCCCATAGCCATATAGGAATATCCGAAGAAAAGAAAACCCTGCAGACAGACAGCTCCAACGAAAACACAACCCCCATAACCCCATGTATTCGTGCAATAGATGCCATAAACCCCATGGACAGTGCATTTCACAATGCCTTAGCCGCAGGGATAACAGGCGTGATGGCAGGTCCGGGCAGCGCAAATCCAATAGGAGGACAGTTTGCATTTATCAAAACAGACGGGCGGCGTATTGACGACATGCTGGTTTTGGCGCCTGCCGCAATAAAGATAGCCTTTGGGGAAAATCCCATGACAAATTACGGGATGAACGGCAATATGCCGTCTACTCGTATGGGTACGGCGTCGCTTATAAGGGAAGAACTGACCAAAGCCCGACGGTATTTTGAGGAGAATAACGGCGAATATGACTTTTCAATGGAGGGCTATCGTCAGCTTTTTGAAGGGAAAATACCACTTAAGGCTCATGTGCACAGGGCGGATGATATTTTTACCGCTATACGCATAGCCGAGGAGTTCGGTTTGAAGCTTACGCTGGACCACTGTACCGAGGGGCATCTTATAGCGGAGGAAATAGCTGACAGCGGATTTCCCGCAATAGTTGGCCCGTCCCTTGCCTCCCGCAGCAAGGACGAGGTAAGCCAATCGGACTTTAAAACCGCCGGAATACTGCAGCAGGCGGGGGTAACCGTTGCCCTTACCACAGACCACCCCGTTTCCCGCATACAGTATCTTCCATTGTGTGCGGGGCTTGCCGCAAAGGAGGGAATGGGTGAATGGGGGGCACTGCGTGCCATCACCATAGATGCCGCCCGTATATGCGGTGTGAGTGACAGGCTTGGAAGTATCAGAGAGGGTAAAGACGGAGATATAGTGCTGTATGCGGGTAATCCATTGCAGATAGCTTCGTCGGTGAAAGCAACTGTAATAAACGGAAAAGTCGTATGGAGAAGCAATGACAAATAAGTATAAAAGCTGACGGTGCATATTTGCGAAGGGGAGATAAAAGCGGTATAATCATCACATATTTATACCGAAAGGCGGAAAAACCATTGACCACTGCAGTAATCATAGCAGCATCGCTGCTGTTTATTGTGATGGCGGCGATATATGCCGTATACAGAATTGCTTTTTATTCTCCCAGGGGAAATCAGAACGATATATACAACCTGCCCGAAGGCGAGCAATATGACCTGGAAGCGGACAGAATGCGTGCCATGGTGGAAAGGCTGGCTGTGATACCCTATGAATCTGTCAGCATAGTATCCCATGACGGGCTTCGCCTTCAGGGAATGTATTACCATGCGGAAGATGGGGCTCCGCTGGATATAGGCTTTCACGGATACCGCAGCACTGCGGTAAGGGATTTCTGCGGCGGCGCTGTAATGGGCATGGAAGCGGGACACAACGTGCTCCTAGTAAAACAGCGGGGCTGCTGCGACAGCGAGGGACATACCATATCCTTCGGCGTAAAGGAACAGCTGGATTGTCTTAGCTGGATAAATTATGCAATAGATCGCTTTGGCAAGGATACCCGGATAGTGCTGTACGGCGTATCCATGGGCGCATCCACGGTTCTGTGCGCTTCGGGATTGGAGCTCCCGGAGAATGTCAAAGGTATAATTGCGGATTCTCCTTTTTCCGCCCCGATGGATATAATTCAAACTGTGGGGGTGGATATGGGAATACCAAAGGGCATGATAAAGCCTTTGGTAACTGCTGCGGCGAGGATATTCGGCAGGTTTGATCTGCATGGCGCTGCCGCCGTGGAAGCGGTGAAAAAAGCAAAGGTTCCAATACTTATTATCCACGGTGAAGATGATAGATTTGTTCCCTGCCGCATGGGCAGGAACATATATGAAGCTTGCCCGGATGGAGCAGAACTTATTACCTTTCCGGATGCAGGCCATGCAATAAGCTATCTTGTGGATGAAACCAGATACAAAAACGCAATAAACCAATTCTGGCAAAAGGTATATCAGGAATAAATAAAAATAGCGGCAGAAGGAATTCTGCCGCTTTTGCGTATCGATAAGGTTTACGGACGGAGACCCATTGCGCCTTCAAGGGTGAGGGTTTCACCGGAAAGATACTTGAAATCCGGAGAGGCAAGCATTACGCACACCCGGCCGATGTCTTTTTCGGTATGACCGAAGCGGCCCATGGGTGGCATGTGAACATTTGCTGCAAATGCTTCGGGATATGCCTGCTGGAACTGTTCAAGCTGAGCGGTCCAGGCAAGGGGGCAGATTACATTTACGTTGATATTATCGGGACCCCACTCTGTGGCAGCCACGCGGGAAAGACCGCGGATGCCTTCCTTTGCGGCGGCATAGGATGCCTGACCCTTGTTGCCGAAGAGGCCTGCGCCGGAGGCAAAGTTGATTACAGTGCCCTGAGTTTCCTTAAGATAGGGATAGCATGCCTTCATGTAATAGAATGCGGAATAGAGGCCGGAATAAATGGCCAGGTCAAAGTTTTCGGTGGTGTGGTCTGCAATGGATACACCGGATGCAGATGCCTGTGCGTTATTGATGAGAACGTCAATGCGGCCGAATTCGGCGATTGCTTTTTCAATTACGTTGTTTACCACGGCAAGATTGTCCGCCCCTGCGTTAATGTCTGCCTGTACGGGAAGTACTTTTATGCCGTAGAGCCTTTCAAGTTCCTCCTTTGCATCCAGAAGCTTCTGCATATTTCGTCCGGTGATAACGATATTTGCGCCTTCCTTTGCATAGGCAGTGGCTATACCGTAGCCGATGGAGCCTGCTGAGCCGTCGCTGAGGGGCTTTGCCCTTCCGCCGCCGGTGATGATAACAGTTTTACCCTTCAAATATTCCATATTGTAAATCTCCTTTTATGTATAGTTTTTGTTGCTTGCCGTGATATATTCATCAGCCGGCGAAAAAGTGGTTTTGTTGAGTTTATTTTATACAAAGGAGGGTCGGGCTTCCGTGATAATATCACAAAAAGGCGGCCTGATGGCCGCCTTTGATGCATTTTGTGTTGATTTGCGGGTTTTACAGGGAAAGAATCTTATCCACTGCGCCGGAAATGGGGGAATAATCCACAGTGTCTATGCGGCCTGCGTCGCAGGCTGCGGCAACGGAGGGATCAATGGGCAGATTGGCAAGAAGGGGGATACCGTAGCCCATGGCGATGTCTTCAACGTGACTTTCGCCGAACACCTTGATCTGCTTGCCGCAATCGGGGCAGGTGAAGTAGCTCATGTTTTCCACAACGCCAAGTACGGGGATGTTCATAAGCTCAGCCATGCGTACTGCCTTTTCCACTACCATGGAAACGAGGCTCTGAGGGGAGGTGACGACAATTATGCCGTCAACAGGCAGGCTCTGGAATACGGTAAGGGGTACGTCGCCGGTTCCCGGAGGCATGTCAACGAACATATAGTCCACATCCTGCCAGACAACCTCTGTCCAGAACTGCTTTACAACGCCTGCGATAACCGGGCCGCGCCATACAACGGGATCGGTATCGGATTCCAGAAGCAGGTTGATGGACATAATATCAACGCCGGCACGGCTGGTGGCAGGCAGAAGATGATTCATGCCGTCGCCCATGGCTTTTTCGGTTATGCCGAATATTTTAGGGATGGAGGGGCCGGTTATATCAGCGTCCAGCACAGCGGCTTTTTTGCCCCTGGCGGCAACGGCAGAGGCCAGCATGGAGGTAACAAGGGACTTGCCTACGCCGCCCTTGCCGCTGACTATGCCTATAACCTTGCCCACGCGGCTGAATTCATTGAGTTGTTCTTTTTGTATTGCATTGCGGGAAGAGCAATCGCTGTTTCCGCAGCTGCTGCAATCGTGGGTGCATTCGCTCATGGTGCTCGCCTTTCGTGTTGTAGTATTATAGTCACTGTATAGGATTATAGTACCCTTTTTCGATTACGTCAAAGGTCATGGCAAAAAAAGACAGCTGTTCAGCCAAATATATAAAATCCATAGTTAAAAGTTGACAAAATATATGGTAATATATATCTTGCCGTTATTCCGACGAGTCCAATGGAATAACGTAAAACATATACTGTATTGCGGGGAATAACCCGACTATATGATATTTGGAGCATAATATTATGATATATCTCGATAACAGTGCCACAACTCCCACAATGCCTGCCGCGGCAGACAGGGCAAGGCAATATATGACGGAAGAATTTTTTAATCCAGCGGCGGCATATTCTCCCGCAGTAAGGGAAGAACGGGCGGTAAACGCCGCAAGGAAGACCGTAGCCGGCGTAATAAACGTATCGGGCGAGGAAATTATCTTCACCTCCGGCGGCACCGAGAGCAACAATATGGCTATCTTTGGCGCACTCAAGGCCATGCGGGGCGGCGGAAGGATAATCATGGGCGCAACGGAACACCCCTCCGTATACGAGCCTTTTAAAGGCATTGCCCAGCAGTATGACGTGCAGGAGGCGGCGGTGGACAGTACCGGCGCAATAGACCTTGCAAGGCTTGAGGAAATGATAACCCCGGATACCCGCCTTGTATCCGTAATGCAGGTGAATAACGAGGTGGGCGCCATAAACGACGCCGAGGCCATTCGCCGCATATTAAAGAAAAAAGCCCCCGATGCGCTGCTGCATATGGACGGCGTACAGGGCTACCTGAAGGTTCCTTTTGACGCAAAACACTGCGATTTTTATTCCATCAGCGGCCATAAATTCCATGCACCTAAGGGCGTGGGCGCGCTGTATGTAAGAAACGGCGTTAAGTTTGCCGGCGGCCAGATCGGCGGCGGTCAGGAAAAGAACCTGCGCAGCGGCACTACAAATACCCCCGGCATAATGGGCATGGAAGCGGCCGTAAAGGAGTATCTGGACAACCTGAGCGTATACCGCCGGAACATGAGAACCTGCAAGCTGCATCTTGCAAAGCTTTTGTGTGAGCTTCCCGATGTGCTGATAAACGGCCCTGAGGCAGAAGCGGGTGCACCTCATATACTCAATGCATCTTTCCTTGGAGTAAGGGGAGAGGTGCTGCTCCATGCGCTGGAGGAAAAGGAAATATACGTTTCCACAGGCTCTGCATGCTCTGCCCACAAAAAGGGCAAAAACCGCATACTCAATGCAATGGGTATAACCGGAGAGCGGCAGGAGGGCGCGATACGTTTCAGCTTCTGCCCCTTCAATACCACGGATGAGATGGAAAGAACTGTTGAGGTCATTGCTTCCACTATTTCCATGCTGAGACGATTCAAAAGAAGATAACAAAAAAGATAAAACCCATTCCGTCCCGCCAAAAGGCAAAGGCGGGGCGGTATTTACAGGAGGATAGAAATGGAACAGGTATTGCTGGTACGCTATGGCGAGATACACCTTAAGGGCCTTAACCGTCCCTTTTTTGAGCGCAAACTGATAGAGGGCATAAAGTGCGCCCTTATCGATATGCAGCCCACTGTACGCATTGAACAGGGCCGCATATTCGTATGGGGTATAAGTGAGGAACAGCGGGACGAGGCTGTGGACAGGCTTACCCGTGTATTCGGTATTCATTCCATCAGCCCCGCGGTTGCTGTGGAAAAAGATTGGAATGCCATTGTGGAGGCTGTAAAGAGCCAGATGGCCCGCACCATCGGCGACAGGGAAAAGGTAACTTTCAAGTGCTTTTCCCGCAGGGCGGACAAGCGCTTCCCCATGAACAGCGAGCAGATAAACCGGGAGCTGGGCCATGAGCTGCTGCTTGCCTTCCCTCAGCTCAGCGTAGACGTGCATTCTCCCGAGATCAAGGTGTGCACCGAGGTTCGCGAAAAGGCATATCTGTATTCCGATGAAATCATGGGCGCAGGCGGTATGCCCACCGGCACCGCAGGACGTGCGGCCCTGCTTATATCCGGCGGTATAGACAGTCCTGTTGCAGGATATCTTATGGCACGCCGCGGACTTGAGCTTTCCGCCGTGCATTTCTTCAGCTATCCCTATACCAGCGAGAGGGCGAAGGACAAGGTAATTGAGCTTGCCCGCCTGGTATCCAGATATTCCGGCCCTGTAAGGCTTCACCTTGTGCCTTTCACGGATATTCAGCTTGCCATTTATGAGCAGTGTCCTCCCAAGGAGACTACCGTACTTATGCGCAGGCTCATGATGCGTATAGCGGAAATGTGGGCCCGCGAGGATGGCGCACTTGCCCTGATCACCGGCGAGGCCCTCGGGCAGGTTGCTAGCCAGACACTTGAAAGCCTGTGCGTAACGGACGATGCGGTATCCATGCCGGTATTCCGTCCCCTCATCGGTTTTGACAAGGACGATATAATTTCCATTGCCAAGAAGATCGATACATTCCAGACCTCCATTCTGCCCTATGAGGATTGCTGCACCGTATTCGTGCCTCAGCATCCTGTAACCAAGCCCAAGGTGGAGGACCTTCGCAAGAGCGAAGCAATGGTTGATTTTACGGATATGGTTGCCAAGGCTATGGCAGATACTGAGACCCTTATCGTATCCCAGACAGGCGCCGTACCCAGGGAGAATAAGTAACTGCAAATTTCTTAACCTTTTATTTACAGAACCGAAGGCTTAAGGGTGGTATAATACCATCAGTAAAATGACGAAAGGAGAAACCGGGCATGATAAAGCTTTGCATGGCGCTGACCGCCTGCCTTATGCTGTTTACCACAGGATGCAGCACGGCTGCAGAGCCTGCTGCTTACAGCGAAGCGCCTGTCCGGCATGTTGTCTCCAGCCTTCCGGAAGTTACTGTAGAACAGATAATCAACGAATACAATTCCTCCCGCAAGGCAGTGGCGATGCCTGTGGAGGCAGATGATGCATATGCTCCCCTGGCTGTGGTACGCTGCGTGCGTCAGGAGGGAGACAGCTATATTGTTTTCCCTAAGGTTGAAAGCGAAGCCGGAGAAATCATAAACGCTGCAATATGCTCCGCCGTGGCCGAAAGAGCTCAGCGCCTGGGGCTGCCGGTATTTGCGGATTATAGGGTTGAATACAACCGCAATGGCATATTCTCCATACGTATGTTCCTTTACGATATGTATGGGGAAGGGGATACCTGCATAGACTGTGTTCCCCTTACCTTCAACAGCGAAACAGGCGAGCTTTATTGCATCAGCGACTTTTTTGACAGTGAAGATCAAAACTGGAGGGGACGTATTCCTGATATCATCACAGCCCAGGCGGCGGATTGCCAGATGGTGCTGCTGAGCGACATACTGCCCATAGCGGATGACAGACCATTCTACATTACCGACGAAGCTGTGGTTATAATGTATGATCTGTACGAGATCGCAACCTACGAAGCCGGCGAGCCTGAGTTTGAAATAGCGGTGGATGACATTGCTGAGTGTCTTGACGATACCAGCGTATTGAATGTGATGCTGCCCCATCCGGAGGAGGAAACCCGGCCTGATCAAGGCGAATTGCTTCCCGAAGAACCTGTTGATCAGCTGCCCGAACAGACTGAGGATGCGGAACAGCCGGGCAATGGCGAAAATGATACAACGCAGGAAGAAACAGAAGAACTGCCGGAGGATCCTGCCGATGAAGACAATATGCAGGGCGGGGACGTACCTGCAGTGATATCCCAGGAAGAGAAAACTGTTCAGATGGAGGAAATCCAATGAGATGCAGCTGCAAGGCCTGCGGAACATATATGATACAAAGCGAGAAGGGCTTGCTCAGCGGCTGTAAATGCCCGGAATGCGGCAATGCCTGCAGGGATTGCATGGGCAGCGTGGAAGCTCCGCTAACTCCTGATCAGCTGAGAAACAGATTTGCAGGGGCGGATTTTCATGCTTTTTCCGCTCAGCCTCCCGAGCCTCCCGAATGGGCAGAGCGAACTAAGGACTGGCAGAAAATGCTTTAAAACAAAAAGGCAAAAATAAACAAAATATACAGAAATAGCAAGAACCATCAAAAAATGATGGTTCTTTTGTTATTGCCATACGGTGATGACGGACTTTTTGTGTTATACTATTAATATATCATGCAGGATGATATTAAAAGCCTGTTTCCTGCTTCAGCTGCTGTATCTTCTGGCGGGTGGACTGTACGTCGTTCTGCTGCGCCTTCTTGGTCTCGTACATCTGGCGGTTTTTCATCTGCTCAAATACCGCATACTGATCCGCGGAGCATTCCGTCATATTGTTCAGCAGCAGCTTTCTCAGGTTTTTGCAGGAGGATTCCGTGATGTTTCCTGCGTAGTCCTTGGCAAGCTCTTTCTCCGTGGTAAGGATATCGCTGAGTATTTCCTGCTTTGTCATGGTGGTATTGTTTGTCATAGGGTGCCTCCTTTACTGATGGCTGTCCAGATAGTTCTGAAGGGCGTCAAAATGCTGCTTGTGATGCTGAGCAAAGGTGCAGGCCATATCCTTCAAGGGCTGTTCATCCAGCATTTCGGAATAGATCTTGCATTTTTTATAGGCCAGCGCTTCGTGATACATTTCGTCCTTGAGAATATCAAGATTTTTTGCATCTATGCTTGCCGATGCTTCTGTGGAAAAATTCTTCGGGTCGGTCTGCTTCATAAATTCGCTGGGGCCATTGCTGCTTTGTGTCATTTTTTACCTCCGTAGCTTTGTTTTTGCGGGTTTCCGCATGCTTAGTATGGTACGGATGAATTCAATAATTACTGTGAGGAGTACGGATGAAAAAGAAAAAAATAGGAAAATCCGCATTGGACTGTGCCTTTGATTACCTTACTGCCAAGCCGCGTACCGTCCGCGAGATGGAAAATAAGCTGGATTCGCTGGATTACGGCGATTATGAAGTATATGCTGCGGTTGAGCGGCTTAAGGAGCTGGGTTATCTTAATGACGAAAAATACGCCGTTGACTTTGTCAGCAGCCGCCTGGCTACCAAGCCAATAAGCAGAAGAAAGCTGAGGGAGCAGCTGTATTCACATCATCTTAGCAAGGAAGATATAGAAACCGCGCTGGAATTGGTAACCGACGACATAGAGCGTAAAAATGCCGCGGCGGTTGCGGAGAAGTTTTATGATCAATTTTCCGGCCTTGAGGAAGACCAGCGAAAGCAGCGCACTATGCGGAGGCTTATGGGCCGCGGATATGATTTTTATCTTGTGAGGGAAAGCGTTGAGGCGGTAATAGGCGCCGTGGAATACGTTGAGGATTGGGAAGAGGACGACGAGGAATAGGGAGGAACAAATGGGAAGCATAACGGATATCAAGGGAATCGAAGTAGGCCATTATACGGATAAAGAAGCAAGAACTGGCTGCACTGTTGTAATGTGCAGAAACGGCGCAGTGGGCGGCGTGGATGTACGCGGCAGCGCGCCCGGCACGAGGGAAACCGACCTTATGCGGGGATACAATTCCGTTGAGAAGATACAGGCCATTATGCTTTCCGGCGGCAGCGCATACGGCCTTGATGCAGCATCCGGCGCAATGCAGTACCTTGAGGAGCAGGGTCTGGGTGAAAATGTAGGCGTGGGTGTCGTGCCGATAGTTCCCGGCGCTGTAATATTTGATCTTGCGGTTGGCGATTCCAAAACCCGCCCCGGCAAGGCGGAAGGATATACCGCCTGCCTTAATGCAGCCGACAACACTCCTGTGGGCTCTGTGGGCGCAGGAACAGGCGCAACAGTATCCAAGGCCTTCGGAATGGAATATGCCGTAAACAGCGGAGTAGGCACCGCCTGCGTCGAACTGGAGGGCGGCGTAAAGGTAGGCGCAATAGCCGTAGTAAACGCCTTGGGTGATATATATGACCCGGCCACCGGCGAGCTTGTTGCGGCAGCAAATATTGGCGGCAAGCTGACCCCCTGCATGGAATCTCCCGCACTTGGGCAGGCATCCTTCGGCAATACCACAATAGGCGTTGTTGCCACTAATGCAAAGCTTACACGTGAGGAGGCCAACAAGCTGGCGGCAATGGCCCATGACGGCCTTGCAATGGCAATACGGCCCGTACATACCTCTCTCGATGGAGATACCTTTTTCGCAATGTCCACAGGAGAACTGGAATATCCTCTGCTGCCGGTGCTGATTGCGGGCGTCAGGGCGGCATCCATGGCCATATTGGATGCGGTGAGGAATGCCTGATGATACTTGGCACAGGCATAGATGTAATTGAGGTTGACCGGGTGGCCAAGGCTGCCGCAAAGGAACACTTTATGGCTCATGTGTTCACGGAGACGGAGCGGCTGCGCTTTGTGAAATATAATAACGATCCTGCCCGTATAGCGGGGGCTTTTGCCGCCAAGGAAGCGGTTGCCAAGGCGCTGGGCACAGGCATAGGTGCAATTGAATGGAAGGAAATAGAGATACTTCACCATGACACCGGAAAGCCATATGCAAAGCTTTACGGCGATGCCCAAAAGCGCATGGACGAAATCGAAGGAAAAACCCTGCATATAAGCATATCCCATATAAAAGCCGTTGCCGCGGCTCAGGCGATACTGGAGGGCTGATGCTGACCATTGATCACGGATACATACAGAATTTAATAGGCCCCCGCCCCAAGGACAGCCATAAAGGCAGCAACGGCAAAGGGCTTATATTGGCAGGCAGCGGCGGCCTTTCCGGGGCTGCCGTAATGTGTACCTGCGCTGCCCAGAGAGGGGGCATAGGCCTGCTGAGGGTGCTGTGTCCGGAGGATGTGTGTCCGGCATTTTACCGCCTACCGGAGGCTATGACTATGTCATGCGGGGAAAACTGGGCAACTGTCGACAGTGCAAAACTTGCTGAACTTATCTCATGGGCGGATTGCATATGTGCCGGTCCCGGCATGGGAGCGGACTGTGAAAATATAATTTCAGCGGTTCTGGAAGCTGGGAAGCCTGCAATAATTGATGCGGATGGTATTAATGCCATAGCAAGGGCAAACATGCATGACTTATTGCACAGCGATGTGATAATTACTCCGCATCCCGGTGAGATGGCGCGTCTTACGGGGCTTTCCGTAGCTGAAATAACTGCAGATCCCGCCAGGAAGGCTATGAATTATGCCGCAAAGTGGGGCTGCACAGTGCTGCTCAAAGGGGCGCAGAGTTATATTGCTTCATATGACGGAAGCATAGCCCGCAATATATCAGGCAATCCCGGCCTTGCCAAAGGCGGCAGCGGGGATGTGCTGTCCGGCATAATACTTGCATTGCTGGGGCAGGGGCTTAAGCCCTATGATGCTGCCTGCGCGGGGGCGTACATATTGGGCGTTTCTTCGGACAGAGCAATGGATATACTCAGGGAGCGCATGCTGATGAGCAGGGATGTTGCAGAGGCAGTGGAGCTTACATTCAGGAACTTTTGATATGGATATACGCAGCGGAAAAAAGGCCCTCAGGGCAGAGATGAAGAAAATAATCGCAGACCTTCCGGAGGAGGAGATAAGACGGCAGTCCATTGCGGCGTGCATGCGGGCGGCCCAGTGCAGCCAGTTCATAAATGCTGAGACTGTCCTTGTTTACAGCGCAGTGAAGGGGGAAATTGACCCTGTACTTCTTGCAGAAATTGCCCGCGGCATGGGCAAGCAGGTGGCTTATCCAAGGTGCGAAGGGGAGGAGCTGGGTCTGTATATAGCAAAGGATGGCCATTTTGTTCCCGGCGTGTTTGGCATACCTGAGCCGGATGATACCTGCCGGAGAATAGGTGTTGACCAGGTGGATTTTGCTGTGGTGCCGGGCCTGGCTTTTGACAGGCAGGGCGGCAGACTGGGCCGAGGCAAAGGCTATTATGACAGACTGCTGGAGAATACAGCTGCCGTGAAGGCTGCGTTGAGCTTTAATGAGCAGCTGACGGAGTATGTGCCGATGGAAGAGCATGACAGCAGAATGGATATGATAATTACGGAAAAATGGGATATATTGTTAACAAAGTAAATTTTCGCTTGTTACATATCCTCTGTAATGATAAAATATAGAGCAGTTATATACTGGAGGTAAGAATGCGCATAATCGCAGGGGAAAAGAGAGGATGCAGGCTGTCCGCGCCAAAGGGCATGGATACCCGCCCTACCCTGGACAGGGTGAAGGAGTCACTCTTTGGAATACTCCAGTTTGCCATTGCGGGAAGGCGTGTGCTGGACCTTTTTGCAGGCTCCGGAGGGCTGGGACTTGAAGCCCTTTCAAGATACGCAGAGTATGCCGTGTTTTGCGACAGTTCCCGCGAGAGCATAGCAGTAATAAAAGAAAACATAAAAAAACTGGGCTACGAAAGCAAGAGCAGGGTATATCCCTGTGATTGGAAAAAAGCCGTATCAGATCTTGCTGCAAAGGGTGAAAAGTTTGACCTGGTGTTTCTGGACCCACCCTATGGCGCGGGGATAGCGGCATCCGCCGCTGAGACACTTTATCAGCAGGGCCTGCTCAATGATGGCTTTATAATCGCCCTTGAGCATGATTCCGAGCTTCCGCCCCAATTATCCGATAATTTCGAGATATACGACAGGCGCA
>JAZNUG010000033.1:0-22421 GCA_045592165.1 Clostridia bacterium | reverse complement strand
CGCATCAATCCTCCTTCCGAAAAGAACAAGCTCTGGTTCTTCCTGTGCAGCCAGATGGGCCTTATCGTAGCTATCATTGCCTTCGTTCCCCTCATCGTTGTTCTGCTCAAGGATAAGAGCCTTGATAAGAAGACCAAGAAGATCGTATCCGTAATTGCAGCCATCGCTCTGCTGATTGCAGGCGCTGCTTCCGTTGACTACAACCCCGCTTCCGCCGAGGATCTTGCCGAGGCAAAGACCGAAGCCGCTGAGCTGGGCTACGGCGATGTTGTATACTGGACTCAGTATGGCCGCAGCTACCATCTTGATCAGGATTGCCACACTCTGGCCCGCTCCAAGGTGCTCTATGAGGGCAACATGGATGAATCCTTTGAAGCAAAGCGCAATGACCCCTGCGATTACTGCGCTGACGGCGATGCCATCAAGGCCGCCGCTGTCGAAGAAGGCAGCTTCCTTGAGGAAGTAGTGGAAGAAGTGGTAGAGGACGCAGTAGCCTAACCTAAAAGCAATATAAAAGCACCCCGCTCGGGGTGCTTTTTGTATGTTTCACCTATAAGTATTTTACCATATATATTTCGGCTTTTATGCTGCCGTCCTTAAGATGTGAGCCGCCTTCCAGCCGGCCCCACCGCTCAAAACCGACACTTTCATACAGGGCGATGCCCTTGCGGTTTTCTTCAAGTGCAGTAAGCTCGATCTGGGCATAGCCCATGCCGCGTGCACACTGCATGCAGGCATTAGTCAGCAGACGGCCCATGCCGAGTCCCCAGTATTCCTTCAGCACGGCTATACCGAATATTGCCCTGTGGCGGAATTTTATCCTGCTGCTGTATGGAGTAACGGTGGCATTTGCGGCAAGAACGCCGTCCACAAATACAGATATCTGCACGCTGTTCGGGCTTTCAAGGGTTTTATCCAGAAGCTCTGCTTCATATTCCGGAGTTTCAACTATCTCTTCGGGATAGCGGCCCACGCATTCCGTCTCTGCGGACATGGTTTTCATATAGGATATCATCTGATGGGCATGGGCAGATACGGGGCTTTGCATGATGGCGGTACGGCCATCCTTAAGGGTAACTGTGCGGGGAGTGTAGTTCATGGTTTTCTCCTATTTGCCGAATAAGCTTTTTATACTTTGACCTATGCTTGCAAGAAAGCCTGAGGAGGTTTTCTGCAATACGGATACGGTGGTGTTTTCGCCGTCCATGGAAATATGGACGGTGCCGAGTTCATCTGTGCGGAATACTTCTACGTCGCTGCTTTTTAGCTTGTTCAGCGTGCTTTGATGGGGATGTCCGTAGTCATTGCCCCGGCCTGCGGATATAACAGCATATTTCGGAGAGGCGGCGGAAAGGAAAGCATCCGACAATGAGGAAAGTGAGCCATGGTGGGGGACCTTCAATACAGTGCAGCGGAATTTGTCCGCGGTGTTTCTTGCAAGGGCGGTGTATTCTGCAGAATAAACTCCGTCACCTTCTGCATCTCCCGTAAACAGCATGGAAGTGCCGCCATAGGAAACCCGCAGTATTGCGCTGTAATTATTTATTCCGTCATATGCAACATCCTCAAAGGGGGAGAGTACGTCTATGGTGACATCCTCATCCCACTCTATTGAAGGGGTGCGTTCTGCGGAAAGGTAATTTACCCGCAGAGATAAGGCATTCAGTGCGGATGCCATATCGCTGTATGCTGCGGAAGGATTGGAAACATCCGGCATGTAGAATGCTTCCACGTCAAAGGAGCGGAGTATGCCGGGCATGCCGCCTATATGGTCGCTGTGGGGATGGGTGGCGATAACCGCATCCAGCTTTTTTATGCCAAGGCTTTTTAATACGGAGCGGACGGAAAAAATAGCGGTACTTTCGCCGGAATCTATCAGCATGGTTTTTCCGTTGGGGGAGATGAGCAGCATGCTGTCTCCCTGGCCCACGTCTATAACATATACATCCAGAGAGGGCGTATCCTCAGCGGGTTCAGGAGACGGCGAGGGGCTGACAGAGGGGGAGACGGGCGGCACTGTCTGAGAAAATCCGGGCAGCTGAATATCCTCGAAGGGATTTTTGGACATGGCAAAAACCACCGACAGTATAAATACCGCGATTATGATGGCAATAAGGACTTTTCTGAAGAAAGAACCTCTCTGTTTTTTTCTTTTGCTTTCGGATCTGGCTACTCTTGCCATACTTTCCTCCCAAACATATGCGCCGCTCGTATCATATGTATTATATCATATTATATATCTCATGAATAAGCATTGACATATTGTACTTAGTCGGATAGAATGTCATGGTATTTTTTATCAATATTTGCAGTATTATAAAATATGCTGCAAACCGGAGGACTTATATTATGCATAATTTCGAACGCATCTGCGAGATAATGAACGAGGTCGCAGGCGTAGCCAGAGAGCAGGTCACCCCTGAATCCACCGTTGATCAGCTGAATCTGGATTCTCTGGATGTAACTGAGCTTATTCTCAGCATTGAGGACGAATTCGGCATCCTGGTAGAAGACGATTCCGAGATCAGGTGCGTAAACGATCTGCTGGTAAGGCTGGACAAAATCGCTTAATTTCAAAATCAAATCAATTAAAAAAACATTCTCGAATTATCCCGGGAATGTTTTTTTATATTCCAAACTATATCAGCAGACCGCCATTTACTCCGAGCACTGCTCCCGTAATAAATGAGGACTTTTCAGATGCGAGGAAAAGTATGGCCTGCGCAACCTCCTCGGGCGTACCTATGCGGCAGAGCGGCGTTTCGTCGCTCAGAGCAGCAATATCATCCGGGGTAAGGTTTTTGTTCATTTCGGTATCTATCACTCCGGGAGCAACGCAGTTAACCCGAATGTTTGAAGGGCCCATCTCTTTTGCAAGGGCCTTGGTGAGGCCGATGAGGGCCGCCTTGGAAGCGGAGTATGCCACTTCGCAGCTGCCGCCGGTTACGCCCCATATGGAGGAAACGTTGATTATGGAGCCGCTTTTTCTGCTTATCATGCCGTTTAATACGGCGCGGCAGCAGTTGAATGCGCCGTCTGCATTTATGGCGAATGTGCGCCGCCAGTCTTCCGGCGCGGTATCTGTAAAGAGCATATCGCAGGATACGCCTGCATTGTTTACAAGGGCATCAATGTGACCGAAGGCATTTTCAGCCTGCTTTACCATGGATGCGCAGGCAGCATAATCGGACACATCGCATTTTATGGCTATGGCGGTGCTGCCCATGGCCTTTATTTCCTTCACGAGGGAAAGGGCTTCCGCTTCGGAATTGTTGTAATTAGCGGCAACCAACCAGCCTTCCTTTGCAAAGGCAAGGGCTGCGGCGCGGCCTATGCCGCGGGATGCGCCGGTTATCAGTACGGATGGCATAAAAGCTACCTCCCAGAGTCTTTCATGGAATTACATTATCATATTTTTGCTCTTTCCGCCACGGTATACGTTGATTATCGTAAAAAGGGGTATTAAAATCATAATCAGGAAGGTGAAATATATGTTTGATGTGCTTATAAAAAACGGAACTGTATACGATGGCATAAATGCGCCGTTTATAGGAGATGTGGCAATATCCTCCGGCAGTATTGCCGGAGTGGGACACATTGAAGCCGAAGGGGCGGAAATCATAGATGCACAGGGTATGTGCGTAACCCCCGGATTTATTGATATACACCGTCATGCGGACATGGCGGTATTTCGGGAAGGCTTTGGCCGGGGTGAACTTATGCAGGGCCTTACTACAATAATAAACGGAAACTGCGGCATGGGTCCCGCTCCTGTGGGACAGGATGAGGGGCTTAAGGGATACCTTAAGCCTGTACTGGGCCGCATAGAGGAAAACGTGGATACATCCTGCACCGCGGGCTATATGGAAAGTCTCGCAAAAGTACAGCTACCGCTGAACGTAGGCATGCTGACAGGCTGCGGCACCATATGGGCAGGTATACTGGGCTATGGGGGCAGGCATCCGGACAGCGAAGATTTTGCAAGGTTTCATGCCCTGCTTGAGAGGGAACTCAGTGCAGGCACATTTGGTGTATCCCTCGGCCTTGGCTATGCGCCGGAATGTTTCCTGACATCTGAGGAGCTGATAAAGGGCCTTGCTCCGCTGAAGGGAACAGATATACCCATAGCATTCCATATGCGCCAGGAGGGAGACGGCGTGTGCCGCTCTGTTGAGGAAGTCATTGCCATAGGCAGGGCGCTGAATGCTCCCGTGCATATCAGCCATCTTAAGGCTATGGGAAAGCGAAACTGGAATAAGCGTATTCCGGAAGCACTGGAATTGATACAAAAAGCCGCAGAAGAGGGCGTGGATATAACTTTTGATGCATATCCATATACTGCGGGTTCCACTCAGCTGATGCACGTACTGCCTCCTGATTTTATAGAAGGCGGAACTGCGAGGGTAATTGAGCGGCTGAAGGATCCGGCGTTGAGAAATGAACTTGGAGAGCGCATAGCCCACGGAAGGGATTTTGACAATATCGCCGGCATGGTGGGCTGGGAGAATATAGTGATATCGGTAGTGAATACCGAGGCAAACAGACAATACGAAGGAAAGAGCATTGCGGAAGCGGCAGAGCTGCGGAAGGAATCTCCGCTGGATTGCCTGTGCAATATCCTTATAGAAGAAAACTGCGCCGTTACCATGATAGATTTCATCACCTGCGATGAGGACATTGCCCGCATATTAAATGCAAAAGGTGCAAGCGTCATATCCGATGCCATATATCCTGTGGGCGGAAGACCCCATCCCCGGCTTTACGGCAGTTTTCCAAGGATAATTCAGCGGTATGTAATGGAGCGAAAGGATATCACTCTGCAGAGGGCAATAGAAATCATGACATCCGCTCCCGCCCGGGCTCTGAGGCTTAAGGGGAAAGGCAGCATCGTCCCGGGAATGGATGGAGACATAAACATATTTGACCCTGCCGGGATAATCGAAAATGGCAGTTACGACGACCCTTATCAGCATGCCTCCGGGATGGAATATGTTCTGCTGGGCGGAAGGGTAAAAGTTCATGGAAAAAAGATAATCGAAGGCGTGAACGGGGCGGCGATATACCGCTGAAATGCCTGAGGAAATGCCCTGAAATAAAAATTTTGCGAAAAACTAAAAAATTTTTAGGTTAGTCATTGAAAATGCGCTGTTGCTGATATATAATTGTCAATAAGTAAAGGGCACATAGCCCGACAGACAAGCAATTCCGCATTTTCATCAGGTCAATTCTTAAAAACAGAAAGGAATAAACAATGGACTACGAAGGCATCAAAAAAGCGGCACAAGCTTATATCCCCGACATGACCAAGTTCCTCAGGGACCTTATCGCCATTCCCAGCGAGAGCTGTGACGAAGAGGGCGTTGTTAGGCGTACCATCGAGGAGATGAACAAGCTGGGCTTTGATAAGGCCGAGATCGATCCCCTGGGCAATGCTCTGGGATGGATGGGTGATGGCGAAAAGATCATTGCCTTCGACGGACATATTGATACCGTAGGCATCGGCAACATTGCCAACTGGGAGCATGACCCCTACGAGGGCTACGAGACCGATGAAATCATCTACGGACGCGGCGCTTCCGATCAGGAAGGCGGCGTGGTATCCGCAGTTTACGGTGCCAAGATAATGAAGGATCTGGGACTCATTCCCGAGGGCTACAAGATTCTGGTAGTTGCTTCCGTACAGGAAGAAGACTGCGACGGCATGTGCTGGCAGTACATCTACAACGAGGATAAGATTGTTCCTGAGTTCGTAGTATCCACTGAGCCTACCGACGGCGGCATCTATCGCGGTCATCGCGGCCGCATGGAAATCCGCGTGGACGTAAAGGGCGTATCCTGCCACGGCTCCGCTCCCGAGCGCGGCGACAACGCCATTTACAAGATGGCTGACATTCTCCAGGAAGTACGCGCCCTCAATGAGAACGATGCCGAGGAAGGCACCGAGATCAAGGGCCTGGTAAAGATGCTGGATGCCAAGTACAATCCCGATCATTGGGAAGATGCCCGCTTCCTGGGCCGCGGCACCATTGCTGCTTCTCAGATTTTCTATACTTCTCCTTCCCGCTGCGCCGTTGCAGATTCCTGCGCTGTATCCCTTGACCGCCGCATGACCGCAGGCGAAACCTGGGATTCCTGCCTTGAGGAAATCCGCAATCTGCCTGCCTGCAAGAAGTACGGTGACGATGTAAAGGTTTCCATGTACATGTATGACCGTCCTGCATGGACCGGTCTGGTATACGAGACTGAGTGCTATTTCCCCACCTGGATCAACAAGGAAACTGCCGCCCACGTACAGGCACTGGCAGATGCCCATAAGGCACTCTTTGGTGAAGAGCGCATCGGCGTACCTTCCTCCATGGAAAAGCGTCATCGTCCTCTGATCGATAAGTGGACATTCTCCACCAACGGCGTTTCTATTCAGGGCCGCTACGGCATCCCCTGCGTAGGCTTCGGCCCCGGTGCAGAGAGTCAGGCTCATGCCCCCAATGAAATCATCTGGAAGCAGGACCTTGCCACCTGTGCAGCCCTGTATGCCCTTGTTCCCTCCATGTACAAGGCAGAGAACAAGACCGATGACATTTGCCAGTTCCGCGCCGGCAAGACCAACAACGACATCCGTTAATCTAAAAATATTTGGAGGAATACTATGAGCAACGTTAAGCAGTTTACCGATAAGCTGGATAAGCTGAATTTTGAGAACATGTACGAAGGCGATTTCTTCCTTACCTGGGAGAAGAGCCGTGAAGAACTGGAAGCCGTATTTACCGTAGCAGACGCTCTGCGTCATCTGCGCGAGAACAACATCTCCACCAAGATTTTTGACAGCGGCCTGGGCATCAGCCTCTTCCGCGACAACTCCACCCGTACCCGCTTCTCCTTTGCCTCCGCCTGCAATCTGCTGGGCCTTGAGGTACAGGATCTGGACGAGGGCAAGAGCCAGATAGCCCACGACGAAACCGTACGCGAAACCGCCAACATGATCTCCTTCATGGCAGACGTTATCGGTATCCGCGACGATATGTACATCGGCAAGGGCAATACTTACATGCATAACGTGGTCGATGCCGTTACCGACGGCCACAAGGCCGGCGTTCTGGAGCAGAAGCCCACTCTGGTAAACCACCAGTGCGATATCGATCATCCCACCCAGGCAATGGCAGACGCTCTGCATCTGATCAACCTCTACGGCGGCGTGGAAAACCTCAAGGGCAAGAAGATCGCCATGACCTGGGCATACAGCCCCAGCTACGGCAAGCCCCTCTCCGTACCCCAGGGCATCATCGGCCTGATGACCCGTCTGGGCATGGATGTAACTCTCGCTTATCCCGAGGGATACGAAGTAATGGACGAAGTAGTGGAAGTTGCCAAGAAGAACGCTGCCGAGCAGGGCGGTAAGTTCGAAATCACCAACTCCATGGCAGAAGCCTTCAAGGATGCCGACGTTGTATATCCCAAGAGCTGGGCTCCCTTCAAGGCAATGGAAGAGCGCACCGAGCTGTACGGCAAGGGCGACATGGAAGGCATCAAGGCTTTGGAAAAGAAGCTGCTTGCCCAGAATGCCGAGCACAAGGATTGGGAGTGCACCGAGGAAATGATGGCTCTCACCAAGGACGGCAAGGCCATGTACATGCACTGCCTGCCTGCTGATATCACTGATGTATCCTGCAAGGAAGGCGAAGTAGCCGCTTCCGTATTTGATCGCTATCGTGATCCTCTCTACAAGGAAGCTTCCTACAAGCCCTACATCATCGCAGCCATGATTTTCCTGGCAAAGGTGAAGGATCCCGCTGCAAAGCTGAAGGAGCTGGAAGAAAAGGCTCAGAAGCGCCACGACGGCTAATAGCTGAATAAACAAACCCATCCGCCGGAGGAGATGTCTCTTCCGGCGGTTTTGCGTTTTACACGGCTTGCTTTTGGGAATAATAGGCCCCAAAGGAGCGTGATAAAATGAACAACGGTTACAGAACATATCAGACAATACTTCTTGGCATAGCTTTTCTGATGCTGGGAATCGGCGCAGGGTACAGTATAGGCAGGGAAGAAGCTATGCCGGAAGAAATGACAGAGGTGCAGGAGCTCGGGACAGAGCTGCAGGCCCCTGTTGCGGCGGAGGAAAGCTTTTCCATAGCCACGGTAAACATATTCAGCTGCGGACACATATTGGAGAGGCAGGAGGGTGAGATCACATCTACCTCAAGGCTTGAAAGCACCATGGAGCAATACGGCGGCTATAACTTTGAATTGAAGGACGGAGTGATGGCCCTGTACAGAGAATACGACTACTGTTGCCCGGAACATTATTACACCGGCAATGAAAATGGCGTTGTGGCGGTGTATAAAACCGATGGAGAAACCCTTCAGCGCACAGAGGTATGCAGGCTGGATATATCGGCAGAACACGATGCCTATGATGAGATGGGGCAGGGCATGGTATTTGACGGCCTTGAGCAGGTGAACCTGTATGTGGAAGGGATAGATGAATAGTTGTTAAAAACTGCCGCCCATGGTACAATATACACAATATGATGTATTATGGGGTGGCAGGTTTTGGTTATATTGGGAATTGACCCGGGATACGCCATACTGGGCTACGGCGTGGTGGAAACTGACGGACGCCGCCTGAAGGTGATAGACTACGGCGTGGTGGAAACCAAAGCAAGCGAAAAATTTCCTCATCGGCTCAGCAGACTGTACGACGGCACGAAGGCTTTGCTTGAAACCTACAAGCCGGATTGTGCCGTGTTTGAAGAGCTGTTTTTTGCCCGCAATGTTACCACGGCTATCCAGGTAGGCACAGGCCGCGGCGTTGCAATGCTAGCGGCGGAGCAGAGCGGCATACCTCTTTACGAATACACCCCCATGCAGATAAAGCTGGCCGTTACCGGCAACGGCCATGCAGATAAGACCCAGATGCAGCAGATGGTAAAGCTGTTATTGAACCTTAAAGCCATACCCAAGCCGGATGATGCGGCGGATGCATTGGGCGCAGCCATATGCCATGCAAACACATCGGAGGCCGCAAGGCCGCAGTTCAGCATAAAGTAATTTTATCGGAGCAGCTATGTACGCATACATTCGAGGAACCATAGACGAAAAATCTATAGACAGAGTAGTGATAGATGCGGGCGGAGTGGGCTATGAGCTTATCTGCTCTGATGCTACCCTGCGCCAGCTTTCAGTTGGCAGCAATGCAAAGCTGCTTACTCACTTTAACGTCACTCAGGACGGCACAGTAACCCTCTACGGCTTTGGTACCGCCGATGAGCGAGCTATGTTTCGCAGGCTTATCGCGGTAAACCGAGTTGGCCCGAAGCTTGCCCTCGGTATACTCGGCAAGCTTACCCCTTCGGATATTGCCATGGCAATAGTAACCCAGAATGCCGCCGCGTTTGACCGCATACCGGGTCTTGGCAAAAAGACTGCCGCAAGGCTGCTGCTGGAGCTTAAGGAAAAGGTTACAGAGGATACCATGACCACCGCCGGCGCACCTCAGGTGGCTGAGGGCGGCGTGGATATGCGTACCGAGGCAATAGCGGCTCTCGTAGCGCTGGGCTATGACGGCGTCAGCGCAGGAAGGGCTGTAAGCGCCGTTGGCGAATGTGCCCGTGTAGAGGATATGATAACCAAGGCATTGAGAGAGATCGGTAAAAGGAGCGGCTTTTAATGGATGACAGACTCATCACTTCCTCCATGACCGGAGAGGATGAACAAATAGAATACAGCCTGCGCCCTCGCTACCTTAACGAATACATTGGTCAGCACAACGTAAAGGAGCATATGCGCATATACATTCAGGCCGCCAAGCACAGGGGCGAGCCGCTGGATCATGCGCTGTTTTACGGTCCGCCGGGCCTTGGCAAGACTACCCTTGCCGCAATAGTGGCAAACGAAATGGGAGGAAACCTCAGAGTCACCTCCGGCCCTGCCATTTCCCATGCGGGAGATCTGGCTGCAATACTTACCAACCTTGCCCCGGGGGATGTGCTGTTCATTGACGAAATACACAGACTTAACGCAAACGTTGAAGAAGTGCTGTATCCCGCCATGGAGGATTACTCCATCGACATAATCATAGGCAAGGGGCCTTCTGCCCATTCCATCCGCATAGACCTGCCAAAGTTTACTCTGATAGGCGCAACTACCCGCCTTGGCCTGCTTACTTCACCTCTGAGGGACAGATTCGGCATCAAGGAACAGCTGGAGCTGTACGATGTGGATTCCCTCAAGGAGATAATTCAGCGCAGCGCGGATATACTCAATATCGGCATTGAACCTGAGGGCGCCATTGAGATAGCCTCCCGCTCAAGGGGGACTCCGCGTATTGTCAACAGACTGCTCAAGAGGGTGCGTGACTATGCTCAGGTAAAGGGCAACGGCGTGATAGACCTTGAAACCGCAAGGGCAGGCCTTGATATGCTGGCAATAGACGAGGTGGGTCTTGACGCTGTGGACAGGCGCATGCTTACCACCATGATAGAAAAGTTCTCCGGAAGACCGGTGGGGCTGGATACTATCGCCGCCGCCACAGGAGACGATGCCACCACAATCGAGGACGTGTATGAGCCATATCTCATACAGCTGGGTTTTATCGCCCGCACACCAAGGGGCCGTATAGTGCTGCCAAGGGGATATACCCATATGGGATACACCCCTCCCATGGACAGCGTACAGCAGAAAATGGAAATATAGTCAAACACATATAACCAGTATTACGGAGGTATAAGGTAATGTTCGGCAAAAAAGAACTTCAGGCAGCACTGGAACAAAAGGAAAGAGAAATAAGGGAACTCAACGCAAAAATAGCAGAGTATCAGAGCCGTAATGAGGCTGTGGTAGCCGCCCTGACAGATGCCAAGGCTGCAGCAAACCGCATACTGGGTGCAGCGGAGGTAAAGCGTGATGAGATCATCGCCAGGGCAAACAAGGAAAAGGAAGACATAGAAGCACAGCGCGACGGCATTATCGAAGCTGCTCAGGCAGAGGCAGAGGCCATCATCAAGGCTGCGGAAGCCAAGGCAAAGCAGGCAGAAGAACGTGCTGATTTCTTCATGGGTTATCTCAGGGATGCTGCAGATGCGGTGCGCCGTCAGGCAGAAGGATACGAATCCTTCCTCAGGGACTATGAGGATGCCGGCGTCGGCGCTGTTCCTTACGGCGAAACCGTGGAAACTCCCGACGAATACCGCAATCCTGCTGAGCTTATGCACAGCATCTATTCCATTCAGGGCAGGGATATCCCCGAAACCGTAAAGGAAGCGGAAGAACCTGCTGAAGCACAGGAAGATGAAGAACGGGTTTGGACTATCGACGAGGTGGCGGAGGATACCGATGACAAGTCCCCTGAGGCTGCCTTTGTGGAGAAAGAACTTAACGACATACTCAACGACATTCTGAAGCTGGATTGACATAAATCCGCTGCAATGTTATAATCTTTAAAGTTTTTATATCAAGGTTTTTGCGGAAAATCCGCTTTGTACAGATGACGGATAGAGAGGCTGCCCCACGGGCTGAAAGGGCGGCTGCGTCAGGGCAAAGGGATCCCGTTCCGTATTCCGCAGGGAGGAAATGCCCTGCCGCAGGAGAGCGTTACAGCCAGGCGAGAACCAATTAAGGTGGTACCGCGGTATAATTCCGCCCTTATATCAGGGCGGTTTTTTTATAGTAAAAAATATCTATACGATAAAGACCGGAGGAATTTATGGCAAAGAAAGAAAACCAGTTCGTTCAGGAAATCACCCCCAGAGACGTGGACTTTGCAAAGTGGTATACGGACATTATCCTCAAGACCGATATGTGCGACTATACTGATGTTAAGGGCTGTATGACTATAAAGCCCTATGGCTACGCCGTATGGGAGCTTATGCAGAAGGAGATGGACCAGCGCTTTAAGGATACCGGCCATGAGAATGCATATTTCCCCCTTCTGATACCCGAAAGCATGCTGATGAAGGAAGCTGAGCACGTTGAAGGCTTTGCCCCTGAGGTAGCATGGGTAACCCACGGCGGCAGCGAAAAGCTCCAGGAACGTCTGGCTATCCGCCCCACCAGCGAAACCATCATCGGCACCATGTATTCCAAGTGGATACAGTCCTATCGCGATCTGCCCGTTCTGATGAACCAGTGGTGCAACGTTATGCGCTGGGAGAAGAGCACCCGTCCCTTCCTTCGCACCTCCGAGTTCCTCTGGCAGGAAGGCCATACCGCCCACGAAACCCATGACGATGCTGTGGAAGAAACCATCCGCATGCTGAACGTATACTATGACTTCATGGTAAACGTACTGGCTATCCCTGTTGTGCGCGGCGGCAAGAGCGACAGCGAGCGTTTTGCAGGCGCTGAGGCTACCTATACATGTGAAGCTCTCATGCACGACGGCAAGGCACTCCAGATGGGTACTTCTCACTTCCTGTCTGACCACTTTGCCCGTGCTTATGACATTAAGTATCTGAGCCGCGAAGGCAAGCAGGAATACTGCTTCACCACCTCCTGGGGTACTTCCACCCGCATGATCGGCGGTCTCATCATGGTTCACGGTGATGACCGCGGCCTCAAGCTGCCCCCCAAGGTTGCTCCCATTCAGGTTGTCATCCTGCCCATCGCAATGCATAAAGAGGGCGTACTGGATAAGGCAAATGAGCTGTTTGCACAGTGCAAGGCCGCCGGCCTGCGCGTAAAGGTTGACGACAGCGAGCAGAGCGCCGGCTGGAAGTTCAATCAGTGGGAGATGAAGGGCGTACCCGTACGTCTGGAAGTTGGCCCCCGTGATATCGAAAACGGCGTAGTAGTGGCTGTTCGCCGCGATACTCTGGAAAAGATCACCCTGCCCATGGAAGGCCTTGCAGAGCGCCTCGTAAAGATGATGGAGGAAATTCACGAGGATATGCTCAACGCTGCTCTTGAGCACAGGCTGTCCCATACCACCACTGCCGAAAACTTCGGCGAATTCATGGACGGCGTAAAGAAGGGCTTCGTAAGGGCTCCCTGGTGCAGCGATGGCGATTGCGAAATCGAAATCAAGTGCATCACCGGTGCATCCACCCGCTGCAAGCCCATGGAAGAAGATACCAACGTGGAAGGCTGCAAGTGCATACTTTGCGGCAAGCCTGCCAAAACCCTTATGTATTTCGCCAGGGCATACTAAAGCAAACAAAATTACACATTCACATCGGGGAACCGGATTTCGGTTCCCCGATGCTTTATATCAGAGCGTATATATGTGATTTGGGCGGCGGTTTTGCGTATTGGCCATATTGTTCACATTGGCGGTCTTTATTAAAGGGGAAGATTGGAGTATAATACAAATAATGCCCCCATATGGGGTATGCTGCAGATATTTTAACATTTGGAGGACAAAAACATGACTAATCCCAGCAGGGTTGCATTTACTCTGTTTGGCAAAGATGTATACTGGTACGGCGTGCTTATGGCCATGGGGATACTTCTGGCCGTATGGCTTACCCTCAAGGAGGGCAAGCGCAGGAAGCTTACCGAGGATGACATATTGGATATGTGCCTTGTTATTATCCCTTCCGGCGTGGTAGGTGCAAGGCTGTATTATGTTATTTTCGAATGGGCCAGCTACGCTGCAAACCCCATCCGCGCTCTGTATATCTGGGAGGGCGGCCTTGCCATATACGGCGCGGTAATAGGCGGCCTTCTGGGCATGTTCATATATTCAAGAGTAAAAAAGCATCGCTTCCTCAAGCTGGCGGACTGCATTGCACCGGGCCTTGTATTGGCTCAGGCCATAGGCCGCTAGGGCAATTTCTTCAATCAGGAAGCCTTTGGCCTGCCTGTAAATAACGGTGCGCTGATCTGGTTCCCCATGACTGTACGCATTGACGGCATACATTACTTCAACGGCGAACTTTGCTCAAATCCTTACCACTTGGCCACATTCTTCTATGAGTCCATGTGGTGTCTGATAGTATTCATAATACTCTGGAGCTGCCGCAAAAAGTTCAGGCATGACGGCGATGCAATCCTTACCTATGCTGCCCTGTATGGAGCTGAAAGAATGTTCGTGGAGCGCCTTCGCGGCGACAGCCTGTATCTCATTCGTCCCGGTGAGGTATTTGCTGAGGGTATAAGGGTATCCGAAATGCTCAGCTTTATTATGGTGGTGTGCGTTGTTGCATTCTTCATCATCCGCCACATGAGGGAAAGAAAGCTTGGAACCCTTATATGGCCTTCTCCCGAGGCGGTTTCCGAAGATGAACAAGCTGCCGAAGAAACGGAAGAAACCTGTGAGAGCCCCGCTGAGGAGCCTGCAGAGGCATCCGTAGAAACCGTGGAAGTTCAGCAGGAAGAAAACGGAGAAACAACCGAAGAATAACCGGGCCGACACAGCCGAAAATAGGGGGTATATACAATGCGAAATCTTACTATGATGACCGATCTGTATCAGCTTACCATGATGTATGGCTACTACAAAAACGGTATGGCCAATGACGAGGCGGTATTTGATCTGTTTTTCCGTACCAGCCGTCCAAACAGCGAGTATACCGTTGCGGCGGGCCTGCAGACAGCCATAGAATACATTCAGGACCTGCATTTCAGCGAGGAGGATATTGCATACCTTCGCTCACTTAATCTCTTTGATGAGGAATTTCTGGGTCTGCTGAAGGATTTTCGTTTTACCGGAGATCTGTATGCTGTTCCTGAGGGAACCCTGGTATTTCCCCAGGAGCCGCTTATTCGCGTAAAGGCTCCCTTTATGGAGGCTCAGTTTATTGAGACCACACTGCTCAATATAATAAATCATCAGACTCTCATCGCCACCAAGGCCAGCCGCGTGGTATATGCGGCGGACGGAGGGGCTGTGCTGGAGTTCGGTCTTCGCAGGGCGCAGGGTCCCGATGCCGGTACCTACGGTGCAAGGGCTGCAGTAATAGGCGGCTGCGATTCCACCAGCAACGTGCTGGCAGGTCAGTGGTACGGCGTGGATGTAAAGGGTACCCATGCCCACAGCTGGGTAATGTGCTTCCCGGATGAAATCACCGCATTCAGGGCATATGCAAAGGTGTTCCCCAATTCCTGTCTGCTGCTGGTGGATACCTATGATACCCTCAAGTCCGGTGTTCCCAATGCGATAAAGGTATTTGACGAACTTAAGGCACAAGGCTACACCCCTGTTGGCATTCGTCTTGACAGCGGCGACCTTGCATACCTTTCCAAGGAAGCCCGCAAGATGCTGGATGCTGCAGGGCATACCGAGGCCAAGATATTTGCTTCCAGCGATCTGGACGAATATGTTATCCGTGAGCTAAAGGCTCAGGGCGCAAAGATAGACGTATGGGGCGTGGGTACCAAGATGATTACCTCCTACGACTGGCCTGCGCTGGGCGGCGTATACAAGTTGGCCGCCACAATCAGGGACGGAGTGATGACTCCCAAAATAAAGCTCAGCGATAACATCGTAAAGCTTACCAATCCCGGCTACAAGAAGGTATTCCGCCTGTATGGAAACCAGAACGATATGGCCCTTGCTGACCTTATAGCGCTGGATCATGAGATTATTGACGATACCAAGCCCCTTAAGCTGTATCATCCCATACAGACCTATAAAACCAAGATACTTAAGGACTTCCACGTGAGGGAACTGCTGGTGCCTGTATTTGTAAAGGGTGAACTTGTGTATGAATCTCCCGATGTGCATGAAATCAGGGAATACAACCGCAGGGAACTCGCATCCTTCTGGGATGAATACAAGCGCATACTGAATCCCCATACCTATAAGGTGGATATTTCCGATGAGCTGTACAACCTTAAACAGAAACTTATCCGGGAAAACAGGAGCGAAGATGAAGAGTAAAGCCTTATTGGCGCTGATAATGACATGCCTTTGCCTTGCGGGCTGTGTAAACACCGCCTCTGTGATAGATCCCTCCGTTACAATGGCTCCTGAGATCACACCTACTCCCGAGCCTACACCGGAGCCCACTCCCACCCCAAAGGTGGAGCTGAATATGGCGGATCTAAGCAAGGCATATGATGAGCTGGGCGTTCTTATTTCCACGGCAGACCATTTTGAGCAGTATATTACCTTCCGTAATATACAGGTTTACGAGCAGTATGAGGATACCTTTGTGGACGCCATAGCGGTAAATGAATACCCGGATACACTGGTGTGCGCGGTGGATATCACCTTCTTTGATGAGGAGAAAAATCTCATTGCTGACAGCCATATGCATACAAGGGACGGACAGTACGTGCTGCGTCTGCAGCCCGGAGATAACGCCATCTACGCCACGGTGGATACTGACATGACCCTTACGGATAAGGGGTTCCTGCTGGATTTCAGCGAAGGACTGGACGTATTGCCGGAATAACAATTTAATCAAAAAGCACCCTTTACGGGTGCTTTTTTAATATTGATATCATTGACTGATACTTTGCAGCATGGAGGAATAAGTATCCGAAAACTCCAGAAGGGTATATTTCATTGCGGAGGAAAAGTCGGCAGAGGAAGAATAATCGCCCACGGCAAGCGTATTCAGCGAGGCGAGACAACTGCTGCAGCATTCTGCAAGGGATGCCATGGCAGCGGAGGAGCCGGCGTATTTATTCAGGCTGCCGCAGGCAGAGGAAAGGTCAGAATGGATTGTATTTACCATGGCTGCGCCTTCTGAAGGGCTCATGGACTTTTCATCAAACTCTATGCAGGCGGCACAAAGGGCAGTCTGAGCCTGGCTGAGGGCATTGAAGCTTTGCTTTATGCTGTTAATATCATCCTTGCCTGCGGTTATGCTGAAGGTGACGGAGGGGGCCGAAATATCATAAACCGTGCAGTCAGATCCTTCGCCCACAAGTCGTTCCTTTACTGCCCTTGCTTCACTTTCTGTGCCGTAGCCGGAAGCCAGGACCCGGTATATGCCGTCATCATGGCAAACATATCCGCCTGCGCCCCTGCCTTTGAGCTCGGCAGAAAGAGCAGCGGCATTCTGCTCTGATGAAAATGCCCCCATCTGCAGGGCAAAACAGGTGATGGCAGGCAGCTGTACGTTCTCGTTTACAGAGGTTATTCCGCTGCTCAGGCTTACGGCAAGTGAATCTTCTGCGGCGTTATTTTCCTGTTCCAGCATATCCAATCCATCCGAGCTGAATACCGGCAGCTCCGCCAATGCGCTGAACGCAGGAGCCATCACCTCCTCGGCAAGCCATTTGCCTGCGGCAGAGGCAGTAAACAGGTATATTATCAGCCCAACCATTATCAGGGCGCCAAGGGCCTTTCCGGCGCCGGAGGATTTTCTGCGCTTTCGCTTTCGCCTTCTTGCATATTCCATTACAATATCTCCTTGGTGGTATGATATATGGATATTCAGCAGTAGGGTTGTACAGAACAGCCGGGTGGAATGAGGACACGGATGATGGTATAATAAATTAATCCAGACTGGGGGAGGTGATGCTGTGAAAGATAAAAAGAAAGCATTGGTTGTCGCTGTGCTGATAATACTGCTTGCTTTTTGGATAGCGAACGGCGATCAAAACGTGGGCCTTACCATATATGAGGTGAAGGTCAGCGGTCTGCCAAAGGCTTTTGATGGGATGAGGATAGTTCAGCTGTCGGATCTGCACAATGTTACCTTTCGGGATGATAATCAAAAACTGATTTCTGTTATTGCTCAGGCGGAACCGGATTTGATTTTCATTACAGGAGATGCGTTGGATTCCAGAAATACCGATACTGAGGCGGCGTTGAATATTATAGGCAAAGCTGTAAGCCTGGCACCTGCATATTATGTAACCGGCAATCATGAGGCACGTTTGACGGAGTATGCCGATTTTGAGCTCGGACTGAAAAAACTGGGGGTTGAGGTGCTGAGAAACCGATCTGTCCAGCTGGAAGAGGGCGGGGATGTTTTAAATATTGCAGGGGTGGATGATCCCAGCTTTCTTGATGCTGATGTAGGGGAAGCGGCAATGGCTGTGATGTTGAAGCGGATTGATGCAGAGGGCTGTACATTGCTCCTTTCACATAGGCCGGAGCTGTTTGATGTATACGCCGGACATGATATCTCCTTGACTTTTTCCGGACATACCCATGGCGGGCAGATAAGATTGCCGCTGCTTGGGGGACTGTATGCGCCGGAACTGGGCTTTTTTCCGGAGTATGACGGCGGGGTGTTCCGGCAGGATGACAGCACAATGATAGTAAGCCGCGGCATAGGCAACAGCATTTTCCCATTCAGGGTGAATAACGACCCGGAGGTTATACTGGCCATACTCAGCTGCGAATAAAGAAAGGCACATGAAAATCATGTGCCTTTTAAAATTTTGTGCGAGCAAGCCGTAAGCCGAGTTCTGTCCGGGACTTTCGTCCTTGGGTGACCATCTATCTAGGCCTGTCGTTGCCGGCAGGCTCGTGCGATTATCAAGAGCGTGACGGGCCGCCATTAAATGCTCTCATTCCAATCTTGCACCGGGTGGGGTTTACATGGCGGACAAGTCGCCAGGCCGCCGGTGAGCTCTTACCTCGCCTTTCCATCCTTACCGCAGAAAACTGCGGCGGTATATTTCTGTTGCACTTTCCCTGGAGTCGCCTCCGCCGGACGTTATCCGGCACCCTGCCCTGTGGAGCTCGGACTTTCCTCATACGGTCAAAGCCGCATGCGGTCACCTGTCTTACTCGCAAAACTTTGTATTCGGTTGTAAATGTACGTTACTGCTTATTGTAAAGTATCCTGCCGCAGTTTTCGCATTCCACAAGTCCTGTGCCGGATTCCACCTTTTTTACAATTGAGGTGGGGAGGGACATGCGGCATCCGCTGCACTGATTGTTTTCCACCGTGGCGATGGGATTGGCATAGTTGGAGCGGATGGATGTATAGCGCTTGAGCAATGCAGGATCTATGCCCTCCTTAAGCTTATCCGCCGCAGCAACAGCCTGTTCCCTTTCGGGGGCGGCCTGAGCCTTTTCATCTTCGCAGGCGGAGCGGACGGCGTCGTATTCCTTCTTGGCCTTTCCTGCCTTTGCATAGGTTTCCTTATAGTCTGTGCTGGCCTTCTCAAGGAAGGAGATAGCATCGGTGATATCCTTGCGGGCGGAGGTTATCTGATCCATAAGGCCCTCCATGGACTTGCGGGCCTCGGTCATTTCGGCGGCGGTGCATTCCTCGTCGTTTTCCATGGTGGAAAACTCGGAAAGCTCCAGCTCCAGCCTGCGCTCCAGGTCCTGACAGAGGGCGGTGAGTCTGGTGAGGGCTGCGCCTTTTGCTTCGATTTGCTTGGTGAGGGAGGCCGCCTGTGCCTGCTGCTCGGTAAGGAAGGAATGGAGCTTATTGAGGCGGGCGCGGTTGGGGGTGGTCTTAAGGCGGTTGTCTATCTTGGCAACGGCCTGCTGAGCCTGGTCGTACAGCCAGAGATCATCGATCTTGGTCATGGTATTACCTCCTGTATTGATAGCCCGGGGGTGAATTATATCCCCCTGAGGCACGCCGATTCCGAACGTGTCAACTTATATTGTACATCATTAGTGAGGGCTTGTAAACGGCTGATAAGGGGCTGTAAAACCACTTTTTCCGTTTCATAGTGGCCTGCTTCCACAATGCACAGGTCGATAGCCTCTGCCTGCAGGGCAAGGTGATGCTTCATTTCGCCGGTTATAAACACATCTGCACCGGCGGCCTTTGCGGAGAACATATCCTCTGCGGCGCTGCCGCCAACCATGGCAATGCGCTGAACAGGGACGGAATCCTCGCCGGAAATGCGTACCCGGGTATCAAGCTTTTGCTCCACCATGCGCGCAAAGTCCACGAAAGACATGGGAGTGGGCAAACTGCCAATGCGGCCCATTTCATCGGGGGGCAGCTTTTGCACATCCTGCAGACCCAGAACCTCTGCAAGACAGTCATTTACGCCGCCTTCTGCGGAGTCAAGGTTGGTATGGGCGGCAAAAAGGCCGATGCCGCTGCGGATAAGCATATATGCCCCTGCGGTATTGGGGTCGTCGGGAGCAATGCGCTTTACTCCGCCGAAAAATACGGGATGATGGGTAAGCAGCAAATCTGCGCCCCATTCGATTGCTTCCTTTGCTGTCTGAATGGAGCAGTCCAGCGCTACGAGCACCTTTGAAATTTCGGTTTTTTCCGTACCGATGAGCAGGCCGGGATTATCCCAGGGGAAAGCAAGCTCCTTTGGGGCTATTGTTTCCATTGCGGCAATAAAGTCATTCAGCTTCATTTTTGCATCTCCGTAGCTAATTTAATAAGTGTATCCGCTCTGTTTATTATCTCCAGAAGGGATTCAGGGACAACGCCTTTGCGGTTTGCCTGCTGCAGCCTGCGCATATGTCCGTTTTTGTATTGCTCAAGCAGGGGTATAAGCAGCGGGTCACCCTTTTCAAACATCAAATGTCCAAGGGTATATTCACTCTCAGGAAACCATGAAGGTATCGGGTCGGGTTGACCCGGGGTTACGCATATTATCTGATAAATGCGCCCTGCATCTGAAACAAGACACTCATCTGTTATGCGGAAGGAGTTTTTTCTGAGATACTGACGCAGTTCTTCTACTCCCCGCATGGGCTGCATGACTATGGTATTTGCACTTCTGGCCACTTCGGGGGCTGCCGAGAGTATTCTTGCAATAAGCTCGCCGCCTATGCCTGCAATAATCATGGTATCCGCAAGGCCGGGCACAAGGTGGGATATGCCATCGGATACCACGGTATTTATTCGCTCGGACAGACCGCATTTTTGAGCAAGAAGTCTTGCCTTTTCAAGGGATGGGGCACTGATATCCGAAGCTGTTACGGTTTTTGCGCGGCCCTGCTGAAGCAGCGCAACCGAAAGCCTGCCGTGATCGCAGCCGATATCTGCGGCGTGTTCTGCATTCTTTATCATATCCGCCGCAGCCTGCAGCCGGGGACGGAGCTGTACACAATTCTTCATATTCATACTATATAATAAATGCTCTGCCGATGCAAACGGCAATGACAAATCCTCCATTGTGTAATATAATATATTTATCTTTATACACACATCTCATTCTCACAAAACGTGGGGCAGGAGGCGTAATATGATGACAAGATGGGCAGAACAGCTGGACAGGGATAATGTTCTTATGGAGTATCCCCGTCCTCAGCTGCGCCGCAACAGCTATATAAATCTCAACGGCAGGTGGAACTATGCAATAGTCCGGGGAAAGGGTATCCCTGACAGGCCGGATGGGGAAATAATTGTGCCCTTTTCACCGGAAAGCGTACTGTCTGGGGTTATGCGGCAGGTAACGCCGCAGGATACCTTGTGGTATATGCGCAGCTTTGTATTGCCAGAGGATTTCAACATCGGGCGGGTATTGCTGCATTTCGGCGCAGTGGATCAGATTGCCACAGTGTATCTCAATGGCATAGAACTTTATACCCATACCGGCGGATACACTCCTTTTTCCATAGACATTACCCGCGAGCTGAGGGAAGAAAACCAGCTGATAGTAAAAGTTAGGGACTTTACCGACACATCATACCATACCCGCGGAAAGCAGAAGATCCGCAAGGGGGGCATATGGTACACTCCCCAGAGCGGCATATGGCAGACGGTATGGATGGAAAGCGTACCGGAGGAATACATTTCCGGCCTGCATATAACACCCCTTTATGAGGAAGAGGCGGTGGAAATAACTGTATTTTCACAGGCGGATCGACCCTGTACCGCAAGGGTGGGCATGATCGTTGCGGAGGGAGACACAAATGTGCCCATACGCATCAGCCTGCAGGGCTTCAGTCCATGGACTCCCGAAGATCCTTACCTCTATGATTTTTCCGTGCTGATGGGCGAAGACAGGGTAGAAAGCTATTTCGGCATGCGAAAATTTGAAATGAAGGAAGATGAGGCCGGCATAAAGCGGCTGTTTCTCAATGATAAACCTTATTTCCACAGCGGAGTGCTGGATCAGGGCTACTGGCCGGACGGCCTGTACACCCCAGCGACCGACGAAGCCATGATAGCGGATATCCTTTCCATGAAGGAACTGGGCTTCAATATGCTGAGGAAGCATATAAAAATAGAGCCTCTGCGCTGGTATTACCATTGCGACAGGCTGGGCATGCTGGTTTGGCAGGACATGGTAAACGGCGGTGGAAAGTATGACAGCCTTGTGGTGACAGCTCCGTTGTTTACCGGAGTAAATATAAAAGACAGCAAATATTCCCGCTTCAGCCGCGGCGATGAGGAAGGCAGAGAGCAGTTCAAAAGAGAACTGGATGATATGATAGCCCATCTGTACAACTGTGTGTCCATTGCGGTATGGGTTCCCTTTAACGAGGGCTGGGGACAGTTTGATGCCGACGAGTGTTTTCGCATCTGCAAGGAAAACGATCCCACCCGCATTTACGACGCCACCTCGGGCTGGTTTTGGGAAAACCTAAGTGACGTGCACAGCGAGCACATCTACTTCAAGGCACTAAAGCCCAAGACCGACCC
>JAZNUG010000032.1:0-5248 GCA_045592165.1 Clostridia bacterium | reverse complement strand
TGGTATCCGGCCTTGTGATGGCTGCGGGATACTTTGCCTATGAATGTCTGATCTACGGTGCATCCGTGGCGGCGCTGTCCATACCTGCCAACCTCATTCAGGCGGCCCTTGGCGCTGTGCTGGGCTCCATAATAATAAAGGGAATTGAAACATTGCAAAAATAAAGGGGAGCAATAGATGGATTTTATCCTGTACATAATAGTATTTTTGCTGTTGGCGGCGGTGGCGCTGCTGACGGTGCTGCTGGTGCGCCAGAGCCGCATTGAGGACAGGCTGGAAGAAAAGCTGCTGGACAGGATAGAGGACGATCACCGCGAGCTTCGCATGGAGGTTACGGATTCCGTTCAGAAGAACATCCGCGCCCTGGGCACGCTGATAGCCGAAGGACAGCAGAATTCCTTCCGCGCTCAGGGGGACCGAATGACCCAGCTGCAGCGGGGCGTAAGCGATATGGCAGTGCAGATGGAGCACAGGCTGAAGACCTCCTCAATGGAAAACGAGCAGAAGCTTGAAAACATCCGCTCCACCATGGAAAAAAAGCTTGGTGCAATACAGGCTGATAACAATACCCGCCTTGATGAAATGCGCCGCATAGTGGATGAAAAGCTGCAGCATACCCTCAACGAGCGCATGACCCAGTCCTTCCAGCTGGTGAATGAGCGGCTGGAGCAGGTGTATAAGGGCCTTGGCGAGATGCAGAACCTTGCCGTAGGCGTGGGCGACCTGAAGAGGGTGCTGACCAATGTAAAGACCAGAGGCATACTTGGCGAGGTTCAGCTCAGCGCAATACTTGAGGATATACTTACTCCTGACCAATATGAGGTCAACTGCGCCACCTCACCAAAGGGCAGAGAGCGGGTGGAGTTTGCGGTAAAGCTTCCTGCAGAGGATGGGGAATACGTACTGCTGCCCATAGATTCAAAATTCCCTGTGGATGCGTATGCCGACCTGATGGATGCATATGACAGCGCCAGCCCAGAGCGTGTTGCGGCGGCGGCAGAGGTGCTCAAGGTCAGGATACGGGGCTTTGCAAAGGATATAAGGGATAAGTACATTGACCCGCCCTATACCACGGAGTTTGGCATAATGTTCCTGCCCACCGAGGGACTTTATGCAGAGGCGGTAAAGCTTGGCCTTGTGGAGCGGCTTCAGAAGGAATACCGCATAAGCATAGCCGGCCCCAGTATAATGGCTGCGCTGCTCAACAGTTTGCAGATGGGCTTCAGAAGCGTTGCCATACAAAAGCGCAGCGGCGAAGTGTGGAAGGTGCTGTCCGCAGTCAAAACCGAGTTCGGCAGGTTTGAAGAGGTGCTCACCCATACCCAGAAGCAACTGGTCAAGGCAAATGAGGATCTGGATAAGCTTATCGGCGTAAGAACCAGACAGATTCGTTCCAGCCTGCGGAGGGTAACCGAGATGCCGGAGGGAGAGATGAGACTTTATCTTCCAATAGACAGCGATGACGTATTTGCGGATATATCCGCTTACGATAACGGAACACAACCTGAATAAAATAAGGAGGAACCACACATGAGCATCCCGACTCCCCACATTAAGGCAAAGCCGGAAGACTTTGCGCCTACTGTACTGATGCCGGGCGATCCTCTGAGGTCAAAGTTTATTGCAGAGACCTTCCTTGAGGATGCAGTTCTGGTAAACAATGTACGCGGCGTTCAGGGCTATACCGGCACCTACAAGGGCAAGAAGGTAAGCGTGATGGCCAGCGGCATGGGCATGCCTTCCATGGGCATATATTCCTATGAGCTGTTCAACTTCTTCGGCGTGGAGAATATCATCCGCATAGGCTCCGCAGGCGCCCTGCATGCCGATATACCTCTTCGCAGCCTTGTAATTGGTATGAGCACCAGCTATAATTCCACCTTTGCCGGTCAGTATCAGCTTCCCGGCATATACGCTCCCACCGCCAGCTTCAAGCTGCTTAAGAGCGCCGTGGATACCGCAGAAAAGCTGGGCATGGATTACCGCGTAGGCAACATCCTTTCCAATGACCTTTTCTATGACGATGCAAACCGCGGCCTTGAGTGGCAGAAGATGGGTGTGCTTGCCGTTGAAATGGAGGCGGCTGCCCTCTATATGAATGCCGCCCGCGCAGGCAAGAATGCTCTGGCCATCTGCACCATTTCCGACAATATCGTAACCGGCGAAGAGTGCACCGCAGAGGAGCGTCAGAACTCATTCACCCAGATGATGGAGCTTGCTCTGACCATCGCATAAAATATTTTTTGTTTAATACAAATATTTTGTGGAATCTACTTTACATTCGTTAAAAAAAAAGCTAAACTTATACTATCAACAATAATACGCAAAAAGTAACCTGATCACAAATCTATAAAAAATATTATATGAGGAGCGGACAATGATAAATCTTGACAAGAACAACGAACAGCTGCAGCACAATATCCAGGTAGCACGTGAGAACAAGATCGTTCTGCCCACCTTTGCTCAGATGAAGGATCCTTCCCTCATCCCCGACAAGGTAAAGAACGCCCTTAAGAATGTAGGCCTCTGGGATGTAAACCCCCTCAACCTGTTCAGGATCACCTGGCACAATGAGCCCACCATGGATGGCGGCACCTATGGCGGCGTAAACTACATCGAGATTCCCTCCTGCCTCTCCGGCGTAGATGCCCGCATCGTAGTTATGATCGGCAAGTGGTTCCCCACCGGCTGCCACAAGGTAGGCGCTTCCTACGGCTGTCTGGTACCCCGTCTGGTAACCGGTCAGTTTGACGCTACCTATCATAAGGCTGTATGGCCCTCCACCGGCAACTACTGCCGCGGCGGCGCCTTCAATTCCAAGCTCCTCTCCTGCGACAGCGTAGCCATTCTGCCTGCCGAGATGAGCAAAGAGCGCTTTGACTGGCTCAGCAACATCGCCGGCGAAGTTATCGCTACTCCCGGCTGCGAGTCCAACGTTAAGGAAATCTTCGACAAGACCTGGGAACTGCGCAACACCCGTGAGGACGTTGTTATCTTCAACCAGTTCGAAGAAATGGGCAACTGCGTATGGCATTACCATGTAACCGGCAACGCCATCGCCGAAGTATACGAGTCCATCAAGACCGAGAACTCCCGCTTTGCAGGCGCTTGCTTCACCTCCGGTTCCGCAGGCACCATGAGCGCAGGCGATCTGCTCAAGGAAAAGTATCCCAATGCCAAGCTGGCTGTTGGCGAAGCTCTCCAGTGCCCCACTCTGCTGAACAACGGCTTCGGCGGACACCGCATCGAGGGCATCGGCGACAAGCATGTACCTTGGATCCACAACGTAAAGAACACCGACATGGTTATCGCCATTGACGACGATGATTCCCAGAACCTGCTCCGCCTCTTCAATACCGAAGAGGGCAAGAAGTACCTGGTAGAAAAGCAGGGCATCCCCGCCGAGACCGTAGAAAAGCTGAGCTTCCTCGGTATCTCCGGTATCGCCAACGTTCTGTGCTGCATCAAGTTCGCCAAGTACTATGAGCTGACCTCTGATGACGTAGTAGCCACCGTTGCTACCGACTCCGCCATCATGTACACCAGCCGTATCGACGAGCTGAACGAGCAGCAGGGCGCATACAGCGAGCTTGCCGCCGCCGTGGACTATGCACAGCACCTCAAGGGCATCCGCACCGACAACATGCAGGAGCTCACCTACGAGGATCGCAAGCGCGTACACAACCTCAAGTACTACACCTGGGTTGAGCAGCAGGGCAAGACCTACGAAGAGATCAACCAGCAGTGGTACGATGAGCACTACTGGACCGACATGCATGCTCAGGCCGATGAGATGGATAAGCTCATCGAAGAGTTCAACGCTGCCACCGGCGTTCTTGAGAGCCTGTAATTACAACTAAAAACAAAGGCGGCCGCAGCAGGTGGCCGTCTTTGGAAAAAAACAGATGATAATACCGGCGGGCTTCCCGCCCGCCGGATATTTCTAAAAAGCTCTTTTCATTTAATCTTTTTTGTTCTTCAGCTTTCTCATAGGAACACCATCGTCAACAGGAATAGTCTCAGGAGGAGTCATAAGAAGCTCCGGATTATTCAGCAATCTTCTGAGTACCTTCATAGCGCTGGCGTAATATTCGCCGTCGCATATGCGCTCATCCGTTACGAACTTCAGGCCGATAAATCTCTTTTCCACCCGTTCTCCATTGGCATCCACGGTATAAAGCTTATGCTTTGTGCCCATGGCAACGAAGAAGGAGCAGGTGCCGAATTCATACAGGTGATGGTAGATGGGGCCGATGCCCACAGAGCCAACGTTTGTAAGGAAGGCGCTGCAGTGGAAGGGGCTGACCTTATTGATAAAGCGGGGAAGGATCCCTAAATTATCCATCCAGCGCACCAGCCAAATTACAAACCTCAGCAGGAATGCGGGGATGTATCCGAAGAGACCGGCCACCTTGTCCATACCGTTGTTGGCTTCCTCTTCAAGATTCTGGTTTACCAGCTGATTCATGGCGGCTACAACATCGCCCAGAGTGGCAGAAGGATCAAACTCAGGCTTAACGTTGGTTTCCACATTGCTGTGCTTGCGCTTGATCATGAGGGAAAGGCTGATGGTATTGCGGGCGTATATCTTATTCCACATGATAAATCGGTTAAGATAAGGCCTTACTGCAATCATTCTTATAATCGCTGCGATTATAACATGCATAAAGGTAAGATCCGGCATATCTTCACGGTGCTGACGAATAAACTTCTCGATATTCTCGATAGGAATATTTTCATCAAAAAGATTCTGAGAATCCATACGGGTACGCATGATAAATGGGATTACGTTAAACACAGCATCAACGTTCCTCACCCGCCAGCCATCATAGCGATCACCAAGACCCTTCTTAAAAGTATCCTGCATATATCCTCCTGAATTAATAATATTCAATATTAAATTGCTTTAACAATCTGTTAAATTGTAGCATAATCAGACAATTTACTCAATAACCTTCGAAAATTTGAATTAATTTTTATATATAAATTATGCAAGGAGCAATGGACAAAATGAAGCACATTTTAGGCTATCGCTGCACCATCTGCGGAAAAGAATTTCCTTATACCGAGCTGATGACCTGCCCCTGCTGCGGGGAAAAGGGCATACTTGATATAGTTTTTGACTATGACTATATCAAAAAGAACACCCTTTCCCGTGAAGTATTGGCAAATTGCCGTGACAACAGCATGTGGCGCTACAAGGCTCTTATGCCCCTTAAGGACAGGGATTTCTCTCCCTTCCTCAGAG
>JAZNUG010000031.1:0-4868 GCA_045592165.1 Clostridia bacterium | reverse complement strand
GGTTTTCAGGATTCATGGTAGTTTCCCAAAGCTGTTCGGGATTCATCTCACCAAGACCTTTATAGCGCTGGAGGGTATAGCCTTTTGTTCCGCGGGTCATCCTGTTGAGCTCCGCATCAGAATAGGCGTATTTCACATCCTTGCCTCGCTGTATCTTATAAAGAGGCGGCAGGCCGATATAAACATGCCCCTCGGTTATAAGTTCCTTCATATATCGATAGAAGAAGGTGAGCAGTATTGCGCGGATATGCGCGCCGTCCTGGTCAGCATCAGACAAAATGATTATTTTATTGTACTTAAGTCCGGATATATCAAAGTCCTCGCCTATACCGGTGCCCATGGCGGTAATTATGGAGCGGAACTCTTCATTTGCCAGCACCTGATCCAGACGCTTCTTTTCCACATTGAGCGGCTTGCCGCGAAGGGGCAGAATAGCCTGAAAACGCCTGTCCCTGCCCTGCTTTGCGCTGCCGCCTGCAGAATCGCCTTCTACTATAAACAACTCGTTCAGTTCGCTGTTGCGCCCTGTGCAGCTGGATAACTTGCCAACGAGAGGCGCATTTTCCAATTTGCTCTTTTCGCGGGCCATGGTCTTTGCCTTGCGGGCAGCTTCCCTTACCTTTGCGGCCTTTGCCGCCTTGTCAGCAATCTTGGCGGCTATTTCGCCGTTTTTAAGGTCATCAAGATATGTGGCAAGCTGCTCGGAAAGTATGTATTCAACGGCAGTGCGGGCTTCGGTATTGCCAAGCTTTGTCTTTGTCTGTCCCTCAAACTGTACATTGCGCATCTTAAGGGATATAACCGCAGTAAGACCCTCGCGGAAATCCTCGCCGGAAAGTGATGGATCTTTATCTTTGAGTATGCCGGCCTTGCGGCAATAATCGTTCAGCACCTTGGTCAGGGCTGCTTTGAAGCCGGTTTCGTGGGCGCCGCCTTCGGTGGTGGGTATGTTATTGACATATGAGAATATGCTCTCGGTATAGCCGTCGTTGTGCTGCATTGCTATTTCCACGGAGATATTATCCTTTTTCCCGCTGATATATATGGGTTCGGCATAAATCGCCGTCTTGTCGTCACTGAGATACCTGACGAAATCTATTATTCCACCGTCATAGCGGTACTCACTGGACTTTTTGTTGCCACGCTCACGCTCATCCTCCAGCATAAAGGCAACGCCCTTATTAAGGTATGCAAGCTCCTTAAGCCGCTTGGATATTACACCGAAGTTCATATCGAGTGTTTCAAATACCCGCTTGTCCGGCAGGAAGGTTATCTTGGTGCCCTGACGGCGTACCCTGCCTTCCTCTGCAAGGGGAGCCATGGGGCGGCCGGAAAGCATTTTGCCGTCTGCACCCTCATAGCTGCGGAAGGTCTGGCGGTACAGCCTGCCGCCGGTGCATACCTCAACCTCGAGATATTCGCTGAGCGCATTTACAACAGAAGCGCCAACGCCATGAAGACCTCCGGAATATCCGTAGGAATCATTATCAAACTTACCGCCTGCGTGAAGCTGGGTAAACACCACCTCAACGCCGCTTACGCCAAGCTTTTCATGAATGCCGACAGGTATACCGCGGCCATTGTCCTCTACGGTAACGGACTGATCTCTGTGCAGCGTAACCTTAACTGTATCTGCAAAGCCGTTTGCGGCCTCATCCACAGCGTTATCCACTATCTCCCACAGCATATGATGCAGGCCCTTGATGCCGGTGCTGCCTATGTACATGCCGGGACACATGCGCACCGCCTCAAGACCCTCCATTATTTTAATATCACTTACATCATATTCCTTGGCCATTTGTTCCTCCGATACCATATGCGGTATATTCAGCTATTCATTACCACATTATATTATAATACAAAGTCCTCACGTTGTACACAGGACCATTTATACGTATTTTATATCACAAGGGCAAATTTTATTGTTTTTACGTTTTTTTAGTCTGCCGCATATGCTATAATTTGAAATATGGAAAACACTAAAAGAATAAAAACCGTCGAGCTTGCTTTTTCCTATGCCGGTTTTTACCTAGGAGCGGGATATCTTTCCGGTCAGGAGCTGTGGCAATTCTTCGGCGTATACGGAAATCACGGAATATACGGTATGATAGTTGCCGTATTGTCATTGGCGCTGCTTGGAATTCTGCTTTTTGCCGTTACAAAATCCGTAGGAACAGAAGAATTTGACCGTGCGGTGATCCGCTTTTACAGCCCAACCGCTCTGCGTACATTTGCGCTGCTGGAGATGTTCTTCACCTTTGCTGTGTTTATGGTAATGTCCGCAGGCGGCGGCGCACTGCTAGAACAGGTGTTCGGCCTGCATCATGCAATCGGCAGCGCCCTTTTCTGCATGGCGGTGGCTTACGTTTCCCTGCAGGGACTTGACGGGCTGATGAAATCCCTCAGTCTGCTTGTACCGCTGCTGACTGCAACCACCCTTGTCATCGCGATTCTTGCCTTTATAAGAAATGACGGCGCTCCTGTAACCCTCACCCCTGCCCCTGTTACCAATCCCCTTATGGGCAATTGGATATTCTCATCCCTTACCTATATTTCATATAATTTCTTCGGAGCGGTCTGCGTATGCGTTCCTTTGGCAAAGCATGTTTCCACCAGATCCGCTAAACTCGGCCCCGCCCTTGGAAGCGTAATTCTTGGACTTATAGCTGCCGCGGTATTTTCCTCCATGGCAATGAACCCAGCCGCAACGGAAGCCCAGCTTCCCATGCTTGCCATTGCGCAGAGCATTAACCCGAATCTAGGATATGTCAGCGCAGCACCCCTGCTGTTTGGTATGTTCGGCACATCCCTTTCCGCAATAGTTGCCCTGCTTGCCTATGGCGAAAGCCGTATACCCTCACTGCACAGCCGCCGTGCTCCCGTAACCGCCGTTCTGGCAGTTATCACCTGGGCAGGCAGCCTCTTTGGCTTTGATAAGCTGATAAGCGTGCTGTACCCCATATGCGGTTATGTGGGCATAATCGTAATTGTTCTTTTGATAGAGCGCAGAATTTATCAAATACGGCACAATCAAGCCCAGCCTCAGGAATCATACAGATAATCTACAAATATCAAAAGGACGGTATTTCCGTCCTTTTTTGTGTGTTTTTTATTTATCCTCTTTATCCAGCTTGGAGAGAAGATATGCTATTGCAAATCCGGCCGCTGCTGCGGCGATGCTCAATATCAGCTCCCTGCCGTCTCTGAATGATGTGGGGATAATTGGAATAGTGGAAGCTATTACAAAGCCGATAATACAATGGCAAGCCACCCCATAATTCTTGATGAGCAAGGTATTTATACCTCTTGCAAGGAGTATTACAGTACCCACAATGCCCAGCAGGAATGGTATCATCACACCCATATCCATTGCGGCTATGCCTGCCGTCATGGGATAATACAGGCCCAGCAGCATCAGTATGGAAGATGAGGTCATACCGGGGGCAATCATGCTGAGGCCCCAAAGGGCGCCGCAAAACAGGAACCAGCCGATATTAGGAGTAAGCTGCACCTGCATACCGTATTTTATTACCATAAACACCGCAAGCAGCGCCGCGGTGCTGACAGCCAGAGCAGTCCAGCAGGCCTTGTTGCGGCCATCTCTGGCGCTGTCTCGAAAAAGTTCAGGCAGAGTGCCTATTATAAGGCCGATGAACAGACAGGTAACAATGGTTGCCTGCTTTTCCGCAATCTTTGCTATGACCCCCGCAAGCAAAACAAAACCGGCAAGGAACCCCAATGCTATGGGCAGTATCATATGCCTGTATTTGGGAAGTCCCGTCCTGGGATGGGAAAGCATCTCCATCATGGGCTGATATATGCCGAATATTACGCACAGCACGCCGCCGCTTATGCCGGGCAGCACCGCGCCTACGCCCATTACCATGCCCTCTATGAAATACAGGGCAAATTTTGCCGGATTAAACGGCCTTTTCTTAATATCCTGCGGCATTATTCAGATTACCTCTAAGCTTCTTTATTCATCCTGAGCCTTTGCGGTTTTTTCTTCGGTAAGGGTATTCATAAGATATTTGTAAATATCTACCGAACTTTCCCGCCAAAGCCTTATTGCTGAATTGGCAGTTTGGGTATCCGGCATAAGAATTTCTATTGCCAGCACATTTCGGTTGCTCTCCATGGCTTTGAGGGTCACAGTATAGCCTCCGTCGCAGGCCTCTCTTGCAGTTGCGGAATACTGGGTATCCAGCAGTATCTTATCCCTGCTTTGGTTTGCAAAAGAATCCAGCATGTCCCTGCGGGATTGGGGAATACGCTCCTGAAACATTTCCAATACCTGTTCGCCCTCGGTGGTCAGCATATATGCCTGGCCGAATGCCTTGGGCACTGCTGCCAGCAGTCCTGATTCCTCCAGCTCGCCGATGGTAGTCTGCAGGTCAAAATACGGTATCAGATCATGCTCAACACAAAAATCCGCAATCTGATCGCGAGTCATTTCTATATCCAGGCTCTTTATGCAATAGAGCGCTATAAGCTTATCTCTGTTGGTTTCGTCATAGAAAAAACCGCCCATTTTTCTCTCCTTTCTATTGGGCACACAAAAAAATAAAAGGCAAAAAATCAGCCTGTATGCTTGAGAAATATTATAACACCATACTGAAAGATTGCAAAGAAGAAACACAATTCTAAATTAATGCTTGCAAAGTTCGAAAAAACATGTATAATAATACTTGCTTAGGGGTTATAGCTCAGCTGGTCAGAGCGCTACGTTGACATCGTAGAGGTCGTTGGTTCGATCCCAACTAATCCCACCAGTATAATCCTGGGGTGTGCGTCACGTTTTTGGTTATAAACCCACAGAATGACGGCGGGAGCACGCGTCGGTAATGGATGGCAGGCCCGATACGGTC
>JAZNUG010000030.1:0-3749 GCA_045592165.1 Clostridia bacterium | reverse complement strand
TTAAGCTGAGGTTGTCAAATGGCGACCTGAAGGCGGTACAGGGCGACGGAGGATGAAACACCCCTGACATGGTAACAAAGCGCTACGCCCACATCCTGGATGAGGATAGGAAAAGCCTTGCACAGGAGATGGAGGCAAAGTTCTATCAGCGCTCCAAGCCTGTAAAGGCTATAGCTGCTCCCAAGGAAGAGAAAGCAGAAGCCCTCAATCCGGATGCGATAGCTCAGATACTTTCGGGCAATCCCGACCTGCTAATGAAAGTTCTCCAGTCCGTCCAGTCCACCGTATCTGCGTAATTTCTTAGCAGAGGCCAAATTAGACCCCCATAGTGTATTAGCAAAAAGCCGATTTTTTATTAGCAAAAGGGCTATATCCCAAAAACAAAAAACGCAGAAGCCCTGAATTACTGGGTTTTCTGCGTTAAGGATGGCACACCCGGCGCGATTCGAACGCGCGACCTTCCGCTTAGGAGGCGGACGCTCTATCCTGCTGAGCTACGGGTGCACAAAGCACATATTATTATATGGGAAGTGCAGGGGTTTGTCAATAAAAATGGACATTATAGTTGTAATGTTTTAGTATTCGTCTGCCGTGAAGCAGGGAAGGGCAGGAAGACGTTCTGAGAGCATCTTTGCTGCCGGGGAAAGAAGTTCCGCGAGGCCCTGCTCAGCAAGAGCGCGGATATCTTTATAGCCGGATAAAAGCTGCATCAGCCGGCCTGCATCCAGTCTGAGGTGAGGAGCGGCGGCGGGACTGCCGTTAAAGGCAAATATTCCGTTATTCTCGGGGATTACCGGATCAGTCACATGGACGGCAATATCATCAAAACCGCATACTTCTTTTAAAAGGGCAGGCACGTTCAATGCAGCCATTGCGCCCCAGGGAAGTATCTCGGCGGCGAAGCCATCAACTGGAGTACCTGCAGGCAGCTTAACGGTGAGCTGTATGCTTTGGACCATGTGGGCAAGGGTGTGCATCAGAGGAGAGATATCGGAGGGGCTGCCCATTATTTCGGGAACAATCAGCTTATCCTCTGTAATGTAGTATACGGCATAGGCGGTATGTGCGCTGTTAACAAGAAGTTTGCCTCCATCGGCGGCATAATCCCTCAGCTTAAGGGACATATCCTCAAGGGAGCGGATAATGCTGTTTGAAAAGTCCTGGGTGGCTTTTGTGTATATGGGCAGAAGCTCTTCCGCATAAGCATCGGAGCAGAATGTATCCAAAGTATCCGGGGCGGGACAGTATGCAGCTACCTGTTTTTTTGTGAAGACGGCTGCATCGTAGGCAGCATAGTGACCGCACCAATTGTATATGCGGAAATCCACGGGCTTCTGAAGCAGAGCAAGAAAGCCATGCTCCCGGGCATTGGTCATAAACAGGGAAATACAGCCCTTCATAAGCCCCTTTCCGCGGGCGGAGGGGTAGGTGGCGACGCCGCACATCATTATGGAAGGGATAGATTTGTTGCGTATACGAAGGGTGAAGGGCCAGCCGTGTACTGCGGAAAGTATATTTCCCTCCTCTTCGGCAACGGTGGACAGGGCCGGGGAGAAACGCTCGGCGAAAAACCAATCGCAGAAAGCATTGCTGTCGCCGAAACACTCCTGCCACAGGGCGCGGAGCATGGGTATATCTGCTGCTTTGGCAGTGCGGAAAGTTGCCATAATGCTTTCTCCTAGGTGTGTTGTTCATCCTATGATAGCAGAGGAATGGGGAAAAATACAAGCTGTTGACAGGAGACAAAAAATATTTTAAATTGATTGCAATAAAATCCTATGCTGCTGCGTTAACTGTATGAAAGGAGCGAGAGCATGCTGATGATTTGCTTGACGTCGGTAAATGAAATCAGAACTGACAGCCAGTGTCTGGATGAATGCATCCGCGCAATGGCTGCAGGGGACAGCTCGGGGCTGGAAGGCCTTTATGAAAAGGCAAGCCCTGCGGTGTATGGCTTCGCCCTTTCCATATTGAAGAACCGACAGGATGCCGAGGATGTGCTGCAGGATTGCTTCGTAAGCGCATATGGCGGTGCGGCGGGATACAGGTCCCATGGCAAGCCCATGGCATGGCTGATAACCATCGCAAGAAACCTCTGTATGCAAAAGCTGAGGGAGCGAAGGCGCACTTCGGATATTCCTGAGGAAGACTGGGAAAGGTATCTTGAAAGCCTTGATAGGGTCTCTCCGGAGGATAAGATAGTACTTTCGGAGTGTATGCGTACCCTTACCGATGAGGAACGGCAGATAGTAGTACTGCACGCAGTGGGCGGCTTTAAGCATCGGGAAATAGCGGAGCTGACAGAGCTTCCCCTGCCAACGGTTCTTTCAAAATACAGCAGAGCAATAAAGAAACTAAGGAAGCATTTGTGAAAGGAGCGGCAGCAATGACAAACGACAGGCTGGAAAGCAAAATAAAGCAGGCATTTGAAAATGCCACTCCCGACCTTCTGGATGCTATCCTTGAAAAAAGTGAGCAGCAGAAAGGAAAGATAATATATATGGAAAACAAAAGGAGTAAAAATACCGTTAAACGGCTCGTTTCAATAGCAGCAGCGCTGGTGCTGTGCATAACAGGTATTGCAGGATACGAAGCATATGCAAACCTTGCAGTGGATTCCGTGATCGCCCTGGATGTAAATCCCAGCATTGAGCTTACGGTAAACGGCAAGGAGCGGGTAATATCCGTAAATCCTCTCAATGAGGATGCAAAAGTTGTAGTTGGAGATATGGATTTCAAGGGAAGCGATGTGGATGTGGCGGTGAATGCCCTTATCGGCTCAATGCTCCGCAACGGATACATCAACGATATGGCCAACTCTATCCTTCTCAGCGTAAACAATGATGATCCCGCAAAGGGCGCGGAGCTGCAGAGCCGCCTCAGCGCAGAGATAAACCATCTCCTGCAGACCGAGACCTTCAAGGGCGCGGTGCTCAGCCAGAATATCACCGCCGATGAGGAGCTGAATAAGCTTGCCCGGCAGCATGGCATAACCGCAGGCAAGGCAAAGCTGGTACAGCAGATTGCCGCCCAGAATACCATGCATACCTTTGAGGAGCTTGCGCCCCTTTCCATCAATGAGCTTAATCTTTTAAGCAGAGGCGGCACTCTGGATAACGTGGATTCCGTTGGCGCTGCCAGCGATAAGGCATATATCGGCGAAGCCGCTGCCAAAGCCGCAGCCCTTGCCCATGCAGGGGTGCAGGAAGCCGATATCACCCGCTACGAGGCGGAGATGGACTATGAGCGGGGCACAATGGTGTATGAGATTGAATTCCATCATAGCGGCCGTGAGTACGATTACGATATAGATGCGGTATCCGGAGAGGTGCTTTGGAGCAGTAACGAAAGGGATGATGACTATGCACCTCACAAGAGTGAGCCCAAGCCCGAAACTCATAAGCAGAACAACTCCGAAGGCGGCAAGACAGATGTAGTTCCGTACCATTCCGATAAGCCACAGCAGAACGCTCAGCAGGGCTCTCAGCAGCAAAGCAAGCCCGCAGCAGCGGCAGATGATGGATACATCGGCAAGGATGCCGCCAAGGCCGCAGCCCTTGCCCACGCGGGCCTTAGCGAATCACAGGTGAGCAAAATAAGGTGCGAGTTGGACCGCGAGGATGGCAGGGTAGTATACGAGGTGGATTTCAAGAACGGCGGAATGGAGTTCGAATACGAGATAGATGCTGAAAACGGCTCTGTGCTCAAGTATGAAAAAGACAGAGATGACTAATCGATAGCCATATAGC
>JAZNUG010000029.1:0-3004 GCA_045592165.1 Clostridia bacterium | reverse complement strand
GATTTTTTCCCGCCCATGGTGGATGATCCCTACGCATTCGGTCAGGTTGCGGCGGCAAACGCCCTCAGCGATATATACGCTATGGGCGGCTCCCCCAAGCTTGCGCTGAATCTTTTCTGTTTCCCCTCCAATAAGCTGTCCAAGGAAGCAATTCAGGGCATACTTATGGGCGGCGCGGATAAGGTACTGGAATCCGGAGCCACTCTCTGCGGCGGTCATACCATAGAAGACCCGGAGCCCAAGTATGGCCTTGCGGTTACCGGTTTTGTCCATCCCGATAAGATGCTGCCCAATTCCTCTGCAAAGGAAGGAGATTTGCTTATCCTTACCAAGCCCATAGGCAGCGGCGTACTTACCACCGCAGCCAAGGCGGGCCTGCTGGATGATGAAGCGTATAAGTACCTTATAAAGGTTATGACTACCCTCAACTCCGGTGCGCAGAAAGCCATGCTCAATTACAAGGTCAACTCCTGTACCGATATAACCGGCTTTGGTCTGCTGGGCCACCTCAGGGAAATGGCGGAAGGCAGCGGCCTTACCGCAGAAGTTATCGCCAATGACGTACCCCTTATGGAGGCGGCCATACCCTTCGCAAATATGGGCATAATCCCCGGCGGCGCATACCGCAACCGTGAATTTGCCGGCGAAAAGGTGCTGATCGGCGAAGGTGTAAAGCGTTCCACAGCTGACCTGCTCTTTGATCCCCAGACCTCCGGCGGCCTGCTTATAAGCCTGCCTGAGAAGGATGCTTTCAAGCTGTTGGATGACATTCGCGCATTTGCTCCCGAAACTGCCATCATCGGCCGCATGAAGGCCAAGGCAGCGCGGGCAATAGAAGTAATATAGCATAATCCAAAGGAGGATCCGTTATGAAGCTCGCAATAACCGCACCAAACGGCAAAATGGGAAGGCTGGTAATCAGGGAAGCCCTCAAGCGCCCCGATGATTTTGAAATCGTAGGCGGCATTGCCCCTGCCGGAAGGGATTATCTTGGCCGAGACATAGGCGAGGTGGCAAGGGTTGGCGTAGCCAACGCAGCGGCCTGTGACGACGTGGAAAAGGTAGTGGAAATGTGCGACGGCGTGGTGGATTTCTCCACTGTTGAGGGCGCTCTTGAGGTGCTCAGGGCCTGCGTAAAGTATAAAAAGCCTCTGCTGCTTGGCACCACCGGCTTTACTCCCGAACAGGAAGCCGAAATAGAGCAGGCCGCAAAGGTGATACCCATACTTGTTGCCCATAATACCTCCAAAGCTGTAAATCTCATATACGAGCTTGCCCGCATAATGACAAGGGTACTTGGCGATGAATCCGACATCGAGATAATCGAGATGCACGACAATAAAAAGCTGGATGCCCCCAGCGGCACCTCCAAGGAGCTGGGCAGCGCCATTGCTGAAGAGATGGGCGTAAACCTTATGGATATAGCAGACTTTGGCCGCAAGGGCAGGGGCGTTCGTGAAAAGGGCCGCATAGGCTATCATTCCATCCGTGCCGGGGATATCTCCAGCACTCATACCCTCATGTTCGGCATGGCGGGCGAGCGCATAGAGATAACCCACCGCTCCTATGATTTCGGCACCTTTGCAAAGGGTTCTCTGGACGGTATACTGTTCCTGTTGGATAAGGAACCCCGCATTTATGCCTATAAAGAGGTGCTTGGTTTCTGATGAAGTGTTTCCGGGGAAAAGTTTCCCCGGAAATTTTTATTTTGGGTATTGACTCTCACCCTGCGTGATGGGCTAAGCTATGACCATGATGACGGTAAAGGAAGTAAGCGAAAAAACCGGCGTAAGCGTGCGCACGCTGCATTATTATGATGAGATAGGCCTGCTCAGGCCGGATGGGACGACAGAGGCTGGGTATCGGCTGTACAGCCATGAAAACCTGAAGCGGCTGCAAAGAATACTGCTGCTTCGGGAGCTGGAATTTCCATTAAAGGCCATATCAAAGATACTGGACGACCCTGAGGTTGACAAAGCCGCCGCCATGGATCAGCAGATAAGGCTGCTGACCATGAAGCGAAACAGGCTGTCCGGCCTTATTTCCCTTGCCGAAAGGATAAGAAAAGGAGAGGATATAGTGGACCTAAAATCATTTGACAAAAGCCATATAGATAAATACGCAAAGGAAGCAAAGGAACGCTGGGGAGATACCGAGGAATATAAGGAGTACAAGAAGCGCACAGGACCATACGGCATGGACCAATGGAGAGCTGTGACCCAGTCCATAGAGGATTGCTTCGTGGGCTTCGGCGCGCTGAAGGATGGCGACCCCGCATCTGAGCAGGCTAAGCTTCAGGCCAAGGCATTGCAGGATACCATAACCGCGAACTATTATCCCTGCTCCAAGGAGATACTTTCCCGACTCGGCATGATGTACGTTGCGGATGAGCGCTTCCGGGAGCATATCGACCAAATGGGCGGCCAAGGCACGGCGGAATTTGCGTCAAAGGCAATAGAGGAATACTGCAAAGAATAAGGCAAATAAAAAAGTCCCGCAGGGGACTTTTTTGTTGCTGTGTTTATCAGTCCGGCAGCCTTTTGCCGCAGCCGGGGCAGAATTCATAATCCGCATTGGCGTTCCGTCCGCAGTAGGGGCAGAAGCGGGCGGTGGTGCCGCTCCGATATGTCTGATGCTGCTGTCCAAAGCGGACATTCAGCGGGTCGGGCTCTTCGCTTTCGTCGGTGATATCGTACACTGAGTAGCGGTTTTCGCCGGTGGCATTTTTATAGTGATATACGGCATTGACTATGCCTATTAATATGAACAATACGCCAAACAGAGGGAACATAAACGGAGCTCCCATGGATATGGCGGTAATGGTCCAGAATATGCCGAACACTATACCTATAACAGCGCCTATTGCGCTCATGCCGGAAGGGCCGCGGCCGGGCTTTACGCTTTTCATGGTGATTTCCTCCTATTCGTTTCGTATTGCGGTAAGCGGGCTCAGCCGCATTGCCCTGATGGCAGGATACAGGCCGGATACAAGGGCAACAGCGAT
>JAZNUG010000028.1:0-8978 GCA_045592165.1 Clostridia bacterium | reverse complement strand
GCGTAGCTCTGATGTCCGGTATGTGCATCCTGCCCGCCTGCGCTGCATACGGCATGGAATATGGCGCCGGCCCCGGCCTGCTGTTCAACACCATGCAGACCGTATTCCTTCAGGGCATGGGCGGCACCATCGGCAACCTGATGGGCTTCATGTTCTATCTGCTGGTTCTCATCGCAGCCGTTACTTCCTCCATCTCCCTGCTGGAAGTTTGCACTGCTTACCTCATCGACAAGCGCGTTGCTCAGGGCAAGGATCCCGCCCGTAAGAAGATGACCATCACCATGGCCGTTATCGCCTTCATCGTAGGCCTGCCCACCGCCCTTGACGGTCTCGGCACCAACGTGGCAGGCGGCGCCCGGATGTACAACCCCGCTGTTATGTTCAACCTGCCCGTAATGGCTGCTACCGCTGACAGGCTGGACTTCTATGACTTCATCGCTGAGGGCGTTCTGATGCCCCTGGGCGCCATGATCATGTCCATCCTCATCGGCTGGGTATTCGGCACCAAGATGATCGGCGACGAAGTTGAAGCCACCGACGGCCTCAAGTTCAAGCGCGCCAGGTTCCTGGATGTCTGCTTCAAGTTCGTTGTACCCGTAATCATGGTTATCGTTCTCGTTGCTCAGATCACCAGCTTCCTCGGTTAATTCCAATCTGTTAAACCCAGGAGGACCGCTTCGGCGGTCCTCTTTTATTTGTCCAATCCCGTCTTTCATGCTTCATTTTGTTATTTTTTATCGTATTCAGTTTTCTTAACATTTTCTTAATGCTCTGTTATTTTGTCTTAATATGAAATTTTTTCGTCATTGTGTACATTTAAGTCCCGATGCATGCATATTCATTTTTTATTATGCATCATGTGTTGTTCACACCGCATATTTCCCTCAAAAAATGTATATTTGGTGAAAAATTTATTGACGGAGTATTTCCTGTCATGATATAGTGCTATAAAGATTCCTATGCACTTCGCCAAGAATCTGTCAAAAGTATGTTAAGAATGGTGTGTCGGCTCAATACGGTAAATGTTCTATGTTGTTCTATGTAATGTAATAATGTAGGAATAACTTCCGTTGCGTCCGTCTCGCTATACTTTTAACACTATATTATTTAGGAGGATTCTTAAATGGAAAACAACAGAGGACAATGGGGTTCCAATTTCGGCTTCATCATGGCAGCCGTAGGTTCCGCAGTAGGTCTCGGTAACATCTGGGGCTTCCCTTATAAGTGCGGCGCTTCCGGCGGCGGTGCCTTCCTGCTGGTATACCTTATTCTGGCAGCAGTAGTTGGCGTAACCGTAATGCTGGGCGAGCTGGCCATCGGTCGTAAGACCGGCCGTGGTGCCGTAGGCGCTTACGCATCCCTGGCTAAGAAGTACAGCTGGGTTGGCTACATGGGCGTAGCTTCCGGCTTCCTGATCGTTGGTTTCTACAGCGTTCTGGGCGGCATGGTTCTGCGTTACACCCTGGGCTTCCTGATCAACCTGTTCGGCGGCACCGGCTTTGCAGCTGACGGCTTCTTCGGCGCATGGATCGCAAACATGCCCGGCATGGTAGGCTTCTATGCCATCTTCATGCTGATCAACATCGTTATCGTTATGGGCGGTATTTCCGGCGGTATCGAAAAGTTCTCCAAGATTGCTATGCCCTGCCTGGCAGCCATCATGGTAATCGTTATCGTATTCGTTGCTTGCCAGCCCGGCGCAGGCGCAGGTTACAAGTTCCTCTTCGTACCTGACTTCTCCGTTCTTGCCGGTGACTTCTTCAACGTACTGAAGACCGCTGCAGGTCAGATGTTCTTCTCCCTCTCCCTTGGTATGGGCTGCATGATCACCTACGGTTCCTACCTCTCCAAGAAGGAAGACCTGGCCAGCAACTCCGTAATCATCCCCGTAGCCGATACTATCGTAGCTCTGATGGCCGGTATGGCTGTTATGCCTGCCTGCGCAGCCTACGGCCTTGAGTACGGCGCCGGCCCCGGCCTGCTGTTCAACTCCATGCAGACCGTATTCCTCCAGGGCATGGGCGGCACCATCGGTAACGTAATGGGCTTCCTGTTCTACTTCCTCGTTCTGATTGCTGCTATCACTTCCTCCATCTCCCTGCTGGAAGTTTGCACCGCATTCCTTATCGACAAGCGCATCGACAAGGGTCAGGATCCTGCCCGTAAGAAGATGACTATTATGATGGCCTGCATCGTATTCGTAGTAGGTCTGCCCACCGCTCTTGACGGCCTCGGCACCAACGTAGCCGGCGGCGCCTGGATGAACAACCCCGCCGTTATGTTCAACCTGCCCGTAATGGGTGCTACCGCTGACTGGCTGGACTTCTATGACTTCATCGCAGAAGGCGTTCTCATGCCTCTCGGCGCCATGATCATGTCCATCCTCATCGGCTGGGTATTCGGCACCAAGATGATCGCAGAAGAGTGCGAAGCCTGCGGCAAGCCCTTCAAGGGATTCAAGTACTTCGACATCTGCTTCAAGTTCATCGTACCCGTAATCATGGTTGTTGTTCTTATCGCTCAGATCGGCAGCTTCCTCGGTTAATTCACCGGGTAAAACTTCAAACACAAAGGGACTGCTTCGGCAGTCCCTTTTTTCGTGTATATAATCAAGCGGTACGTCAGGATAATCCCCCTTTACTTTCCGCCGATAAGTAGCTATAATTCATTGGTAAGGAATTGTATATTATTTCGGGAGGATTTTACATAATGGCACAGCTTACCCTTGCAAAGGCACAGGAGATACTCAAAAAGCACGTTACCGAGCCACATCTTTTCACCCACGCACTGGCCGTATCCGCCGCCATGGGCGCCATGGGCGAGCATTTCGGCGAGGATGCGGAATATTACAAGGCCATAGGCTACCTTCACGATGTGGATTTTGAAAAGTATCCTGAGGAGCACTGCCACCACGTCCGCGAGCTGCTGGAGTGCGAAGGTGTGGACGAAGCGGACATCACCGCCATCATCGGCCACGGCTACGGCATCTGCATTGACGAATGTGAGCCCGTTACAAACGTTGCAAAGAGCCTGTACACCGTGGACGAGCTTACCGGCATAGTTTCTGCCTGCGCCCTTATGCGCCCCACCGGCCTTACCGATCTGGAAGTCAAGAGCCTTAAGAAAAAATTCAAGGACAAGGGCTTTGCCGCCAAGTGCAACAGGGAAGTTATTCAGCATGGCTGCGACATGCTGGGCATGGAACTTGCTGACGTAATGGCCCTTACTATCAAGGGCATGCAGACCGTTACCGACGAGCTGGGTCTGGGTGCAAAGTAATGTTTATCCGTTCTTTTCTTCAAAAGAAAAGAACCAAAAGAAGCGTACTTTCTTTAAAAGAAAGTACCAAAGAATAACCTTAAACAAAATAATACACCAAACATATACGCACAATACAAAATCCGCCCCATCAGGAGGCGGATTTTGCTTTTTATTATTTTAGTTTGCTTTTCTTTTTCTTTTGCCTCTTTTCTGTTTTCTTTTCTCACGAAAAGAAAAAGGAAAGAAGATATAAACCCTTCGCACCCATCATAAATATACACCATGATGAACTGGCTTTGGGGAATACTTATAGCTGCAGGCATGGCGGGCTTCGCCCTGAAAGGAGACCCGGCAGGAGCTGCGGACGCAATGATGTCAGGTGCCGGAGAAGCCGTGACGACCTGCCTGTCCCTTGGGGGGACATTTATGCTGTGGATGGGGCTGATGAACGTGGCCCGTGAGGCGGGGCTGATAGACAAACTGGGCAAGGCCATAGCGCCGGCCCTCAGGCGGCTTATGCCCGATTGTCCTGACGCCATACCGCCTGTCACACTTAATCTTTCCGCCAATTTCTTCGGCCTTGGCGGAGCGGCCACCCCTTTCGGCCTGGAGGCCATGAAGGAAATGCAGAAATACAATTCCCGCCCCGGCATTGCCACCGACGATATGTGCATGTTTATCGCGCTGAATTCCTCCGCCGTGGAGCTGCTGCCAACCGGCGTATTGGCCATGAGGGCCGCAGCAGGCTCTCAGGATGTTTATTGCATAGTGCTGCCCACCTTTATTGCCTCGGTGATATCCGCAGTGTGCGCCGTGTTTATGTGCAAGCTGCTTGCAAAGGCCCGCCCATGAGTTATATACTGCCCGGTCTTATTCTGGCTCTGCTGATTTACGGCTACGCCAAAGGCATAGATGTTTATTCTGCATTTATATCTGGTGCGGCGGAAGCGCTGCCCCTGCTGATAAAGATACTGCCCACCATGGCCGCCATGATGATTGCCCTCTCAATATTCCGTCAGAGCGGCGCAATGGATAGCCTCACTTCCCTGCTCTCACCTATATGCGAAGCCGCAGGCATGCCTGAGGAGCTTGCTCCGCTGTTTGTGCTGCGGCCCTTCTCGGGAGGCGCGGCAATGGCGCTGCTGCAGGATGTTTTTACAGCATACGGTGCGGATTCCCGCCTTGGCTGCGCCGCATCCGTAATGCTGGGCTCCACCGAAACCATATTTTATACGGTCTCCCTGTACCTTGGCTCGGTGGGAGTTACGGATTCCCGCCACAGCGTTCCCGCCGCATTGACAGCGGCGGTGGCAGGAGCCGCTGCGGCACTTGTATTAACCCGAAATTTTAGTGTATAATATACATGCTTCGTTTAAATTATCATTTCCGGAGGACATATCCTTGCGAATACAAACCTACGGCTGTTATACAAAACTACCCTCATCCCATTTGGTTGGCCGCACTGTTATTTCTATAGATCTGCTCCGCTCCAGCACCTCCATGACATGGGCGCTGGTAAATGGCGCAACAAAAGTTATCCCTGCAAAGGAAGCCGCAGAGGCAGTATCCATTGCAGGCCGCATGGGCGGCTGCGTGCTGGGCGGTGAGCGGGGCGGCGTAAAGCTTCCCGGTTTTGACCTTGGCAATTCTCCCTTTGAATATACCCAAGAAGCGGTGAGCGGCAAAAGCGTAGTAGTCAGCACCACCAACGGCACAGGCGCTCTCTGCGGCGTGGAAGCTGCGGCAAACGTGCTGTTGGGCTGCATGCTCAACTGCTCCGCCGTTGCAAGAAAAGCCGTGGAGCTGGGCAATGACATTATCATCATGTGCGCCGGCACAGAAGGCGATATCTCTGCCGATGACCTTTATGCGGCCGGTGCAATAGCCGATGCCATTATGCAGCTGACAGACGGCGTATCCCCCTGCGATATGACCATCGTTGCCCGCAGAATATACCTGGCATGGCATAAAGACCACAGGGAATTCTTCGCCACCTATCACTGCTCCAGGCTGATAAAGCTGGGCTTTGAAAAGGACGTGGAATTCTGCCTCGGTCGGGATATTACGGACATCGTACCGGAATACAAAAACGGCGTACTGTCCATATAACAAATAAGAAACCGCACATCAAAAAAAGAAGGGATTCTCTCCCTTCTTTTTGTTTTGCTCTATTTCAGATTTACCACGCTGCCCAGAACTCCCGCCGCCTCTGCTGCGGCATAGGCAAGGCTGTCATCGCCCACCCTGTCCGGGCTGTGGGCATCGCTGCCGATGATAAGGTCAGCACCTGCATCGGCGGCCTGACGGAGCTGCTCAGCAGACATTGTAACACGGGCGCCGTTTATCTCCAGCTTAATGCCCAGCTCCTTTGCACCCTTTGCAAGGGTGGGAATATGGCTTTTCACATACAGACCGGGATGGGCAAATATATCTATTTTATATTTGTCCCCTGCCTCAAGGAGGGCAAGGGCGGTTCTTTCAGGCTCGGAAAATCCCAGATGCAGAGATTCCATATTGCGGCGCAGGCCGAAAAAATCTGCCGCAGGAGCACCCTTATGGAAGGCAAGCAGCCTCACATCGAACATATCCATAATATCTTCCGGTATATCGCACTTGCCAAAGCCGGTAAGATTGGCCTCTATGCCCATAAGCACCTGTATTTTATAAGCATATCTGCGGGCAAGGCGATCCACCTCTTCCCGAAGGGCGCGAAGCTTTTCATCCCGCACGCCGAAGAACATATGGCCGGGTCCATGCTCGCTTATGGCAACGGTTTTCAGGCCGCAAGAAACAGCGGCAAGGACAATCTCCTCAGGAGTGCCCTTGCCGTGGCTGTAATATGTATGTGTATGATAATCTCTGCTGATCATCAGCGCAGCTCAATGCCTTTGCGGCACATGAGAGTTACCAGGGAAACCATAAGGGCCTGCATACTGATGCTGGACTCCCGGCCGGTGATGTGTTTTACATCATCCACGCAGGAAGTGCAGAAGAATGCATCCGCAAGAATGGCAGCGGGGGAATTGATATAGTTGCTGACGAAGCAGGTGTAGCAGCCGTTGCTTCTGGCGGCCTTGAGAGCATCTATCACCATCTTGGTGCGGCCGCTGTGGGAAACGCCGATAAATACGTCGTTTGTGCCATAGCGGGTGGTCAAAGCATCCAGCAGCATGGGATTGCATACCGCAACGGCATCGCAGCCCATGGATACCATCTGCATTGCCAGCTCCTGAGCCATAACTGAGCTGTCCTCAACACCCACGACGAATATGCGGTTTGCCGCAACACACTTATCCGCAAGCTCTGAAAGTTTGGAGCGGTTGGTGGCCTTGAGGGTATCCTCCAACGCACGCATGGAGGAGAGGAATATCTTCTCGATTGCCGCTTCATCGGTGTCCTCAGCGGCAATGGGCTCGCTCTTGATGGACTCGATGGAAGAGGAGCCGCTGGCCAGCGCTACACGGAAATCCAGGAAGCCGCTGTACCCCAGCTTCTTTGCAAGGCGGGTAACAGAGGGGACGGAAACTCCGGCAGCGTCGGCAATCTCATTTATTACCATGAGGGATGCGCGGGAGGGATTTTCCAGTATGAAATCAGCTACCTTACGCTCCGCAGTGGGAAGGTTTGAGTATGCTGACCTGATTTTCATTTTTGCAGGCATTTTTTTGCTCCTTAGATATTCAGAAATGTATATATACACACTATATATTATCGCAACCTTAGTTAGTATAAATTTTATTACCATTTGCTTTGAAATGCAATACCATTTTAGTAAATTCGTCAAAATATTTTTTTATTTTGCGAACTATTATACTATGTTCGTATACAGCCGCCCGCTGTTGTATACAGGATTATAACGACTATTTATGCACTGAAACCAACCGATAAAAATTTTGCTTCTCTGTATGGACAAAATCCCCTCTTTGCATGGGAACCCGTGCCATTCCTTGACACGGTTTGCAGGCAAGATATATAATTAATGTGTATGTGTTTACCCATACAAAACGTATCTAGTTTCATCTTAAAATACATCTCAGGAGGACGTATCAAAATGGCAAAAACCATGACCATCGATGGTAATACCGCTGCTGCGCACGTTGCATATGCATTCAGCGACGTGGCTGCGATATACCCCATCACCCCTTCTTCCCCCATGGCGGAAGTTGCGGACGACTGGGCAGCAAACGGCCGTGTTAACCTTTTTGGCCAGAAGGTTAAGATCGCCGAGATGCAGTCCGAAGCAGGCGCCGCAGGCGCAGTGCACGGCTCCCTGAAGGCCGGCGCTCTCACCACCACCTTTACCGCTTCCCAGGGTCTGCTGCTGATGATCCCCAATATGTACAAGATCGCAGGCGAACAGCTGCCCGGCGTATTCCATGTATCCGCCCGTGCTCTGGCTTACCATGCCCTCTCCATATTCGGCGACCACAGCGACGTTATGGGTACCCGTCAGACCGGCTTTGCAATGCTTGCCTCCGCTTCCGTTCAGGAAGTAATGGACCTTGCTCTGGTCACCCACCTGTCCGCCATCAAGTCCAGCATCCCCTTCGTACATTTCTTTGACGGCTTCCGCACCTCCCATGAGGTACAGAAGGTAGAAGCCATCGACTACGAAGACATGGGCAAGATGCTCGACTTCGAGGCTGTTAAGAAGTTCCGTGAGCGCGCTCTCAACCCCGAGCATCCTCACCTTGCCGGCTCCGCCCAGAACCCTGACATTTACTTCCAGGGCCGCGAAGCTGCCAACAAGCTCTACATCGACCTGCCCGACATCGTTCAGGGTTACATGGATCAGGTAAGCGCTCTTACCGGCCGCAAGTACAACCTGTACGATTACGTTGGCGCTGCCGACGCCGAGAACGTTATCGTTATCATGGGCAGCGGCGCAGACGTAGTAGAAGAGACCATCAACCACCTGAACGCCAAGGGCGCCAAGCTGGGCCTGCTGAAGGTTCGCCTGTACCGTCCCTTCCCCGCCGACAGGTTCGTTGCCGCTCTCCCCGCTTCCGTAAAGAAGATCGCCGTACTGGACCGCACCAAGGAATCCGGTTCTCTGGGCGAGCCCCTCTATCAGGACGTTGTAAACGCGCTGTTTGAAACCGGCCGCGCCGACGTTAAGGTAGTGGGCGGCCGTTACGGCCTGGGCTCCAAGGAGTTCACTCCCTCCATGGTCAAGGCTGTATACGACAACCTTGACGGCGAGATGAAGAACCACTTCACCGTAGGCATCGTAGACGACGTGACCTTCACCTCCCTCGAGGTCAAGGAACAGGTCAACGCTGCCCCCGAGGGCACCATCGCCTGCAAGTTCTACGGCCTGGGTTCCGACGGCACCGTTGGCGCCAACAAGAACTCCATCAAGATCATCGGCGACCATACCGATATGTACGCACAGGGCTACTTCTCCTATGACTCCAAGAAGTCCGGCGGCCTTACCGTAAGCCATCTGCGCTTCGGCAAGACCCCCATCCAGTCCACCTACCTGATCGACGCCGCTGACTTCGTGGCCTGCCACAAGTCCAGCTACGTGACTCAGTACGACATGGTTTCCAAGCTGAAGGACGGCGGCACCTCGCTGCTCAGCAGCCACTGGACGGGCGAGGAGATGGAGAAGGAGCTGCCCGCTTCCATGAAGCAGCTGCTGGCGAAGAAGCACGCCAAGTTCTACACCATCGACGCCATCAAGCTGGCCAAGGAGGTCGGCATGGGTGGCCGCA
>JAZNUG010000027.1:0-1815 GCA_045592165.1 Clostridia bacterium | reverse complement strand
ATGTTTTTGAGGGCATCGGCTATGCCCATCAGGCCGTATTCTGTGCGTATGTCATCGGGCAGTGTTTCATCGATGCTGCCTATACAGCCTTCCAGCGCCATACGCACAGCATCCCGAAGCACCCCTTGGGTGATTCCTGCGGTAAGTGGATACACGGGCAGTATACCGGGCAGCTCCCGATAAAGCGCAGGGTTTACCAGCCTTACGCCCCTGCTCCTGTCCATACGGCCGCAGGCGACTATTTTATCCCCGACAGATATGCTTCCCTTGCGGTAGGGCTGATTGTACCATGTGAGGGTCACCTCACCGCTTTGGTCGTACGCCTTGGCGGTGGTAATATCCAGGCCCCTGCGTATGCGGGCAAGCTTTGGCTCTGTGCGCACGACAAGCTTAAATGCACCCTCATCCCCATGCCTTGCACCCATTATATAGGTGGGCTGAGAATAATCCCTGTGTCCCCTCGGGAAGAAATACAGTAGATCCTTCAGCGAAAAAAGGCCCAGCCTGCCGAGAGCCTCGGCTTTGCGTGGGCCTATGCCTTTTAATGAAGTTATAGGGTCGTTTGGTATCATTCCACCGCGATGTAGTAGTAATAAAGGGGCTGGCCGCCGGGGCAGAGAATTACTTCTGCATCGGGCAGCTTTTCCTGCACAGCCTCGCTCATGGCTTCGGCGTCCTCATCGGATACATCCTCGCCGTAATAGAGGGTTATCATTGCCTCTTCATTGTCCTCGGCCATCTTCTCGATAAGGCTCAGGGTGGCTTCGCTGATGGTCTTGCCTACGGCGGTAATAGTATTGTCCATCAGGCCGATTATATCGTCCTTCTGTATGGTGAGGCCGTTGTAGGAAGTATCGCGGACCGCATAGGTAACGGCGCCGGACTTTACAGAAGCGGCAGCCTTTTCCATGCGCTTTTTGTTTACGTCAGGGGTATTCTCATGGGCATATGCCATAGCCGCTGCCACGCCCTGCACCATGGTGCGGGTGGGGATGACCACAACGTTCCTGTCGGAAAGCTCTGCCGCCTGCTGGGCAGCCATGATGATGTTGGGATTGTTGGGCAGCACGAATACATTGCGGGCGTTTACCTTGCGGATAGCCTTTTCGATGGTATCAATGCTGGGGTTCATGGTCTGACCGCCGGAGATAAGGCCGGTAACGCCAAGGCCGGTGAACTCTGCGTCCATGCCCTCGCCGCAGCTTACGGCTACCATGGCGTTCTCCACTTCGTTCTTCTTGATGTTTTCCTGTATCTCCCGGTTCTGCTCACGCATGTTCTCGATCTTGACCTTGTCGATCTCGCCCAGGCACAGCGCAAGCTGCAGGGCCTTACCGGGCATATTGGTATGCACGTGGATCTTTATGAAGCCGCTGTCATGGGCAACCACTACGGAATCGCCTATCTTCATGAGCTTGTCGCGGAACTTTTCAAGGTCGTCCTCAGAGAAGGAATCCACCAGGTGAATTACGAAAAACTCGGTGCAATAGCCAAACTTTATGTCGTTGATGTCCTCAAGGGTAAGGGCATCGTCATCAAATGCGGGGGCTTCCTCTGCCTCAACGTAATCCTCCACAGTGTCGCCGTCCATGATCATCTTGAAGCCGCGGAATATGGTGATAAGGCCCTTGCCGCCGCTGTCCACAACGCCGGCTTCCTTAAGAACGGGCAGCAGCTCGGGGGTAAGCTTGAGGGCTTCCTCGCCGCTTTCTATCATAACGTCGATAAGGCCGAATACATTGGCGCCCTGATTGAACTCGCCTTCAACGGCTGTGCTTATCATGCGGGATACGGTAAGTATGGTGCCTTCCTTGG
>JAZNUG010000026.1:0-1863 GCA_045592165.1 Clostridia bacterium | reverse complement strand
CTTGCCGCCCAGAGCGAATACCTTGGTGCCCTTGGACTTTTCGGTGCCGCACTCGGCAAACTTGGCTGCGCCCTCGCGGAGAATGTAGGGGACGCATACCATGGTTTCTACGTTGTTTACAATGGTGGGCTTATCCCACAGGCCCTTTACGGCGGGGAAAGGAGGACGGGGTCGGGGCATGCCGCGCTTGCCTTCGATGGAATTGTGCAGAGCGGTTTCTTCGCCGCAGACGAATGCGCCTGCGCCAAGGCGGATGCCAAGATCGAAATCAAAGCCGGAACCCATTATGTTCTTGCCCAGCAGGCCGTATTCCTTTGCCTGCTTGATGGCTATCTGCAGCCTATGCACAGCCACGGGATACTCGGCACGTACGTAGAAATAGCCGTTATGTGCGCCGATTGCGTAGCCGGCGATGATCATACCCTCGATAACGCCAAGGGGGTTGCCCTCAAAGATGGAGCGATCCATGAATGCGCCGGGGTCGCCTTCGTCGCCGTTGCAGACCACGTACTTTTCTTCACCGGGGGAATTGAAGGCAAACTGCCACTTGCGTCCGGTGGGGAAGCCGCCGCCGCCGCGTCCGCGCAGGCCGGAGGCCAGTATCTCGTTTATTACTTCCTGGGGAGTCATCTTCAGCGCCCTTTCAAGGCCCTTGAATGCGCCCATGCCCATTGCCTCATCGATATCCTCGGGATTGATGATGCCGCAGGCCTCCAGCGCTACACGGCGCTGCTTTTTGTAGAAGTTAATGTCATCCTGACGGATAATCTTTTCCTTGGTTTCGGGGTCAATATACAGCAGCCTGTCAACAACTTCGCCGCCTACGATATCCTTCTCCACGATTTCCTCAACATCCTCCATCTTTACCAGACGGTAGAGGGTATCCTGAGGATAGATCTTGACGAAGGGACCCTGGGAGCAGAAGCCAAAGCAGCCAACCTGATTTACAGTAACCTTATCGGAAAGGCCCTTTTCCTCAACCAGCTTTTTGAATTCTTCCATTATCTCGGCGGAATTGGAGGAAAGGCAGCCGGTACCGCCGCAAAGCACTATGGCGCGCTTGCCGTTGGAGCCGTCCAGCTTGGATTTAAGAGCATCGGTACAGCTGCATACCTTTGCGTTGAGTTCGTCATAATTCTTTATCATTATTCCGCACCTCCCATGCTGCGATATTCCTTGACAACTTCGGGTACCATATCCACCGTCATCTTGGGATATACCTTGCCGTTTATGGTTACTGCGGGAGCTATGCCGCAGGCACCTATGCAGCGCAGAGCGTCAATGGTAAACATACCGTCTGCAGTGGTCTCGCCGGGAGCAATGCCCAGCACCTCGGAAAACTTGTCGATTATCTGCTGAGCGCCCTTAACATAGCAGGCAGTACCCAGGCAGCATCCAATGATGTACTTTCCCTTGGGCTTGAGGGAGAAGAAGGAATAGAAGGTAACTACGCCGTAGATTTCCGCTACGGAAATACCTGTCTTTTCGGATACGATTTCCTGTACCTCCAGAGGAATATAGCCATACTCCTTCTGAATGTCGCTCAAAATCATCATCAATGGAGTTCTTTCTTCTGCGTATCTGTCGCAGATCTCGCAGACCTTTTTACGTCCGTTTTCGCTGATACGAGCCATAAGCATTTCCTTTCTCTTTTTATGGATACTTTTTTTGATACATTGATTATATTGATACTGCAAAATGCATTATCTGACAAAATGAATTGTGTTTATAATTATATGTTTACCGAAACTGAAAACTAAAAATTTTTGAGCAAACAAAACAATTTATTAGATATTTGTCTATACGATATATAATTATCACATATTCTTTATTTGCCTGTCAATAATTACGATATATATCCCG
>JAZNUG010000025.1:0-20061 GCA_045592165.1 Clostridia bacterium | reverse complement strand
TGAAGCATATTTATGTGATGGTGCTGGTGATCATCAGCTTTGTGATCTTCAATGCCGAGAGCATGAGCCAGGCGGGCAGCGATCTGGCTGCCATGTTTGGCCTGGGCGGTCTGCCCTTTGTCAGCGACATTACCCTTTACTATCTGGGTAGCTTCGCCCTGCTGTTTGTGCTGGGCGTGATCGGCGCCACCCCGGTGGTGAAGGAGCTGGGTCTTAAGATCAGCAAGACCAAGGTGGGCGCTTTGCTGGAGCCGATCCTGCTCCTTGCCCTGCTGCTGATCTGCACGGCCTATCTGGTGGACGGAGCCTTCAGCCCGTTCCTGTATTTCCGGTTCTAAGGAGGTGGCGGGAATGAATAAGAAGATCAAAATCATCGGAACCGTCGCCATTTTGCTGGTCTGGGCCATTACCACGGCTTGTGCCTGGTTCGCGCCTCCCAAGCCCTACTCCGACACCGAGCGCAGCGAGCTTGCTCAGATGCCGGAAGTAACCTGGAAGACCCTGTGGGACGGCACATTTATGCCGAAATTTGAGGAATTTACCCTGGATCAGTTCCCCGGGCGGGATGCGGTCCGGACGGTGAAGGCCGTGTTCCATTACTATGTGCTCAATCAGAGCGACAACAACGGCTTCTACCTGGCCGATGGCACTATCGGCAAGGTGGAATATCCTATGAACCAGGCCTCGGTCAACTATGCCGTCAAGCGGCTGCAGTATCTTTACGATACCTATGTAGCGGATACCCAGTGCAAGGCCTATCTGTCGCTGGTGCCGGACAAGGGCTATTATATGGCCCAGGAAAACGGCTATCCGGCCATGGACTATGAGAAAATGTTTGAAACTATCCGCCAGGCCCTGCCGCAAGCGCACTATGTGGACATCACCGTGGCGCTGAACGAAGGAGATTACTACCGCACCGATACCCATTGGCGTCAGGAATGCATAGTGGATGTTGCGGCTCATCTTGGCTTGGCCATGGGCGTGGAGCTTAAGGGCGAATACCGTGAAAACGAGCTGGATAAGCCCTTTTACGGCGTATACTGCGGACAGGCGGCGCTGCCCCTTCCCCCAGAGACCCTGTATTACCTTACCAATGACATACTTGACGGATGCAGCGTGTACGATCTGGAAACGGATAAATACATGGGCATATATGATCTGGCAAAGGCCGAGGGGCAGGACCCATATGAAATATTCCTCTCCGGATCAAAGTCCCTGCTGACCATAGAAAATTCCGCCTGCGATAACGGAAAGGAACTTATCGTTTTCCGCGATTCCTTCGGCAGCAGTATTGTGCCTTTGCTTATCGAAGGATATTCCACCGTTACGGTAGTGGATATACGCTATATGTCCACGGATGTATTGGGCAGGTTTGTGGATTTCCACGGACAGGATGTGCTGTTCCTTTACAGCACTCTGGTGCTGAATAACAGCGTAACGCTGAAATAAGCTTTAAACATAAAAACTCCCTTCGTGAAATACACGGAGGGAGTTTGCTTTTGCGTGCTATCCTTTTTTGTTTTTGCTGAAATAATCGGCGAGTACTTTCAGCGCATCATCACGCATAACTCCGGAAGTAACCCGAATATCCGCCCCGGAATTTTCAAATACGATTTTGCAGCATTCTGCGCCCTTAACGCCGAGAATATCGCATAGATCAATATCGCTTGCGCCGTAAACAAGCCTGCCCAGCTTTGTCCATACCATTGCCCCGCAGCACATGAAGCAGGGCTCACAGCTGGAGTAGAGGGTGTAGTCAGATAAATCCGTTATGCCGGTTTCTTCGCAGAATCTGCGGATAAGCCCCGCTTCCGCATGGAATGTGGGATCGTGCTTTGTGTATATTTGGTTTTCGTTGGTATAAACTATTTCACCGGCCTTTACCAGCACCGCTCCAAAGGGTTCATTGCCGTGCTGAACGGCAGAAACGGATAATTCTATTGCTCTTTGCATGAAAAATTCATCTGTCATGGCGGTATCTCCCATAAAGTTCAGGTATCAGGTTTATTTTAGCATATATCGATTGCAAAACCTAAACAAACTGATAAAATTATGTATATACAGTTTGATTCTGAGCAAATAACGGAAAGAAACAGAGCATGGAAAATAAAGGTACAATGATACAGGACTTTACTACGGGAAGCGTGTCAAGGCAGCTTCTTGCCTTTGCTGCGCCCCTGGTAATGTCGGGATTGCTGCAGACCGTGTATAACATGGTGGATATGATAGTTGTGGGCCGGTACGTTGGCAGCGCGGGCCTCAGCGCCGTGTCCGTGGGCGGCGAGGTGCTGCTGATGCTCACCTTTATTGCAACCGGCATATCCAACGCCGGTCAGGTGACGATTGCCCAGTATATCGGTGCAGGCAAGAAGGACATGGTAAGCAAAATGGTTGGCACTTTGTTTACCTTCCTGCTTATTTGTGCCCTCGGTATGACGGTGGTGTGCACCCTTGTCCGGGAAAACATACTGCAATGGATCAACATGCCCATAGAGGCATATAACCACGGCCTTGACTATCTTTCCACATGTATTTACGGCCTGGTATTTATATACGGCTATAATCTTGTCAGCGCAGTTTTGCGCGGCATGGGGGATTCCAAGCGGCCATTTATAATAATTGCCATTGCCGCCCTGCTGAACCTTGTATTGGATTTGGTATTTGTAGCGTGGTTTGGCATGGCTGCCTTCGGTGCGGCGCTGGCAACGGTAATCTCCCAGGCGGCAAGCTTTATCTGTGCCCTTGTGTACCTCTATTATCACAGGGAGCAGTTTGGTTTTGATTTCAGGCTTTCCAGCTTCCGCATATTTCCCGATGCATTCCGGCCCCTTATTAAGCTTGGCATACCCATGATGCTGCAATCTGCATCCATAACCTTCTCAAAGCTGTTTATAAGCTCCTGGGTAAATACCTACGGCGTGGTGGCCTCTGCCCTTACCGGCATCGGACACAAGCTGGCCACCGTTACAAACATAATCGCTCAGGCGTTCTCTACTGCGGGCGGCTCCATGATCGCACAGAACATAGGAGCGGAAAAGTATGAGCGGGTACCCAGGGTAATAGGCACATCCATGGTGATGAACGGGATAGTTTCCGCCGCATTGGCCGCGGTGACGCTGCTGTGGCCAAGGACTGTTTTCGGCCTGTTTACCTCTGAGGCGGCGGTGCTGGATATGGCGATAATGTATCTGCCTGTTGCGATACTTAATTATATCGGCGCTGTGATAAGGGGGCCCATGCTGTCTTTGATAAACGGCAGCGGCAATTTCAGGCTGAATATTTCCATCGCCGTGCTGGATGGCATACTTATGCGCATAGGTTTTGCTATGTTCCTTGGCCTTGTATGCAATATGGGCATAAAGGGTTTCTGGGTTGGCGATGCCCTGTCCGGCTTCATGCCCTTCGTCATAGGCGGGGCGTATTATATCAGCGGCAAGTGGAAGACCCGCAGCCATATAATTAAAGAGAAATAGACAATTATTTATCCATGTGCCTTGATAAAGGGATATAATTTATATAAAATAACAGCAGTGCCGTATGTGCGGATAAACAAAAGGGAGGAAATCCTATAATGAAAATACGTGTTTTGAATCAGCAGGATATGCAGAAGGTATTGACCATGGAGGAAGCCATCAAGGCAGCAGGGGATGCCCTTGCCATGTACTCTGCAGGCAATACCGATATACCTCTCAGGGCTAATATCAACGTCGCAGAGCACGGAGGAAACAGCCTGTATATGTATGGCTATGCCGCCCCTGCCCAGGCCCTTGGCGTAAAAATAGTATCTGTATATTCCGGCAACGCCGCAAAGGGACTGCCGGTAGTTCCCGCCACCATGGTGCTGCTCAACAGCGCCACCGGTCAGGTATGCGCCCTTATGGACGGCACTTACCTTACCCGCGCACGCACAGGCGCAGTTGCCGGCGCAGCCACTCAGCTTCTTGCCCGCAGGGATTGCAAGGTGTTTGCGCTCATCGGCACAGGCGGACAGGCAGAGGGCCAGCTTGAGGCTGTGCTTACCGTTCGTCCCGGGCTGGAAAAGGTGCTGGTATACAGCCGCAATTTTGAAAATGCCGATGCCTTTGCAAAAGCCATGGCAGCAAAGTTCGGCGAGAAGTTCTCCGTTGAGATAACCGCCGTACACAGCTCTGAAGAAGCTGTAAAGGATGCCGATATTATCACCGCCGTAACCACCGCAAACAACGCCGTATTTGACGGCAGGCTGGTTAAGAAGGGCGTGCACATCAACGCCATGGGTTCCTATACCCCCGATATGGCAGAGATTGACGAATACATCGTTACCACTGCAAACAAGATCTACACCGATACCAACGAAGGCGTTATCAGCGAATCCGGCGACCTTATCCAGCCCATGGAAAAGGGTACCTTCAAGGAGTCCGATATCACCGGAGAGCTGGGTCAGGCCATCAACGGCGAAGTTGCAGGCCGCGAAAGCGATGATGAACTTACCCTGTTTGAATCCGTCGGCACTGCTGTGCTGGATATCGTAACTGCTCAGCGCATTTACGAACGTGCGGAGGAACTGAATGTGGGCAGCGTGATAGAACTGTAAATATAGGTGCGCAGCCATATTACAGTGCAGCTACCATAGAATCAGTTGATAGTTGTAATTCAAAAAAAGTATTAGACTTGCAGGCGGATATGGGCCAAAATAAGTTATACAAATCCGCAGTCACATATAAAATCGCACTCATTTTTATTTATATCAGGAGGTTAGACAGTTTATGAGCAGAATGAATGACATGACATCACTCTATGAGAAGCTTAATCAGGACCAGATTGACGAACTGGAATCCATGTTCGCCAGGGCTGATGCTGCCCAGAAGGAATTCGAAAAATGGAGTCAGGAAGACATTGACCGCACTATCCAGGCCGTTGCATGGAGCGTAGCGAATACCAAGACCTTCAAGACTCTTGTTCAGATGAGCATTGAGGAGAGCGGTCTTGGTGATCCCGTCAGCCGTGAGAACAAGAAGTTCAAGATCCGCGGTGTTCTGCGTGACGCCCTCCGTCAGAAGAGCGTTGGCATTATCGAAGAGATTCCCGAGAAGGGCATCGTAAAGTATGCCAAGCCCGTAGGTATTATCGCCTGCATAATTCCCGCCACCAACCCCGACCTTACCCCTGCCGGCAATGCCATTTATGCATTGAAGGCACGTAATGCTATAATCTTCTCCCCCCATCCCCGTGCAGTAAAGACCGGCGGCAAGACCATCGCTTTGATGCGTGAAGCTCTGCGCAAGGTCGGCGCTCCCGAGGACCTGATTCAGATCCTTGGCCAGGATAAGGCGAAGATCAACAGGGTATATGCAGAAGCTCTCCAGACCCGCTGCGACATGGTCGTTGCCACCGGCGGACAGGGCGTTGTACGCCGTGCATACTACTCCGGTACCCCCGCTTATGGCGTAGGCGCCGGTAATGCCACCATGATCTGGGACGAGACCGCAGCTCAGGATCTCCATACTGCAGCTCATAATACCATGCTGTCCAAGACCTCTGACTTTGGTTCCGGCTGCTCCGCAGACGGTAATATCATCATTGCCGAGAGCATTTATGACGATGCCGTAAAGGCACTGCAGGATGTTGGCGGATATCTGCTGAATGCTGAGGAGCAGGAAGCCGTTAAGAAGATCATGTGGGACGAAGAGTGCCATCGTCTTTCCGATTCCGTTGCTCAGTCTCCCCAGAAGATGGCCCAGCTGGCCGGCTTTGAGATCCCTGCTGACAGGAAGTTCCTGGTAGCCACCGGCACCGGCAGCTACACCACTTCCTATGAGGATGTATGGTGCCGTGAAAAGCTGAGCACCCTGCTTGCTGTACATAAGTACTCCGGCGAGTTCCAGAACGCCATCGATACAATCATGGCTATCCATGAGGTAGGCGGCAAGGGCCACAGCGTAGGTATCTTCTCCTTTGACGATGACCATATCCATCGCCTTTCCATGGTTGCCCGCGTAGGCCGCATCATGGTACGTCAGCCTCAGTCCAAGGCAAACGCCGGCGCTTTCACCAACGGTATGCCCATGACCTCCAGCATCGGCTGCGGCACCTGGGGCGGCAATGCTACCAGCGAAAACGTCAACCTGAAGCACTACATGAACGTTACCTGGGTATCCCGTGCCATTCCTGAAGATCGTCCCAGCGACGAAGAACTGTTTGGCGAGTTCTACGATGCCTCTTTGGAAGCATAATGTGTCATACAATTTAACCAATCAATAAGAAATGCGCCCCCGGATTTAACGGGGGCGCTTTCACAAAATAACCAACTAACGGAGAACGGCAGCCAATGGATATATCCTTTACAATAGCGGCGATCCTACCCTTGTTTATAATAGTGCTGGCAGGCATGGGGCTCAGAATACTGCTTAAGCCCTCGCATCAGCAAACGGATATAGTCAATAAGGTGGTATTTCATCTGCTGCTGCCATGTCAGCTGTTCAAAAGCGCGATAGAGATGGATCTAAGCGCTATTACAGACCCAATTCCCTATGTGTATATGTGGGCGATGTATAGTATTATGACGTGGATCATGATAAGGATTGCCCGCAGAGCGCCGTTGGGACAACCTCAACGTGCAGCTTTTGTGCATAGCGTTATACGGCCAAATGTAATATTTCTTGGAGTGCCGGTAGCTAAGGCCATATATGGCGGAATGTCCCTTCCCGCAGAATTGATGTGCGTTGCTGCGATGCCTCTTGCGAATGTGCTGGGAGTACTGATACTGTCCTCATTCTCAGCCGATGGCAGGAAGCCTACGCTTATGGGTACTGTCAGGGCCATAGCAAAGAATCCCCTTATAATTGGATTGGCAGCGGGACTTATTTGCGGTGCGCTGAATGTAAAGATCCCGGATATACTGTACAGTCCCTTGTCATCCATGTCGTCTGCTGCGTCCACAGTCGGTATGATGTGCATTGGATTCAGCCTGGAACTTAAGGGTACCGGTGCAGATAACCGTACTGTGTTTGCTGCTGCGGCATGCAGGCTGCTGGCGCTGCCTTTGATAGCCGCCGCCGGCGCAGCGATAATGGGAGTAAGAGGGATAATGCTGTTTGCCGTTTATATAGCCTTTGCGGTGCCTACGGCTGCCAACAACGGACTTATTTGCGCCTCCATGGGTGCTGATGAAAATCTGGCTAATAAAGTAACTCTGCTGACCACATTGCTGTCTTCGGTGACGCTTATTTTGGGAATATCTTTGCTGCAGGTTTTAGGGTTGATATAATGGCGAGTAATCGGAGGATGTGATTATGAGTAATAAAAGCATCAATGCGTATCTTACGCTGCTTTTGACATTTCTGCTCTGGGGCAGCATATATGTTGTAAGCAGCTATGCCACCAGTGTGTTTTCTGCGTCTGTGGTTGCCTTTGGCAGGTATGCAGTGGCGATGATCCCCCTGTGCATAATGGCTCGGGGCAAGCTGGGCATAAAAATAGCCAAAGAGGATATTAAGTATTTTGTCCTTATCGCCATATTGGGGTATTACCTTACCATAACCATAAACACCATAGGTATAAAGCTGTCCGGTGCCTCTGTATCTTCTCTTATAAACTCCATGATGCCGGTAGGTATTACGCTTGTGGCAGCATGGGTGCTTAAGGAAAAGATCGATCTGGTGCGTGTACTTTGTATTGCGCTGGCTATTGCGGGAACTGTAATAGTGGTGAGCGGAGCAGAGAGCGAAACGCAGGTTCTGGGTATAGCGTTGATGATCGGTGGCCTTGTCACTTGGAGCATCAGCACCACTTACATAAAGAAAATGTCTGCAAAGTATCCGCCGATAGTGGTCACCACATACACCATAGGTATGAGCCTGTTTATTCATCTGCCTGTAACAGTGATAGATATTGCCCGAAACGGTATCCAACTGGAACCGGGAGCTGTTTTGGCGGTGGTATACATGGGAATATTTGCGACGGGATTTGCCCAGTACCTGTGGAGTAAGAGCCTCGCCGCTCTTGAGGCGGGGGTGTGTTCCATGTTTTATCCGTTACAGCCTGTGTTTTCGGTAATATTGGGCAGAATTTTTATGAATGAACAGCTTCAGCCCAGATTTTTTATAGGTGCTGCATTGATTGCTGTAAATGTAATAATCAATTGCCTTTGGAGTGAGCATAAAACCAAATTGGAGAAAAAAGAGAAAGAATAGCATAACGCAACTTAAATTTAAAATCAGCACGGACATTGTCCGTGCTGATTTTTTGATTGATGCTGTTAAAATGATTTGGATACTGACTTGGCAAAGTCCCAAAAACACTGCATGGGAGGGGACATATATCGATCCTTATGCTTTAATACGCATATGTCACGCAGCATAGGGGGATCCGCAAAGGGGATAAGCTTTACGTTATAGCTGTCCAATACCGGAAGATGCGGCATTATGGCTATACCTGCGCCGGTTTCTACAAACGCGGCGATGGAGCTGCATTCATCCACTTCAAACACGATCTGAGGACGCATATCTGCTTTTTTAAAGCATTCGTTCAGCTGTTTGTACAGGGAGGTATTGTGGTTGATGGAGATGAGCTTCTCGTTGGCAAGATCGGTGATTTTTACGGCATCACGTTCTGCCAGACTGTGGTTGGCAGGCACGGCAAGGAACATCTCCTGACGGTATATGGGGATATAGTCTATCTTGTCGATATCCGGTTGGGCTGAGATAACCACGTCCAGATTGCCTTCCAGAAGGTTTTCCAGCAGTATTTCTGTCATGCTTTGCTGGAAGCGGAAGTTTATCTGCCTGTTGCCCTGGTGAATGTAAAATTTATCTACGAACTGCGGCATTACCTTGAAGCCTACGCTGTAGATGTATCCCAGGTTTATGGAGCCGCCTGTGGGGTTCGCCATTTCCAGTAAGCGTTCCTGTCCCAGTGAAAGTTCTTCCAGCGCTCGTTTTGCATAGGGCACGAAAGCAGTGCCGAATTTGGTAAGGCGGGTCTGTTTGCCTATCTTTTCGAAGAGGGGCACACCCAGCTCCTTTTCCAGCTCGCCCAGAGAATAGCTAAGGCTGGGCTGAGATATATAGAGGAGGTTTGCTGCTTTGGTATAGTGCAGCACCTCTGTCATTACGCAAAAGTATCTGAGCTGTTGAAGCGTCATGGCACAGCCTCCTTTCAGTGAGATCCGTATGCATGTGGTTTTGATCCAACCGCTGTAAATTCAGTATAGCAGAAACTGCAAGCAACCGTCAAATTATTATGTCAGGCAAAGGGAATTGCTTAAATTTCCCCATCGGAGCAGCAAAAAACCAAGAGCCAGCATATCGGCACAGCCGCCGGGGGAAAGGTTGCGCCGGATCATTTCTGCGTCTAATTCTGCAAGGGCCGCTTCCCGAAGTTCTATGGGGAGGGAGGAAATGCGTTTGGCGCTTTCTCTTGCAAAGGCAAGTCCTTCGGCGCCGCCGCGATGCAGCAGATTGGTGTCCTCAACTGTTGCCATAAGGTCACACAGAGTTAAGGCGCCGGGATTGGGGGCGTCCGTTCCCATGTAATACTTGAGCCTTTCTGCGGCAAGATGTCCATGGGGAAAACCGGCGGCTGCTTCGCCTTGAGCGCCCTTTGCGCCGTGGGCAGCATATACTTTGTTCCCGTTGGTGATGGGAGAGAGGATGGCCCTGGTGAGCATTGCTTCCGCATCTTCCCGGGCAAGAGCGGATGCGTATGATACGGCATTGCCGCCGGAGATAAGGGCTCTGCCCATGCCTGCAAGCAATAGTCCCATGGAATATACCATGCCCTTGTGGGTGTTTACGCCTTTTGTGATGGCAAACATATTTTTTTCCGCGGATAGGCCGCACAGGCGCAGCTCATCCATAGAGCACTCAGCCATACCGAGCCTTACAGCCTGTATAAAATAAGGGCGCAGAGAGGCTGCACTTTTTTCAAAGAGAGGGATATCCATGTCGGAATGTGACCCATTGCTGGATAGATCTACAAGGCCGGGCTTGGGGGTGGTATAAAGCTCATCAAGGAGTGAAGCCACGGCCGCGTCTGCCATAATGTCTGCGGCAAAGGCACAAAGCAGCTCGTCTGTTGCGGCTTTCAGCGCAGGAAGTCCGTGATTGCGGCTGCGGGCGCATTCCGCAGCAGGGGTATCACATAACAGGCATTTGCGGACTGAGGGGCGGGAAAGCTTGTTTCCATTGGGGAGCAGAACATCAAAGTCAAACAGGCGTGCGGCGGGAAATGAGTCCTCAAGGAGCTGCGCCGCTGCTTTTACTTCATTTGGATCGGCATCTGCGGCCATAAATGCTTCCGGACCTGTAAAGGAATCCAGTATGATTCGTTTTTTTAAAGGAAATTTCAGCTCATCAAAGCGTCGAAGCCCTTCGTCAAACAGCATGCGAATAAGGGGGGTGCGTTTGACATCTCCCGGTATATTCATGGTGAGGCAGATAAGACAATGACAGCCTGTGCAGCTGAGCATGGTCTGCTGTATATCAGCCCTGCGCTCGCGCGAGTATAGCATGTCATCAAGAGTGACGGAGTATAGCTGCATATGTGGTCTCCGGTACAAGTTGTTTTATTGCGTCATAATCTTTTTGCTGCATCAGCGCGCGGACGCGGCTTGCGCTGATTTGGTTGAGGCGGGGAATTTCGCGCAGTTCTATGCCGTGTTTGGGAAGCAGTTCTTTCATTCGTTCATTGTAGGCTCGGGTAACCGGGCAGAAAGGTTCTTCGCCCACAAAGCGAACAGATACGCCCAGAGCAGGAGCGATACGCTCGGCAAAAATAGCTATATCCAGATCTGCACGAACGGAATCCACGCGGCCGCTATCCTTTATAAAATAGGCGGGGAAGGTGGCACGGGATACCAGGTAATCCTCGCTTTGGTGGACAAAACAATTGGGTATATCAGCAGTGCCGAGTTTTACCAGTTCAAGGCGCTCTTGCGCCGGGAATGCAGAAAGTTCCTCAGAAAGAACAAACACGTGCAGCGCGTCGCATTCCTTGGCGGCGGTTTGTATAAGATGGCGATGGCCTAAAGTAAAGGGATTGCAGTTGCATACCACTGCGCCTGTTTTGCCCTCGGGATGGGGCAGTGAGGAAAGGAATTTGTCTATACCGCCGCGGCGGTTTTCCATGAGCAGTGCATCCGGGGTTTCAGCAATAGGGAAAAATCCCACACTTTGAAACATTGCCTTGTTTTCCGGCTTGGTACATAGGAATAGATGAATATGTCCGGCCTGATAAGCATTGGCTATCAGCTCAGAAAGAAGACTTGCACAGGCGCCTTCGCCCTCTGCGGCGGGGCTGACTGCAAGCTGCTTTATCACACGGCCTGAACGTGCGCCGCAGGCAACTATTTCCCCGTCATCGTTGGTCATCAGCGCAATGGCATCTGCATCGCCCTCGTCCCTGAGACCGCGGGATTCAAGAAAGCTTTTATAGATGGTGGACATATATGACGTAAGAGGAGCAGTATAACAGGAAATATTCATTTAAGCCTCCAAAAACTTGCCAAAAGTATACTTGAGTAATCGTATACAATTGTCTCTTTCTATGGAATTTGATGTGAATCGGGAAACTTAGCAGCTCTGCTTTTCGCAAACCGAAAACTCAACTTTTGCCCACAGTATAACAGAAAATCGGCTCTCATATCAAGAATGATAAGGGGTGGAGAATGGGATAAAAACATAGAAATAGCCTATGATGTTTTTAAAAAACTATATTGGACAGAAAATTAACGTGAATTCTATAATATTAATACAAAGCAGATATCCATTGATAAAAGTATGATTTTTTCTACAAAGAGACACAAACAAAGCTAAAACAATCAACACGACCTATCATCAATCTACAAAAAACATTAGGAGGAACAGCATCAAATGATCAAGTATGTTCAGCAGGGTATGCAGTGGGTAAACGGAGCACCTGTTATGGCTGATCCGAATTGCGATCGCAGCAGCGCGCGCAAGGGAACGATTGCCTATCAGATCATGAATGCCCACAATGTGGCCGAGGGTGGAGATGTAATGCGCATCCGCTTTGATGCGTTGGTTTCCCACGATATAACCTATGTGGGAATTATTCAGACTGCTCGCGCCAGCGGGCTCACTGAGTTTCCTATTCCCTATGCCATGACCAATTGCCACAATAGCCTTTGCGCAGTTGGCGGCACCATTAATGAGGATGACCATGTATTCGGTCTTTCCGCAGCCAAGAAGTACGGCGGAATATATGTACCCGCCAATCAGAGTGTTATCCATTCCTACGCCCGCGAAGAACTGGCTCGCTGCGGCCATATGATACTGGGCTCTGACAGCCATACCCGTTACGGTGCGCTGGGCACCATGGGCGTTGGTGAAGGCGGCCCCGAGCTGGTAAAGCAGCTGCTTAAGAATACCTATGATGTAAAGGCTCCCGAAGTAGTTCTTTGCTATGTTACCGGCACACCCAGAAAGGGTATCGGTCCCCACGACGTAGCCCTTGCACTGGTAAAGGAGACCTTTGGCGAAGGATACGTAAAGAACAAGGTTCTGGAATTTGCAGGCCCCGGCCTTGCAAGTCTGCCCTATGACTTCCGCAGCGGTATCGATGTAATGACCACCGAGACCACCTGCCTGTCTTCCATCTGGGCTACTGATGAGGAGATCGAAAAGTACTATAAGGTACACGGCCGTCCCGAAGCTTACAAGAAGCTGGAGCCCCAGGAAGGCGCATATTACGATGCCATCATCACCATTGAACTTGATAAGATGGAATCCATGATAGCTCTGCCTTTCCATCCCTCCAATGCATATACCATCCACGAATTCCTTGAAAACGCCGATGAGATTCTTGCCGGCGTAGAGGCAGAGGCTGCCAGCAAGTTCAAGAAGGCCAAGCTGGATCTGCGCAGCAAGGTAACCGACAAGGGCGTACTTGCAGATCAGGGAATAATCGCCGGCTGCTCCGGCGGCCTGTTTGACAGCATCGTGGAAGCTGCTGACATAATGAAGGGCGGAAGCACAGGCAACGGTTACTTCTCCTTCTCCGTATATCCCACCAGCATCCCCACCAGCCTTGCCCTTACCCGCAGCGGCAAGACCGAGACTCTGCTTGAGTCCGGCGTTGTGATCAAGCCCTCCTTCTGCGGCCCCTGCTTCGGTGCAGGCGATGTACCTGCAAATAACGGCCTGTCCCTCCGTCACACTACCCGTAACTTCCCCAACCGCGAAGGTTCCAAGCCCGGTGAAGGCCAGCTGAGCGTCGTTGCCCTTATGGATGCCCGCTCTATCGCTGCCACCGCTAAGAACGGCGGTTATATTACCGCCGCAACCGATATCGAGTACGAGACTCAGCATATCGAGTATGAGTTTGACCGCAGCGTATACGATCGCCGCTGCTACTATGGCTTCGGCAAGGCTGATCCCGATGCCGAGCTGATCCTTGGACCCAACATCACCGACTGGCCCAAGATGTATCCTCTTGCCGATAACCTCCTGGTAGAGCTGGCAGCCGTCATCCGTGACCCCGTTACCACCACCGACGAGCTGATCCCCTCCGGCGAGACTTCCTCTTACCGTTCCAATCCTCTGCGCCTGAGCGAGTTCGCTCTGTCCCGCAGAGTTCCCGAGTATGTTGGCCGCTCCAAGGCCGTAGCAGCCGATGAGGCCGCCCGCCGTGCAGGCGAAAAGCCTGAGAAGCTGGTGAAGGTACTCTCTGCCGTTGGCAATGCCGATGAACTGATGGAGAATACCCAGTTTGGTTCCTGCGTATTCGCAAACAAGCCCGGTGACGGCTCTGCACGTGAACAGGCCGCTTCCTGCCAGAAGGTACTGGGCGGTTTCGCAAATATCTGCTACGAATATGCAACCAAGCGCTATCGCAGCAACTGCATCAACTGGGGTATCCTGCCCTTCACTCTGGCAGAGGGTGCGGAGTTCCCCTATGAGGACGGCGATTTCGTATTCGTTCCCGGTATCCGTGAAGCCATAGTTGCCGGCAAGGAAGAGATCCCCGCCAAGGTAGTAAAGAAGTGCGGCGGCGTTGAGGATGTTACCCTCTACGTAAAGGGCCTGACCGAGGATGAAAAGACCATCATTCTGGAAGGCTGCCTGATGAACTACTACGCAGCACAGAACAAGTAATATCAATCGATACAGCCGGAGGACTATACCTCCGGCTGTAAGTAAACAAATAATCAAACATAATTTATAAAGGAGAAAACAAAATGGAAAAGATTAGGATGACTACCCCGCTGGTCGAGATGGACGGCGACGAAATGACCCGAATCATATGGCAGATGATCAAGGACGAACTTCTGCTTCCCTTTGTTGACCTTAAGACTGAGTATTACGATCTGGGCCTCAAGAAGCGCGATGAGACCCGCGACCAGATAACCAAGGATGCTGCTTATGCCAACAAGAAGTACGGCGTAGGCGTAAAGTGCGCCACTATTACTCCCAACAAGCAGCGCGTTGAAGAGTACAACCTTACTGAAATGTGGAAGAGCCCCAACGGCACTATCCGTTCCATTCTGGATGGCACCGTTTTCCGCGCCCCCATCACCATTGACAGCATCAAGCCCGTTGTAAAGAACTGGAAGAAGCCCATCACCATTGCCCGTCACGCTTATGGCGATGTTTACAAGGGAGTTGAGATCCGCGTACCCGGCAAGGGTAAGGCTGAACTGGTATACACCGGCGAAGACGGAGAAACCGTAACCGAGACCGTATACGATTTCGAGTGTCCCGGCGTTCTGCAGGCTATGCACAACAAGGATACCTCCATTCGTTCCTTTGCGCACTCCTGCTTCAAGTATGCAATCGACACCAAGCAGGATCTCTGGTTCTCCACCAAGGATACCATCTCCAAGAAGTATGATCAGAACTTCAAGCTGATCTTCCAGGAGATCTTTGAAAACGAGTACAAGGCCAAGTTTGACGAGCTGGGCATCACCTACTTCTACACCCTCATCGATGACGCTGTAGCCCGCGTTATCCGCAGCGAAGGCGGCTATATCTGGGCCTGCAAGAACTACGATGGCGACGTTATGAGCGATATGGTATCCACCGCTTTCGGTTCCCTTGCCATGATGACCTCTGTACTGTGCAGCCCCGACGGCAAGTTTGAGTACGAGGCTGCCCACGGCACCGTAACCCGTCACTACTACAAGTACCTCCAGGGTGAAGAGACTTCCACCAACCCCATGGCTACCATCTATGCATGGAGCGGCGCTCTCAAGAAGAGGGGCGAGCTGGACGGTCTGGAAGATCTGGTCGCTTTCGGCAACAAACTGGAGGAAGCCTGCATTGAGACCCTCAACGACGGCATCATGACCAAGGACCTTGTAAACCTGGTAGAGGGCATGGAAGCCACCGCCGTAAACACCATCGACTTTATCCGCGCCATTAGGGAGCGCCTTGAAAAGAAGCTGGAGGCATAAAAATGGAAATAAAAAACGTGGCCATGGCGGGCACGCTGGAGTCCAGCGACGCTCAGGTGACTGTGGAGCCTGGCGATAACGGCATCGAGCTGACCCTCACCAGCAGCGTGATGAATCAGTACGGAAGACAGATCAAGGCCACCGTTCTTGAGACACTTGAAAGGCTTGAAGTGTCCTCCGCACGAGTAACCGTAGTGGATAAGGGTGCACTGGAATGCACCCTGAAGGCCAGAGTAGAGTGCGCGGTATTCCGCAGCTGCGGTCAGTCCGCGGAAAATATTCCCTGGGGAGGTGTGATCAGATGATACCTCGTCCCAAGCCCGAAAGGTTCCGGCTGCGCCGAACCATGATGTTTATGAACGCCCAGAAGCCCGGCCTTATAAAGGATGCCTACATTTACGGCGTTGATTCCATAATGCTGGATCTGGAAGATGCAGTTGCAGAGAATCAAAAGGATGCAGCTCGTTTTTCTCTGTATCATGCCCTTAAGACCATTGATTACGGCGATACTGAAGTAATCGTCCGCATAAACGGTCTTGACACTCCCCATTGGCAGGAAGATGTGCGCGTTTGCGTAGCGGGCGGCGCTGACGGCATCCGTATCGCAAAGTGCGAAAGCGCTCAGGACGTTAAGGATGTGGAGGCGGCAATAGAAAAGGCTGAAGAGGAGTTTGGCGTGGAAAAAGGCCATACTCTCATCATGGCAGCCCTTGAAAGTCCCCGCGGCATACTTAATGCGTATGAGATCTGCGCAGCTTCCGAGCGTATGTTCGGCGTTGCCATATCCGGCGGCGACCTGCGCAAGTGCCTCCAGACCACTCCTCAGCCCGACGGTGTGGATATGATGGTGGCACGCGGGCAGATGATACTTGCGGCTCGTGCTGCAGGCATACAGTGCTTTGACACCGTGTTTACCAACCTGGACGATATGGCAGGCTTTGAAGCCGAGGTTCGCCAGAACAAGGCCATGGGCTTTGATGGCAAGAGCCTTATTAACCCCAAGCAGATCCGCCTTGTGCACGAGATATTCGCTCCCACCCAGAAGGAGATAATGCAGGCGGAGAAGATCGTAAGCGCTGTTCGCGAGAACGCGGCCAAGGGTCTTGGTGTGTTCACAGTAGACGGCAAGATGATAGACATAGCTTTCCTGCCCGGAGCAGAGCGCACCCTGCGCCTTGCAAAGGCATGCGGAATGTATAAGGGGGACCTGGTATAATGAAAAATGCAGTAGGAAGAGAAATACCCGATGAACTGCTGGTAAACGGTCGAGAGGTATATCAGGGCAAAAACTATATGGATGGCAAGTACCTCCAGAAAGTCGCCCCCAAAACACGCCGTTATGAAAAGCCGCAGGAGAGCAAGATCGTAGAATCTATCGTGGACGCCCTTAAGCTGTGCGGCGCCAGGGACGGCATGACATTCAGCTTCCATCATCACTTGCGCAACGGTGACTTTGTTGTCAATCAGGTTATGGCAGCGGCAATAGAGGAGATGGGCCTTAAGGACATCACCATCGCAGCCACCAGCCTCGGCGAGGCCCATGACCCCGTTGCAGGATACATAGAAGAGGGCAAGGTAATAGGCATACAGACCTCAGGTATCCGCGGCAAGATAGGCGAAGTGGTATCCGCAGGCAAGCTGAAGACACCTGCCATTGTACGCAGCCATGGCGGCCGACCCCGCGCAATAGAGGGGGGCGAGGTGCATATCGATATAGCATTCGTAGCTGCTCCCACCAGCGATTGCGTGGGCAACTGCAGAGGTATAGGCGGCAAGAGCAACTGCGGCAGCCTCGGCTATGCCATGACCGATGCGAAGTATGCCGATTATGTTGTGGTGGTTACCGACTGTTTGGTGGACTTCCCCAACATGCCTGCATCAATCGAGGCAATAGACGTGGATGCGGTAGTTGTGGTGGATTCTATCGGCAATCCCAAGAAGATTGCTTCCGCAGCAGCCCGTATCTCCCAGAATCCCCGCGATCTGATGATGGCGGAAAACGTAGCAAAGGTAATAGCATCCACTCCTTACTTTAAGGATGGCTTCTCCTTCCAGACAGGTGTAGGCGGTCCCTCCCTGGCCGCAAACCTGTTCCTTGAGCAGTATATGGATGAGCGCGGTATAAAGATGGGCTGGTCCATCGGCGGCATATGCGGCCCCATGGTAGAGCTGCTCAAGAAGGGCAAGGTAGGCAAGGTAATAGACGTTCAGGACTTTGACCTGGACGCTGTAAACAGCATCAATCAGACGCCGAACCATTTTGAGATGAGCGCATCCCAGTACGCAAATCCCGCAAACAAGGGTGCATTCGTAAACAAGCTGGATTTCGTAGTACTTGCGGCGCTGGAAATCGACACCGGGTTCAATGTAAACGTACTTACCGGTTCAGACGGTGTGCTGCGCGGCGCTCCCGGCGGACATCCCGATACCGCTGCAGGCAGCAAGTGCTGCATAATAGTTACCCCTCTTGTTCGCGGCAGAATGGCCACGGTATGTGAGAATGTTGTTACTGTAACTACCCCCGGCGACTGCGTGGATGTACTGGTAACGGATTATGGCATCGCAGTAAATCCCTTGCGACCCGATCTGATACAGTGCCTGGATGAGGCAGGAATACCCCATGTAACCATAGAGTCCCTCAAGGATAAGGCATACAGCCTTGTAGGCACTCCTGATGATCTCCAGTGGGAAGATAAGGTAGTGGCTGTTCTTGAGGCACGGGACGGCACTATACTGGATGTTGTTCGCAAGATAAAGCCCTACGATCCATATGAAAACTAAAGCTTAATATTCCATATATTAAGAATCTCTCCCTGCGTTCGAAGCCGTCGGTTTCGGCGGCTTCGAACAGCAATGTAAAATGGGAAAAATCCCATAGGAAATTTCTATCAAAAATAATATTTTTTATTAAAAAAGGCTCGGTCCGAATGGTAAATCATCATAAAAAAATGCTGAATCCGGGCGGGTTTTCGGGATTGTCATTATTTAAACGGGATAGATACGATAAATCTCTTCTATTAAGTTGATTTGATTCCTGTATTGGACTATGCAGGTAACAGGATATAAAATAAAATAAAATATATAAAATATTGAATAAAAATTTATAATCGAGCACTGTGCATATATCAGTCCAAACTATCAATCTGAGCGAATTTAAGTTATAATAAAATCAAATAACAAATTTTAAGAGGTATATCTTATGATGAATCTGCCTTCAAAAGTTACATTGTGTGAAGTCGGTCTTCGTGACGGAATCCAGAATGAAAAAACTATACTTCAAACTGCTGATAAGCTTGAGCTTGCAAAGGCTGTTATAGCATCCGGTTTTAAGGTGATTGAGCTGGGCTCTTTTGTCAGCCCCAAGGCAGTACCTCAGACTGCCGATACCGATCAGCTCTACAAGGAGCTGGCAGAGGTGGAGGGCGTGGAGCTGCGCGCTCTGATCGCAAACCTCAAGGGCGTGGAGAGGGCCGCCGCATGCGGATGCAAGAAGGTAAAACTCAACGTATCTGCCAGCCGTGCCCACAATATTGCCAACCTGAACATGACTCCCGAAGAGAGCGTGGCCAAGTTTGCCGCATGCAAGGAGCTTGCGGATCAGCATGGTATCGAGGTATCCGGATCTATTTCAATGCCCTTCGGTTCTCCCTGGGAGCGCAATATTCCCATAAGCGACGTACACAGCATAATTGAAGCATATCTCAACGTAGGCGTTACCGAGATTTCCCTCTCTGATGCATCCGGCATGGCAGTGCCCAATCAGGTATATGATATTTGCGCAGGCGTAAAGGAAAAGTACCCTCAGGTAAGCTGGTGGCTGCATTTCCATAACACCCGCGGTGTTGCAATGGCAAACATCATTGCTGCCATGCAGGCCGGTATAACCCAGTTTGACTCTTCTTTCGGCGGATTGGGCGGCTGCCCCTTCGTGCCCGGTGCGGCAGGCAATATTGCCACCGAGGACGTGGTTCATATGATGGAAGAGATGGGTGTCGAGACTGGCATAGATGTAAGGGCCAGCGTAGAGATCGCCCGCAAGGTAAATGAGCTTGTAGGCCATAGCTCTGACAGCTACATACTCCGCGCAGGCTGCTCCAAGGATCTTATCCGCGAGCTGCCCACAAAGCAGGAACTTCCTAAAAAGTAAACGATTTCATTTATTGCATACAAATCCATTAGCCACTTGCAGGAGGGATAAACATGAAAAAACTGGTTTCCGATCAGATAGTCGATTATCTGGAGCGCCGTGGTGTCGAATACGTATTCGGCCTTTGCGGACATACCGTTATCGGTTTGCTGGACGCTCTGAACAGGAGCGAAAAGATCAAGTACATATCTGTTCGTCATGAGCAGATCGCTGCCACCGCTGCGGACGGTTATGCTCGTCTTACCGGCAAGGCAGGCGTGGTTATGTGCCATCTTGGCCCCGGTATCACCAATACCGTTACCGGCGTTGCCAATGCCGCATTTGACTCCATCCCCATGGTAGTCATCGCCGGCGATGTTCCCAGCTACTATTATGGCCGTCATCCACATCAGGAAGTTAATATGCACTGCGACGGCTCACAGTATGATATCCTCAAGCCCGTGGTAAAGCGCGCATGGCGTATAGACGATCCCGAGGCTCTGCCCGATATTCTTGATAAGGCTTTCCGTCTTGCCGAGAGCGG
>JAZNUG010000024.1:0-3113 GCA_045592165.1 Clostridia bacterium | reverse complement strand
TGCTCAAGACCATCGAAGAGACCTTCCCCAAGAGCGTATCCTACACCCATCCCGAAGGCGGTCTGTTCCTGTGGGTAACTCTCCCCGAGGGTGTTGACGCTGCTGATGTATTCCAGAAGGCTATCGAGAAGAAGGTTGCTTTCGTAGCAGGTGAACCCTTCTATCCCAACGGCGGCAATGCAAACCACTTCCGTCTCAACTACTCCAACATGCCTGAAGACAAGATCGTGGAAGGCACCAAGCGCCTTGGCGAAGTGCTCACCGAAATGCTGGGCTAATTATCCGACAAAACAAAAAGGGCTGCCGCAAGGCAGTCCTTTTTCTTTATTGTTATTGCTACTTTTATCGATTTATCCATGATAATACCATGTTTAAACATAGCAAAACACCATCCTTTCGGATGGTGTTTTGTTTGGTACACCCTCAGGGGCTCTCGGCGTCACTGGGGCAGTGCCGCCGCCAGCCCCGGGGACTAAAAAACCCTTCACTGGATGGTTTTTTACCTACGCTTCGCTCCGGCCGTTCCCTTCGAGCCCCTGAGTGTTTTTATAAAACAAAACAAACCACCAGATGGTGGTTTGTTTTATTTGGTACACCCTCAGGGGCTCGAACCCTGGACACCCTGATTAAGAGTCAGGTGCTCTACCAACTGAGCTAAGGGTGCATATATATTGGAGCGGGAGACGGGGCTCGAACCCGCCACCTCCGCCTTGGCAAGGCGGCGCTCTACCAAATGAGCTACTCCCGCACAAGGGCTGTCGTTCAGCGCGCTTAATTATAATACTGCATTGCGTTGCTGTTGTCAACCCTTTATTATGGTATTTTTATGATAAATCATTATATATTTTTGCATACTTCGCCGCTGTACGCATCCGGACAACAGCCCCCCCTGTTTACATCCCCACTATATATCTGTAAGCAGGGGCAAGCTCCAGCATCGCCTGCCTTATCTCCTCCGCTATATCCCCTGTCATGGTGGGAGCAAGAGAAGCATTGTCGTAAATAAAGCTGAGACTGCGGCGGTTGAGGAATGGCTTAAGGTCCTCCGGAGCGCCGGGCACCACATCCCGCTTGTAGGGCTCTCCTTCGGCCTTGTAGCGGTTTAATACGGGATCGCAGACTATTTGTCTGAATCCTTCAGGATCAGCCGCCGCACGGGCTCTGAGGGCCTTCATCATAGGCAGATTGGTGGTGTACATACCCGTGCCGTAGCTGTATCCCATGGGGGATATCTCAAAGTACAGGCAAAGGCTTTCACCAAGGCTCTGCCCCGCCCTGCGGAAGGCTATCCACATATGATCGCGATATGGCAGTTTGTTTTTGGAATAACGTGTATCCCTGTTTATGCGGGAAACTATGCTGCTCATGCGGGGATTGAACTCAGGATCAATCTCAAGGGCCGTGGGAAGCAGTATCTCTGCCAGCTGCTGCATGGGCTGCTGAACAAATTCACGGTATCTCTGCCGATTTTCCTCCATCCACATACGGTTGTTGTTGAAGGCAAGCTCGGTAAGGAACATATAAGCTTCCGGCTTAAAGCCGTCAAATTCACGCTTCATGAATACTTTCCTTTCTCTTGGCCATTATGGCCTTCCAGTCCACCTGAGACAGCACCAGTGCACACAGTATCAATATGCAGCCCACTGTCATTCGGCCGGTCATGGCCTCATGGAGGAATATTACCCCGAAAATGCAGCCAAATGCGGCTTCTGTACTCATGAACAGGGATGCGTACTCAGGGCTTGCATACTTGATGCCAACATTCTGCAAGGTGAGGGCGATAAGGGTACCTGCGATGCCGCAGTATGCCAATGCGCCGATGGTATCCCGGCCAAATACTGCGGGAGGCTGCTCAAACAGCAGCGCAGCAATCCATGCGTATGCAGATGCAAAGGCAAACTGCAGACAGGTAAGCTGCATAACGTCTATCTTCTGCTCAAATCTATCAACATACACTATATGCAGGGCATAGCCTATGCCGCAGAGCAAGGTAAGAAAGTCACCTATGTTCATGCCCTCTCTGCCATTCAGTGACAGCATGGCAATGCCGGTAAGCATCATCACCGCCGCAACCATTACGCGGGTATCCGGTCGCTCCTTGCGCTGTATCCACAGTATAAAGGGCACCAACACCACGTACAGTGCGGTTATGAGGGCATTCTTGCCGGCGGTGGTGTACAGAAGTCCGTAGGTCTGTACAGCGAAGGCACCGTAGAGCAGGCCGCCCGTCACCGCGCCGCCCAGCAGGGCATATTTTGTCAGGGGATTTTTTCTGCTGAAAAGGGTATAGCTGAGGCCTGCCGCACCTACGGCAAAACGTATTGCCAGCAGGTAATTAGTGGATATATTGTCGAGGGCGTTTTTCATTACAACAAAGCCGCCGCCCCATATCGCTCCCGCTATGAGCAGCAGGAGATTTGCTATCATTCTTCTGGTTTTTTCCTTCATTTGTTCCTCGCGTTAAGGCCTTTTTCCTGTCAACTTTACCACAGCCGTCACGGCAAATCAATCCCACATTTATACAGCATACCCATCCTTCCACTATGGCGATGCAAAGCTGTGATAATTACACTGTATATCGTAAATACAGCATATCATCACCCAAGGAGGAAAAATGAAAAAGCTCACCCTACCCCTTATCGCCATAATGTGCCTGATGCTGGTTTTGCCCGCATTGGCCACGGCAAAAAAGCCCCTGCAAAACCACGTGGAAATACTCTATGTGGACAAGGACAACAGCAACACTGTTATCGCCTCCGCAGAGTTTCTGCCCGAAGGCCCCGGCAGCTATATGCTGGATAATCAGAGCCCGGTTATAATTGAAAATCTGCCCCAAGGATACGAATTGCTGGAGGGCAACCATTACGTAATAAACGTACATGAAGACGGCATCCCCAGCCCGGATACCGTAAAATTCAAAGTGCAGACAGCTACACCCGAAACTACTCCTGAGCCTACTATTACCCCTGCACCCACCGCGGAACCGACAGCCACTCCTGCGCCCACTGCGGAGCCCACGGCTACTCCTGTACCCACCGCAGAACCGACAGCCACTCCTGTGCCTACCGTAGAGCCCACAGCCACTCCTGCGCCTACTGCGGAACCCACGGCTA
>JAZNUG010000023.1:0-4450 GCA_045592165.1 Clostridia bacterium | reverse complement strand
ACTGGCGTGGCAATCCGTACTCCTGCGGACGGATTACTTGCTTGGATGTTTATTTTACTACCCCGCCCTCGTCGTCGCGGACTCCGCTTGCTCGCAGCCATATCCACAGGATATGCCCTCTCGCCCGCTCCATCGCTCCTCCTCTCCGCAAAAATCGTCGCTGCGCTTTGGTTTTTCGCGGCATGGTCTTACGGCGAAGACGGGGGACGGTATCCATCCGCGGCTAATAAAAAGAAGCCGGCAATTACACCGTTGCTTCATTGGTGCGCCCTGTTTTCCGTCAGGAAAACATACCTTAAAAGGGCGGAGGGCTGGGATATGAAATGCAAACCAAGTAAGTATTGTTACTGCAAGAGAAACGGATTGCCACGCCAGTTTGCTTCCTTCCCCGCAATGACAGTAATGTTGCTGTTTGCTTTTTCCCCGCCGCGGATGGACACCGCCTCTCGGCTTTGCCGTAGGCAAAACCGCAAAAAATCCAAAGCGCAAGCGACGATTTTTGCGGAGAGGAGGAGCGACGGAGTGAGCGAGAGGACATATCCTATGTGGATATGGCTGCAAGTAAGCGGAGTCTGCGACGACGAGGTGGGTGGGTTTAGATAAATACCTATTCACTCTTACCTATAACTCCCTATGCTCGGAATATTGAACTTATTGTATACTTTTGTCCTGTTTGCCCTGAAGAGATGAAAAATATAGTATACTGATAACAACATCAGAAGAGAAAGGGGATATTTTCGTGGAAGACAGGCATCTGCCCAATATTACCGGAGAACTTCGCTCCCATATAGTGGCCGTGCCGGAAGAGATATGGCAGTGCAGCGGCATAGTGATACTGGGGCGGCGCATAAAGTCCCTTATATTCACTACCGATATTGCCATCATCCGGAATACCAATGCGGACGGCGTGCTGGCGGTATATCCCTTCACTCCCCAGCAGGCCATATCCCATGCCCTGATACAGGCCTCCAGCATACCTGTGCTGTGCGGAGTGGGCGGCGGCATAACCGGCGGAATGCGTACCGTACGCCTTGCCATGGATGCCGAGGCACAGGGCGCGTTCGGCGTGGTGGTAAACGCCCCCATGAGCAACGAGACCATCCGCATGGTGGCGGAATCCATAGACATTCCCATAATTGCCACGGTGCTCCATGAAAAGACCGATATACAGGCCCGTCTGGATGCGGGAGTATCCATACTGAACGTATCCGCTGCGGAGCGCACGCCGGAGGTGGTGAGAGCCATTCGGGAAAAATTCCCCAGGGTGCCCATCATAGCCACGGGGGGACCCACGGGCAAAACCATCGCGCCCACCATTGCCGCAGGAGCAAACACCATCAGCTATACGCCCCCTTCCACCAAGGAGCTGTTCTCCCGAACCATGGATGATTACAGGCAGAGAGGAATATGATCTGCATAAAAGCGCCTTCTGACGGGGGCGCTTTTGCTGTGGGACGGCCCGCCGAAGTGCCTTCAGGCGAATTATCCACAATATACATAAATTTTCGCATAATTATAACAACGCTCAAACCCTTTCTTCTTATTATAATAAAGCGCCTTGAAAAAAAGCTGAATTTGTGGTAGAATTATTGAGTTAAAATATTGAAAAAAGGGGCGGATGCGTGCTGTGCGGATAGATAAGCTGCGCCTAAGTCAATACCGCAATTATACCTCCCTGGACATGCGTCCCGGCCCCGGCATAAACGCCATACTGGGGGATAACGCCCAGGGCAAAACCAACGCCGCCGAGGCAATATTTTTATGCGCATTCGGCCGCTCCCACCGCACCGCCAAGGATTCCGAGCTTATCATGCATGGCTGCGCCGGAGGATATGTTGGGCTGGATATCACCAACAACACAGGCGCCCACCTTATCGAGCTGAAGCTCAGGGACGGAGAACGCAAAAAGATATACATCGACCGTCAGCCGGCCGCCAAGACCGGGGAACTGATGGGCCACCTCAATGTGGTTATGTTTGCCCCGGAGGACCTTGCCATTGTAAAAGAGGGCCCTGCGGAGCGGCGGCGGTTTATGGATATGGAAATCAGCCAGACCCATCCCGCCTACTTTTACCGCCTTCAGCGGTACAATGCGGCGCTGAAGCAGCGCAACGCCCTGCTGAAGGAACAGATTCAGCCGGATGCCGAGATGCTGGACGTATGGGATCAGCAGCTTGCCGCGCTGGGCCAGGATATAATGATTGACCGATACGACTTTATCGACGGACTTTCCACCATCGCCTACGATCTGCACAAAAGCATTTCCGGCGGCAAGGAGGCTCTGGAAATTGCCTACGAGCCCAGCTTAAAGGCGGATGGGGATTTTTACGGAGAGATGATGGACGCCCTCAAGCGCAGCGTACATGAAGACCTGCGCCGGGGCTTTACCACCGTTGGCCCCCACAGGGACGATATTGCCATTTCCCTTTCCGGGGTGGATCTTCGGGCTTTCGGCTCCCAGGGGCAAAAGCGCACAGCAGCTCTGTCCCTGAAGCTTTCCGAGCTTACCTTCCTTCGGGAGCTCAAGGATGAGCCCCCGGTGCTGATACTGGACGATGTGCTTTCAGAGCTGGACGACAGCCGCCAGCGGCTATTGCTTGAGAGCATGCAGCAATGCCAGTGCTTCCTCACCTGCACCTCACTGGAAGGGGTAAAGCGGGCAGGGCTTACGGATATAAAGGTTTTTCGCTGCGAAAAAGGCAGCATGCAGGAGAAATAATGTACATTCACATCGGCGGGGACAAATCCATAGACGAGGATGATATCCTCTTTATGCTGCCAAAGGAAACCATGCTTTCCTCCTATGACACCCGCAGGGCCGTGTCCAACATTATAGGCAGCGGCAGGATAACCGAGCTGCCCGGCGGCGGCGCGGAAACATACGTTATATGCACCGGAGACAGACCCACAGTGTATGCATCGCCGGTGTCCAGCACTGTTTTAGCTAAAAGAGGGATGTAGGGATTATCTAATCCCGCCCACCTCGTCGTCGCGGGCTGCGCTCTGCTCGCAGCCATATCCTTCGGATATGCCTTCTCACACGCTCCGCCGCTCCTCCTCTCCGCGAAAAATCGTCGCTGCGCTTTGGATTTTCCGCGGTATCAACGCCGCCATTCAGCACGGCGAGAGCTCCGGCTGCATCTCCCGCAGGGCACTCGGAAGCTTTTTCAAGGGGCCGAATCTTTCTCCCACATAAAAAGCGAAACAGGATTTATCTTTATCCTATTTGACTTTTCTTTTTCTTTTGCTACTTTTCTCTTTTCTTTTCTTCCGAAAAGAAAAAGAAAAGTAGAATAACCCAACCAAAACCAACGCAAAGCAGGTACACCATGGAACAGAACACTCACAGCAGCAATTACGAAGCCAGCGAAATACAGGTGCTTGAGGGCCTTGAGGCGGTAAAGCGCCGCCCCGGCATGTACATCGGCTCCACCGACGTTCGCGGCCTTCACCATCTGGTAAAGGAGCTGGTGGATAACGCCATTGACGAGGCGATCGCCGGCTACTGCACCCATGTTGAAATAACCATACATGAGGACAGCTCGGTAAGCGTAGCGGACAACGGCCGCGGTATACCTGTTGGCATGCATGAAAAGATGGGCAAATCCGCACTGGAGGTTGCCCTTACCGTGCTGCACGCAGGCGGCAAATTCGGCGGCTCCGGCTACAAGGTATCCGGCGGTCTTCACGGCGTGGGCCTGAGCGTTGTAAACGCACTGTCCACCTCCCTTATCGCCGAGGTTCGCCGCGAGGGCATAATCTACCGTCAGGAATACCGGGAGGGCGATCCCCTTACCGACGTGCAGAAGGTTGGTACCTATGACGAGTCTATGGGCTCCGGCACAACCATCACCTTCCTTGCAAACGATAAGATATTCGATACCCTTGAGTACAACTTCGATACCCTCAAGGGCCGTATGCGCGAGCTGGCCTTCCTGAATAAGGGTGTGCGCATCACCGTAACGGATAAGCGGGTTGAGCCTAGCTTGAGCCGCAGCTTCTGCTATGAGGGCGGCATCATATCCTTTGTTGAGCATCTCAACAAGAATAAGGACGTGCTGCACGATGAGGTGATGTACTTTGAGGGCGCACGCAATCAGCCCGAGAAGGAGCAGGTTGCTACCGTTGAAGTGGCAATGCAGTACAACTCCGATTACAACGAGAGCGTATTCACCTTCGCCAACAACATCAACACCGGCGAAGGCGGCAGCCATCTGGTGGGCTTCAGGAGCGCCCTGGCCCGCAGCATAAACGACTACGCCCGCAAGTATAAAATACTCAAGGACAACGATGCCAACCTTTCCGGCGAGGATGTCCGCGAGGGACTTACCGCCATCATCAGCGTAAAGCTGGTTGAGCCCCAGTTTGAGGGTCAGACCAAGACCAAGCTGGGCAATGCCTATATCCGCGGCCTTGTGGATAACATCGTGGGCGAAGGCCTTGCATATTA
>JAZNUG010000022.1:0-2649 GCA_045592165.1 Clostridia bacterium | reverse complement strand
TGGCAAACGCACTGGGCGCAGTGGTGGGCAAGACCTCAGCCACCGCAGTGATGGAAGTAAGCTACATGGTGGATGAGGATACCTATGCGGTATCCGGCCACGGCATAAGAAAGCTGTTCGACACCAGAGAGCAGGCGGAAGCCCCTGCCGACAGCCTTGCCCATGAGCAGGCCGTAAAGGAAGCCGTTGAGCGGGGCGCAGACCCTCACAGCATAGAGGTGGAACTTACAACAAACCGCAATACATTCGAAGCGGAATACGGCACGGTATACATCGGCTATACCGCCGCCGCAACCGCCGCAGGCGAACTGGAATTGAACAAAATATAAGCATTTTTAACGGAGGAAATACCATGAACACTGAAAGACACATACTGGGGGCAGCCCTTGATATATGCCCTGCAAACGAGGTATCCCTCCGCATGAAAAAGCACGCAGGCATAGACCTTGCCGCCATCCCCGCCAAATACGGCGACAGCGTGGATAAGGCAAAGGCATACATGGCGGATAAGATATCCGTCGCCGCCGTGTATCAGATATTCAGGATAGGCTCCGCTGACTCAGACCGGATAACGCTTGAAGACGGAACGGTATTTACCGGGACAATGGTTCCCCGCATATGCAATGGGGCGGAATACATCGCCTGCTTTGTGGCCACCCTGCCCACATTCAATGACATCCGCGACACCATGGGAGACATAATGGAGGATTACTTCCTTGATGTCTGGGGTACGGTATATGCCGAGTGCGGCACATCCATGGTGGAACGCAGCCTGAAGGAACTGCTTTCGGGCAGCGGATACAGAGCCGCCTCCCCGTGGAATCCGGGACAGCACCGCTTTGAGCTGTGCAATCAGAGGCCGCTGTTTGAGCTGCTTCAGCCGGAAGATATCGGCTGTGTGCTGGATAAGCATATGCGCATGATCCCCTTCAAGAGCACCTCAGGAATAATTCCCATAATCCCTCAGAACATTCCCGAAGAAAAGGATCTTATCCCCTGCGATTTCTGCGAAAAGAGGCATACCTGCCCCGCCTCAAGGGCAAGAAAGCAGGCATGCCTATGAAGATAACCGTACCTGCCCAGGGCAAAACCCTGCTGGAAGCCGCCCGTGAGCTGAACATTTCCATCGAGGCCGCCTGCGGCGGCAGAGGCAAATGCGGCAAGTGCAAAGTCAAGCTGCTGAAAGGGGAATGTTCTCCCCTGCATACTGACGAGCTGTCCCTGCTGAGCGCCGGAGAAATAGCCGAAGGATACCGCCTTGCCTGCAGGGCCATCCCCGTAAGCGATGCGGAAATAGAAATACCTGAAAAGAGCAAAGGCTCCGACCGCAAAAAAGGCATGGCAAGCCTTCCCGAAGATTTTGTCCCATCCCCCGCCGTAAGGAAGATATACTCAAAACTTCCCAAGCCCTCCTTTGAGGATCAGCGCAGCGACAGCGTCAGATTAAAAGAGGCATTGGGAGCAGCGCCCCATCACGGGCTGCTGAACGCCCTCTCCCCCATCGTCCGCAGTAAAAAGGGCTTTACCGCCGCAATAGCGAACGGACAGATAATTGCCCTTGAGGAAGGGGACACCACCGCCTCCTGCTATGGCCTTGCGGTGGACATTGGCACCACCACGGCGGTTGCAATGCTGTGGGATTTGAATTCCGCCGAATGTATCGGCACAGCCGCCCGCACCAACCCCCAGAGCCTGTACGGCGGAGACGTCATATCCCGCATACAGCACTGCACAATGAGGGAAACCGGACTTTCCGAGCTTCAGGGCTGCATCACAGGCTGCGTAAACGACATGATAACTGAGCTTGCGCGTAAGCACAGCATAGACCCTCTTCACATATACGATATAACCGCCGTCGGCAACACCACCATGGGGCACCTGTTCCTCGGAATAGACCCCAAGCCCCTTGCAAGAAGCCCCTTTGCCCCGGTATTCACAGAGGAGCAGCGCCGCCGGGCATACCAGCTTGGCATAAACGCAAATCCCCTTGCACAGCTATACTTCCTTCCCCACATCGCAGGCCACGTGGGCGCGGATATAACGGGAGTACTGCTTTCCACCGGCATAAGGGAAAAGCAGGGCACCTTCCTTGCCATAGATATCGGCACCAACGGCGAAATACTCCTCAGCCACAACGGCAAGGTCCTCGCCTGCTCCACCGCCGCAGGCCCCGCCTTTGAGGGTGCGTGCATTTACAAGGGCATGCGAGCCGCAGAGGGAGCAATCGAGCGGGTAAAAGTGCAGGATGACAATATCGCAGTTTCCACTATAGGCAATAAACCCGCCGTTGGCATATGCGGCTCGGGATTAATCGACACCGTGGCCGCCCTGATAAAGCTGGGCGTTATTGACAGCTCAGGCAGGATGCTGAGCCGCACGGAAGCAGGCAATCTTCCCCCGAAGATTGCCGGGCGCATCGGGGAACATGAGGGCAAGCCCGCCTTTACACTCAGCGGCGACGTTATCCTCACCCAGCAGGATATCCGTGAAGTACAGCTTGCCAAGGGCGCAATTCGCGCAGGTGCAGAGACCCTGATGGAAAGCATCGGCCTTACCGCCAATGACCTTGACGGCGTGCTGCTGGCAGGCGCATTCGGCAGCTATATAGATAAGCACAGCGCCCTTGAGATAGGCCTGCTGCCGGATGTT
>JAZNUG010000021.1:0-1809 GCA_045592165.1 Clostridia bacterium | reverse complement strand
AGAACTTTTTGTCGCCCTGGTTTATAACAAAGTCTATCTCCTTTTGCACATATCCGCTGTTTCTGCGGTCTACCACTACACCTACGTCAACGCTGTATCCCCTTCGGATAAGCTCGTTGTAGATGATGTTTTCCATTATGTGGCCGGGGTCGTATTGACGATAATTGAGCCGGGCATTTCTCAGACCGATATCGGTGTAGTAATACTTATTGGGATAATTGAAGTAAGATTTTCCCTTTATATCGTACCGCTGTGCCATGCGCAGCAGGAAAGCGTCAATGGTGTGGGCGATATATGAGGAAACCAGTGCGGAATTGACCTTCTCCTGACGCATACTGGCTATTGCGTTTGCCACATTTGTGGGGTTTGTCAGTGACCCTATCTGGGAAGCAAGGAAATCCAGGATGTTATTCAGAATATCTTCTCTCTCGATGCCGTTGCGCTCCACAATGTCCTTTATGTACAGTTCCCTGTACAGATTGGACAGATATTCCTTTTTGTCCTGTTCTTCCGACATCTGAAGAACTCGGGGCATGCCGCCGTAAAGCATATACTGCTCCAATGCTTTTCTTTCATCCCCGCCTACATGGGAATAGAATTCCTCAAAGGAGAAGGGGTAGATGCGGATCTGCGTGGCACGTCCCCGGAACTCTGTGGCGATATCGCTGGAAAGCATTTTTGAATTGCTGCCGGTAACGTAGACGTCAAGGTTTTTGTAAGCCTTGAGTTCGTTGAGCATATCGTAAATGGTTACTTCAATATCGCTGTCAGCATCTTTGACTTTAGCGGTAAACTGCACCTCGTCAATGAACAGATAGAACTGTTTTTCCTTGTTTGCTGTTACGATGGACTCCACGTATTCGCAGAGCGTGATAGGATTGCGATATTTATGGTTTTTTCGCTGATCCAGCTCAATGGCAATGATCTGATCTTCGGAAATACCATTCTGAATCAGATATTCACGGAACAAGTCAAACAGCAAAACAGACTTGCCGCACCGACGTATGCCGGTGATGACCTTGATCTCGCCGTTATGCATGTGACGTATGATTTGATTAAGATAAAAATCCCGTTTGATCATGAATGGCACCTCGCGCTTGCTACTGATGTGTAGTAACTTTTAGATAAAGTTTATCATATCAGGTGACTGAAAAGCAATACAACCGTAGGCTTTATCTAAAAGTTACTACAAAAATGTAGTGGGTTTAATATAAAAGCTGTTGAATTAGTATGCCCCGAATGCACAAATCGGTATACTGTAAAGGTATAAGAACTAACCTAAAGCCGGTTCTCGATAAAATAAGAGCCTGCTACAGCTGAATATTACGTATAAAAGAAGAAGTGCAAAATCGGGAGTAAAAAGGCGAAAAATACAAAATCTGATAATGAGGCATAGGTAAAAAACGGCTGAAATATTGACTAAAATGGGTACATGCAAAATCGGGAGTTATTTTTGCAAAAATGAGAGAAAAACGGCAAAAACAGCTCCCGATTTACCATGCCTTAAAGGGGTGGATTTAGAGGACAAGTTAGAACAGCGACTCTCAAAAAAACCCCGAATTGTGTACGTAAATGGCAGTACTCCTTCTCCGCCACGAAAAAGAGATCGCATTTGCGGTCTCTTTTTCGTGCTGAAGAAAAGATTCGAACCTGAGCGCCAGCTTGCTGGCAAGAGGGGCGGAGCCGCGCGCCTGCAGTGCAGGATGCAGCGAGGCGGAAGCCCAGTAAGCAAGGGAGCCCGAGGAAGACGCACCGCCGGCAACGCAGGGCCACCATTGCGCACTGAGCGGCGAAGCCGGCGAATCCCTC
>JAZNUG010000020.1:0-5054 GCA_045592165.1 Clostridia bacterium | reverse complement strand
CTAAGCCCGCTTGGCCTCCGAGTTGGCGGGGTATCGGGCGGGCGATATTGCTATGTGTGAGTTTTATTAGACGAGACCCTGACCCATCATAGCGTCGGCGATCTTCTGGAAGGATGCAAGGTTTGCACCGGCTACCAGGTTGTAACCGAGGCCGTTCTCCTCAGCAGCCTTGGCGCAGTTGTTGTGGATGTTGATCATGGTCTGATGGAGCTTTTCATCAACTTCCTCTGCGGTCCAAGCGAGACGGAGAGAGTTCTGGCTCATTTCGAAGCCGCTGGTGGCTACACCGCCGGCGTTAACGGCCTTGCAAGGAGCAACGATCATACCGGGCTGTTCCATCATGTAAGCGAGAGCATCGTTGGTGGTGGGCATGTTGGCTACTTCGATGTAGTACTTTACGCCGTTTGCAACGATCTTCTTGGCTTCTTCCATGTTAACGTCATTCTGCATTGCGCAGGGCATGATAACATCAACCTTGAGCTCCCAGGGCTTCTTGCCGGCGATGAAGGGTACGCCGAACTTGTCAGCGTAGTCCTGCACGCGGTTGCGGCGGCTTGCACGCATCTCAAGCAGGTAATCGATCTTCTCTTCGGTTACGATACCGGCTTCGTCATAGATGTAGCCGTCGGGACCGGACAGAGCAACTACCTTACCGCCCATCTCAGCAACCTTCTTAACTACGCCCCAAGCAACGTTGCCGAAGCCGGACAGAGCAAAGGTCTTGCCTTCGAAGGTGTCACCCTCATGCTTGAATACTTCGTTTACATAGTAGGTTGCGCCATAACCGGTAGCTTCGGGACGGATAAGGCTGCCGCCGAAGGAGGTGTCCTTACCGGTGAGGGTGCCGTTCTCATACTGGTTCTTAATGCGCTTATACTGGCCGAACAGATAGCCGATTTCCTTGCCGCCGCAGCCCAGGTCGCCAGCGGGAACGTCAAGGCTGGGACCAATGTGGCGATAGAGCTCGGTCATGAAGGCCTGGCAGAAACGCATGATTTCGTTATCGGACTTGCCGGTGGGATCAAAGTCAGAGCCGCCCTTGCCGCCGCCCATGGGGAGACCGGTGAGGCAATCTTTGAAGGTCTGCTCAAAACCGAGGAACTTCATCATGTCCATATTTACTTTGGGATGGAAACGAAGGCCTCCCTTGTAGGGACCGATGGCGCTGCTGAACTGTACGCGGTAACCACGGTTTACCTGTACGTTACCGGCATCGTCCTGCCATACTACGCGGAACACAACGGTGCGCTCAGGCTCTACGAGGCGCTCAAGCAGGCAGCACTCTTCATATTCGGGGTGCCTTTCGATAACGGGTTCAAGAGAAGTGAGGATTTCTTCTACCGTCTGCAGAAACAGAGGCTCATCAGGATTACGTGCCTTGGTTAAATCAAGTACCTTCTGGATATAAGCGTTCATGGTATCCTCCTGCATAAAATTGTCGATGTTTTTTACATCGTTTTGGTTAAATTATACCACCTGAAAAAATGAAAAGCAATATACACACCACGGATTGTTGAATCAGTCCTGTTTTATCCAGCTCCTGTTTTAGGGGTTTTTCTTGTATCCGTAGCATGGTTCTGCTACAATATATTTTAGTTAACAATACTAATTTTCCGGAGGCGTACATGGTTTTTTGGTTTTCCGGTACCGGCAATACCGAAAATGTTGCCCTTCGCCTTGCAGGCATGACGAAGGAAGATGCCATTTCCATACCCGAAGCTGTAAAAAACGGCCAATATCAATACTCTCTCACCCGCGGCGAAAGAGTGGGTATTGTTGTACCTGTATATTACTGGGGCATACCCAAGATGGTAGACGATTTTCTCTCAAAACTCACATTTACCAATTCAGATCATCATTACACCTATGCAGTCACCGTATGCGGCGGCTCCTCCTGCAATGCTGTATCCCAAATACAAAAGCATATTCAAGTGGATTACTGGTCTGAACTTCTTATGCCGGACAATTGCATTATACTGATGGAACTCAAGCATAAGGACGAGATAAAAAGCTGTCTATTTGCAGCGGAATCCGCTATGGGCAAAATATACAACAAAGTATCCTCCCGCACCGTTGAGAAGATATCCCGCGGACTGCTGTCCGAATATCTGACCAAGCGGGGGGTAAAGAAGTACGACAAAGCCCGCCACACCGATAAATTCTACGCCACGGATGCATGTATCGGCTGCGGTCAATGCGAGGGTTTCTGCCCTGATGGCATAATCAAGCTCACCAATGGCCGTCCCACATGGAACGCAGAACAGTGCGACCTTTGCCTTTCCTGCGTACACCGCTGCCCCCGCGCCGCCATACAGTACGGCAATGTGACCGTAGGACGCACCCGCTACCTCCATCCCGGTACCGCCAGGGCCGTGTCAAAGCCGGACAACGTAAAGTTTTTCTAAATACAAGCAGTATATTAAAAGCCGGAATTTTTCCGGCTTTTATAGTACGCAAAATTTACAAACATAAAAAAGCAGCAGGAACGTTTTACCGTTCCCGCTGCAATTCTTTTTGGGAAGGGCCGGACCGTAACGGTCAGGCCGCTTCCTTTAGATCGTGATGATTAAGCGTTGGCTTCCAGAGCAGCCTGGAGCAGAGTGCCGAGGCCGTTTACCTGGTTCTCGTCGATCTCCTTGTAGAGAGCCTGTACGCCTTCGAGGGCCAGGATGCTGTCATAGAAAGCAGCATCGTACTCGATGAGGGTCATGCCGCCGTCGGTCAGGACCTTCTTGTTGTCAAGGTCGATCTGCTCGAGCTGGGGATTCATGACGGCCAGAGCATCGGCTACGGCCTGGTCAAGAGCAGCCTGGTAGGCAGGATCAAGAGCCTTGTAGGAAGCATCGTTGATGAGGATCTGGTTTGCATAGAGGATGTGGTTGGTGCAGGTCAGATACTTCTGAACTTCCTGGAAGTTTGCGCCTACGCAAGTGTCAGCAGCGTTCTCCTGGGCATCGATGGTGCCGCTCTGGAGAGCAAAGTAAACTTCTGCCCAAGCAAGGGGAGTGGGCTCTGCGCCGATGGCGGTCCAGAATGCCATGTGGTTGGTGTTCTCCATGGTGCGGATCTGCAGGTTTGCAAATGCTTCCAGAGTGGAGAGGTCAACGTTGGCAGTGGTCAGACGATAGGTAGCGTTCTGCATGAAGCCAAGGAGGTGATAGCCAGCAGCTTCATAGGCACCCCTCAGAGCTGCGCTGAACTCGTTCTCGCCGTTGAGAACCTTGTCGATGGTGGCGCCGTCATACTTAGCGAATACCATGGGCAGGTCAAATACGGCCATTTCGGGGATGAAGTTTACAACGGGAGCAGTCTGGCAAACAACGATGTCGATGTCGCCGTCCTGAGCCTGACGGAGCAGGTCAGCGTCGCCGCCCAGATCGCCATTGGGATGGTAGTCGATGGTCAGCTTGCCGCCGGTGATCTCGGCTACGTTGGCAGCTACCATTTCGCCGAAGATCTGGCCTGCAGCACCCTTACCGGTGGAGTCAGCGCCGATCAGCTCTACGGCATCCAGATCAGCATAGGGATCAGCCTCAACGGCTTCCTCTACTACTTCCTCTACAACGGGAGCTTCCTCAACAGCGGGTGCTTCTTCGGCAGCGGGAGCTGCGCAAGCTACCAGAGCGAGGGCCATTACCAGGGTCAGAACCAGTGCAAGGATCTTTTTCATAGTTTTCCTCCTGTTTAAAGAATTGTTTTTATTCAAACTTGCGATCTTTCAGTTAAGTTAGATGAGCGCAAGACTGAACCACTGTACATAGGTGATGAGCATCAGTGCGATCAGGAAGGCAATAATGAAGGGAACCGCCTTCTTTGCAACTGACATGGGGGGCTCTTCAGCCAGGTTGCCGGCAACGAACAGGTCGAGACCGAAGGGAGGTGTTGCAAGTCCGATGGACAGGCAGCATACCAGGATTACGCCGAAGTGAACCGGGTGTACGCCCAGCTGCTGAACTGCGGGCAGCAGCACGGGAGCCAGTATGATGATAGCAGGACCGGTATCCATGACCATGCCCAGAATCAGGAAGATGATAACCAGTACGGTCAGCACGGATGCGGAGCTGTGGAAGTTGTTGAGCAGGAATGCTTCAACAGCGGAGGTAGCCTTGGTGAGGGACAGTACGCGGCCGAAAGCGGTTGCGAATGCCAGAACGAATGCCAGACCACCATAGGTCTTTACGGAACCTGCCAGCAGAGCGGGCAGCTGATGGAGGGTAACGCTCTTATATACCCATACAGAAATAATTATAGCATATACAACGGAAATTACCGCTGCCTCAGTGGGAGTTACGAAGCCGCTGTAAATACCGCCCAGAACGATTACGGGGCAGAGCAGCGCCCAGAAGCTCTCCTTGAACAGAGGCCAGAGACCCTTTCCCTTGAGCTCTTTCATCTTGGCTTTGATCATGTCCCTGTTCTCGCCCTTGCGTACGCAGTATACAACAGCATAAGCCATCATGAACACGCCGATGAGGATACCGGGCATTATGCCGCCCAGGAACAGGTCACCAGTGGAAACGCCGGTAGCCAGGGAATACAGTACGAAAGGTATGGAAGGCGGGATTATAACGCCCAGACCGCCTGCAACGGATACCAGACCTGCGCTCCACTGTCTGTCGTAGCCCAGCTCTACCAGGAAGGGTATGCACATGGAGCCAACAGCTGCGGTGGTGGCGGGACCGGAACCGGAGATGGCGCCGTAGAACAGACAGGTCAGTATGCATGCACAGGGCAGACCGCCGCGGAGACGGCCTACAAAGTATGCAAAGAAGTTGAACAGTCTGCGGGAAATGCCGCCCTCAGCCATGATGACGCCGCCCAGTATGAACAGGGGAACCGCCAGTATGGGGGTGGAGTTAGCACCGGAGAAGGTGTTGTTCAGCACCTGAACGATAGAGCCGCCCTTGTCCATAATCATTATGGGAGCAACGGAGCCCAGTATCATGCTGATACCGATAGGCACAGTAGCCGCTATACCTACGAGGAATACAAGGAATACCAGTAATGCTGCCATTATGCGTTACCTCCTTCGTGTTCAATGCCCTCTGCAGACT
>JAZNUG010000019.1:0-5999 GCA_045592165.1 Clostridia bacterium | reverse complement strand
CTTGGCAAAGCGGGGCAGGCCGTTGCGGAGGGGCCTGTCGGGAGTGCCCTGAATGAGGGGGAGAGCGTAATCGATGAAGCCATCGGTCATGCCGTTGCCCTCGGCATTGATCCACTCAAGGGGAACCTTCTTTTCGGTATTGGCAACATCCACAAGATCCATCAGCTTGATGCCGCAGACGTAATTGCCGTACTCGTCGCCATGGCGCTCAAAGCCCACCATCTTATCGGTCATGCCTTCAACGGCATACTCTACGGCGGCCTTGCCGGACATGAAGGACTCGCTGATATCGGTGGCGGAAGCGATGTGGGCGCCGCAGCGCTGCATGAGAGAGAACTCGATGCCGCGGACCTTGCAGCCAACCACGCCCTTGATGTAGCCGGCCAGATAGCCGGCCAGACCGCCCAGCTGCTTGTGGCCGAAGGCGTCAACGGGGGCATTGTCTGCGCCGTATTCTGCAATGAGGGTGCCGTTCTTGTCGTGGATACCCTCGGATACCGCTACGATGCACTTGCCGTACTTATTGTAAACGCACTTTACATCCTCGGCAAACCTATCCAGATCGAAATCAACCTCAGGCAGGTAGATAAGATCGGGGCCTTCGCCGGAAAGGCAGGCCAGAGATGCGGCGGCGGTGAGCCAGCCTGCGTGACGGCCCATTATCTCGATAATGCAGACCATGCCGGTATCGTATACGCGGGCATCCCGGTAGATTTCCATGCAGGAGGTGGCATCGTACTTGGCGGCGGAGGCGTAGCCGGGGCAATGGTCGGTTCCCCACAGGTCGTTGTCGATGGTCTTGGGCACGCCCATTATGCGGCACTCGTAGCCAACGGACTGCATGTATTTGGATATCTTATTGCAGGTATCCATGGAATCATTGCCGCCATTGTAGAAGAAATAGCGGACATCGTACTTTTTGAATATCTCAAGTATGCGCTTATAGTCGGTATCGTCAACAGAGCTGTCCTTGAGCTTGTAGCGGCAGGAGCCCAGGGCGGAAGAGGGGGTATAGAGCAGCAGCTCCAGCTCTTCTGCGTCTTCCACAGTCATATCGTAAAGAACATCGTCCAGAACGCCGCGGATACCGTTGGCCGCGCCGTACACCTTGGTGATGCAATCGGAATCCAGAGCGGTGCGGATTACGCCGTATGCGCTGGCATTGATAACAGAAGTGGGGCCGCCGGACTGACCGATGATGCAGGCGCCTTTAAGCTGAGACATATATATATCCTCCAAAAAAATATTATAATCTGTTTTAATGGCATTAATGCCCAAATATTCACAAATAGCATTATAGCATATATTTTGGCAAGATGGTAGGGGGCTTTGGCATTGCATATTATGCATTTGTTTTTTCCTGATATAAAATACACAAATAGCAAAGCCCCATTTGACCCATCCGTACACCCTTTCCCGTGATAGACGGCAGGCGATATTTGTTGTAAAATTATGTTGTAGTATTATGTGCGTAAGGAGCTGAAGGGTATGCATTGCAGCCTTGAGAGGAACGGCGCCGTTGCAGGCGTTACCCCTGTGCAGAATCTTTTTATAATGGAATTCATGCCCAAGGCACCCGAGGGCTTTGTCAGGGTATACCTTTACGGCCTTATGCTGTGCAGCTGCCGGGGCTTTGAAACGCTGGACCTTCCCGGCGGCCTTGGAATCACTGAGGAAGAGGCGCTGGAAGCCTTCCTGTATTGGCAGGAGATGGGCCTTGTCCGCATAATAGAAACAGACCCCCTTCATATTGAATACCGCATGACCGCCGCCGCCCCCTATAAGGGAGGCAGCCGCAGATACGGAAGCCTTATCGCCGCCCTCAACAAAGTATGCAGGCCCCGCGTTTTTGCCCCCCAGGAGCTCAGCAAGATTTACGACTGGATAGAGGTTTTCGGCATGGACGAAGCCACCGCCGTTATGCTGGTGCGCCGCTGCATGGATATGAAGGGCCCCAAGATCAGCATACAGTACATGGACAAGGCCGCAAGGGGCTGGGCGGATGAGGGCATACTGACCCCCGACCTTGCAGAGCAGCGCATACTTATGGAAACCGAACTCAGGAGCGGCGCAAAGGCCATATACGACCGCTGGCGCAAATCCGGCCGTCCCACAGAGGACGAGCTGGAGCTTTACCGCAAATGGACAGAGGACTGGGGCATGACCCACGAGGAGATACTTGCCGCCTGCCCCGCCATGACCGCCGCAGACAAGCCCACCTTTGCCTACCTTAACGGCATACTGGAAACCATGCGTTCCGGCGGCGGCGTGAGGGAATACCTCAGCGCCCAGAACGCCGCAGAGGAAATCGCCCGCCAGATGTATATCCGCGCCGGCATACAGGGTATCCCCTCCCGCAGGGAGAAGGACTCGGTATTCACCTGGCTGAATTCCTGGCACATGGAGGCGGAAACCGCCCTTTATGCGGCGGAGCTTTCCGCAGGGGTATCCCGCCCCTTTGCAAAGGCCGCAAAAACGATGGAAACATGGCACGAAAAGGGAATCACCACCCTTATCGCCGCCCGTGAAAACATTGAAAACGCCCAAACCAAACAGGAAAGCCAGCCCAGGCAGGGCAAGCCTTCCCACTTTATGAATTACAATCAGCGCCGCTATTCCACCGAGGAACTGAGCGGCATGGGTCTTAACCTGCTGGAGGAGGATGAACTGTGAAGCCTTCACCCGAGCTTTTATACGAATACAAGCAGTCCCGCCGTCAGGCCATTGAAGAATGCAATGCCCGCAGGGAAAAGCTGCATCGGGAAATTCCCCGCCTTGGGGAGATAGCCGGGCTGCGCCGGGATATCGCCTACAATATGGGCAAAGAAATACTGGAGCAGGGCGACGCCGCCCGCATTGCCGCAATGGAGCGGATAGCAAAGCTTGACGCGGAAGAAGCTGCCCTGCTTACCGCCGCAGGCTACGACGGGGACTGCCTTTCTCCCAGATTCCGCTGCGAACTTTGCAAAGATACCGGCTTTGTAGGCGAACTTTACCGCACACCCTGCGCCTGCCTCAAGCGCCGCATGGCGGAAGCCCGCTTCGCTTCCTCCGCAATAGACAAGGCCCAGAGCTTCGCCGCCTTCCGGGATGACGTATACCCTTCGGATGCCCAGCGAAAGCAGGCGCAAAGGGCAAGGGAAATATGCGAAAAGTACGCCGCCGCCTTCCCTGAGCAGACCCCCCGCGATTTGCTTATAACAGGTCCCACCGGCCTGGGCAAGAGCCACCTGCTGAATGCAATCGGCCTTGAGCTTGCCGCCCGGGGTGTGTACGTTTACAAAACCACCGCATACAACCTTATCAATTCCGCAATGGATGCCATAAAGGAGCGCACCCCAGCGCCGGACTTTATCGCCCCCCAGCTTCTTATTATAGACGACCTTGGCACGGAGCCCATGATACCCACCGTTACCCGGGAAACCCTCTTTTCCGTGATAAACGAGCGGCAGGCCGCCAACAAGGCCACCCTATGGGCCACCAACCGTGACCTTGAATTCATTCAGGAAAGCTACGGAGACAGGTTCCTTTCCCGTCTGGTTGCCCCCAGATACACAGGCATACTGCCCATGAGCGGAAAGGATCTGCGCCCCCTTCTGAAATAATCCCCGCATTTTATACGGAGAAATACATGCTCAAAAAAACCCTTATCCCCCTGCTGCTCTGCCTGCTGATGGCGCTGCCCTCCATGGGACACGCCTTCACCATCGGCTGGATGAGCGACACGCAGAACTATGCAAGCGCATACAGCCCCATGTGGGGACAGATGAACCGCTGGCTTGCCCGCAACAAAGAGGAGCTGGACCTTCGCTTTGTTTTTCATACCGGCGATCTGGTCAGCGCATCCAAGAACGACGGCCAGTGGCAATACGCCGGCGAAGCCATGTCCATATTCGCTAATATGGATATTCCCTTCCTTGCGGTAACCGGCAATCACGATACCGGACACAGGGAAAGCTATACCCGCTATATGGATTATGTGGGCAGCCTTCAGCCCATGATAATGGGTCAGGAATTTGCGGAAACCGGCAGCCGCTATGAGCTGTTCAGCGCAGACGGCCGGAATTACATTTTCCTCGGCATAGCCTTTTCAAAGCGGGGCCCCTCAGAGGAGGAATGTGAATGGGCAAGGGATGTGCTGGAAAGATACTCTGACCGCACAGCCATCATCCTGACCCACAGCTACCTTAAGCGCAGCGCAGATTACACCACCCAGGGCAGGGTGATACTGGATAAAATCATAAAGCCTTCCCCCAATGTGCTGCTGGTGCTTTGCGGCCATTGCCGCGAGTTTTCCCGCAGGGCAGATGAATTTGACGACAACGGCGACGGAACGCCTGACCGCACCGTGTATTCCGTACTTTCCAATTTTCAGGATGTAAAAAACGGCGGCAACGGTTATATGCGCTTTCTCAAATTCCGCAGGGACGAAATCTGCATCTACACCTATTCCCCCATACTGGATACCTACGACTACGGCAGGGAGCAGACGGTTGACCTGATCCCTCTGCCCGAACTGGAGCAAACCAATGGATGAACTGAACAACACCCCTCAAGTTAATACTCAGGCCAAGGCTCCCGATGCAGGCAGGGTGTCTCTGGATGAGCTGCTAAAATGGGCGGATGAAGCCATAGATTCTCTGGAAAATTCCAAGAAGACCACCCCGGAGCGGCCCGCCGCTGAAGCAATCCCCGAAGTGACTCCCGAAGAAACTCCCGAGGAAGCCCCCGGAGAGGATATTGCCGAAGAAGCCGCCCTTTCCCGGGACGCCGCTCAGCAGTCTGTTCCCTCCTGCGATGAAGAAGATGATGAGGATTACGGCGAGGACGACGAGGATTACGACCCCGATGATGTGGATTACAATGACGATGAGCTGCTCAAGGGGTATTACTGGGACGAGGAAACCGGCAAGCTTTACAAGGTAAAGGAAAAGACCCGCCGTCCCATTGCAGCCGCCCTGTTTATTTCTGCCATTGCCGTGGCTGCCCTTGCTTCCGCTTTGCTGAACAAGGCGCCTCTGCTGCCTGCCTACCGTCAGCACGACAACTCCATACTTGCGGAGGAACAGCAGCAGGATGACTCCCAGCAGATTACCATACTACCGCAGGATCAGCAGCAGCCCATCGCTGAGGAAGAAGCCATACAGTACATCCCTGCCGAGATTCTCTCCGACGGCGATGTGGTGGGCATAATGGCCAGCACCGAAGCCTCCCACGCCCTCCTTGAGGACGTTAAGGCATACTTCCACGATTCCGTCACAGGGGAAGGGGAGAAGGTAAGCGAATTCGAAGACCCGGTGGAAATCCGCCCCCTGCCCAACGGCACCCGGGAGGAGATCCAGAGCTACGATGAGCTTTTTGCCCTGTATACCTCAGACAGATCTCCCCTGAAGGTACGCACCACCCTCACCTCTGTGGAAACCGAGATAATCCCCTTTGACACCGAAACCGAGGATGATCCCACCCTTATCGAGGGCACCCGCATGGTTGCCTCCATGGGCCGGGAGGGCAGCGAAACCCAGCGCACCTATACCGTATACATCAACGGCGACCGCAGCTCCACACGCAGCGGCTCGGATACCGAAACCGTCAAGCCCATGGATATGCTTATCTATGAGGGCAAAGAGAAAATCGACCTTGAGGAGGATTCCCCCGGACGGCACGAGGGGGAAAAGGGCCCCAAACAGGGAGACCTCACCTTCATCGCCCCCATGGATGCGGATATCAGCTGCAATTTCGGCCAGCTTTACGGTGTGCTGCACCTTGGCCTTGACTATGAACCTGAAGATGACAAGGTTTTCGCCAGCGAAGCCGGCACCGTGGTCACCCTCCTTGAGCGGGGCGGTTACGGCCTGATGCTGGAGATAGACCACGGCGATGGCTTCGTCACCCGCTATGCACACCTTGACTCCGCCTCCGTTGCCATCGGCGACAGGGTGGAGCAGGGGCAGGTTATCGCCAAGGCAGGCCAAAGCGGCAATGTGGAGGAGAAAACCCTC
>JAZNUG010000018.1:0-6470 GCA_045592165.1 Clostridia bacterium | reverse complement strand
ATCTGACCGTTACCGGTTCCGGTTTCGTAGAGGTTGGCCATTACGGCCAGGGCGGCGGCAATTACGTTGTTAACGACCTTGTAATCAAGAATCTTAAGTCTACTCTGGTATCCCTCAATGGTGGCAGAAAGGTATCTGCTGCATTTGCTCATTACGGCAATGCAGTTCTTACTAACTGCGTTATGACCGGCACTACCTCCATAGATCCCGAAGCTATCGCTGTTGATGCAGGTTTTGTAAATAGCACTGACACCAAAGTAAATGGCGGCGAATATGGCAGCATGTATGTATGGGAGCATGCCAACGTAACCATAAACGCAAAGGTCGGCACTATTTATTCCCGTGCTAATACTGTTAAACCTACCAAGCTGACCATCGGTGCAGGCGCAGTGGTAGATACCATTAACCTCATTCCCGATGGCTACACCCCTGCCCTCACCATCGAAGATGGTGCAACCGTTGGCCAGATCATTTATAATGGTAAAACTTACACTCAGGCCGAGTGGCTTGCAGGATAATACAAACACATACGTTCTAAGCTTTACCGGCATATAATCAAAGCAACATTCTCCCCGGCGGGGGACGTTCAAAGGGCACAGATTTCCTGTGCCCTTTGTTTTATGCTTCGCATGCTTCGGCCGCACCCTTCGAATCCCACCCTCTCTTTTTCTGATATACAAAAGGGACACCCTCCGGTGTCCCTTGGTTTCTGGCGGAGACGGTGGGATTCGAACCCACGTGCGCTTGCGCGCTAACTGATTTCGAGTCAGCCCCGTTATGACCGCTTCGATACGTCTCCATATGAGATTGTTTTTCCTTTGCCCTTCGGCATCATCGAAAAACAATTATTATTTTAATGTACAATCCCGCTTTTATCAAGGGCGCAATAAAAAAATGCGGACCTGCACAGTCCGCATATCCGGATGAAATAACCTTCAGCAAAGTACAGGCAGGTCTGAAAAGGTGAATTTGCCGTATACGGTAACGTTGGTTTTTCCGCTGCATCCGCAGGGCTTTACCGAAACATTTATCTCAGGCGTAACGCTGCAGCAGGCTATATCCCCCAATTCAGGCTCATTGCCGCCGCAGGCATAGCCCACCACCTCATCCACCATGGTACTGCCCTGCACCGACAGGCACACAGGCTCGCCGCAGCCGCTTTCCACGCTGCCGATATTCACTATATAGGGAATTGCCCCTGTAAGGCTTATGCGGTACACGTCCACAGGGCAGGAGCAGCCGCAGGGCAGGCTTGCGGTCATTGTCAGCTCTTCTACCGTATACCCCAGGAAAGACGTGTCATAGGCGATACTGGCGGAGGAGCTGCATATATTGCATGGGTCAAAGGATTCATGCAGAGTTACGGTCTCGCAGAAGTCCGCGCTTCTGCCGCATCCGCAATCTTTATCCTTATCCCGGCCGCCCTCTTCGCAGCGGTTTTCATCGGCAGTTCCTGCGGGAATAAATTCACCCTCGCCGCAAATATCGGCAGGCAAGCCGCCGCCCCTGCGGTTTCGGTTTCTGTCCACATAGTTAATTCTTGCGCTCATTGATACAGATATTCCTTTCCTGCTTCCCAAAATGCCCTTTGAGATGCCAAGTTGCTATATAATATGACAGGCAATAAATTTTTGCGTCAAATTTTGCAAATGAAAGTCATTTTGCGGGTTGACATTTAGGCATATGTTATGTATAATTATTTTCGTTGCAAAACTTCATATGCGGCCATGGCGGAATAGGCAGACGCGTACGTTTGAGGGGCGTATGGGAGACCGTGTGAGTTCAAGTCTCACTGGCCGCACCAAATACAAAAGACATCCTTTGGGATGTCTTTTGTATTTCCGTTAATCGGGCAGGGAGACTTGAAGGGTGCGACCCCGTGAGGGGGGAAATCGCGCCTGTGACGCGATTTCAGCACCCCGAGCTGGCCCGCTCCTGCGGGGAAGTCTCACTGGCCGCACCAAATACAAAAGACATCCTTTGGGATGTCTTTTGTATTTATATAAATACTTGTTTTTATTTGCATATCCTGCCTTCTCATTTTTTGCCAAATTAATGATTTATTCACTTGCTATATACCATGGATGATACTAAAATTCTATGTGTGATTTCACCCTAATTTTCGGAGAAAAAGATGGAGCAAAAACCAATCATAAGCGTGCGGGACGCAAAAAAGGTATACCGGGTAGGCAGCGTGGATGTTCATGCCCTCAGGGGCGTGGATCTTGAAATAATGCCGGGAGAATTCTGCTGCATAATCGGCCGCAGCGGCAGCGGCAAATCCACCCTGCTGAATCTTCTCGCCGGCCTTGAGCCCGCAACCTCCGGACAGGTGGTAATAAACGGAAAGCATCTGGAGCGCATGACCCAGAGCGAGCTTATACTTTTCCGTCAGAAACACGTTGGCTTCATCTTTCAGGCATTCAATCTTATGCCTTATTACACCGCCCTTGAAAACGTGGCCCTTCCCCTTTCCTTCAAGGGTATACCCTATGCAAAGCGCATGAAGATGGCAAAAAAGGCGCTGAAGGATGTGGGCCTTGAAAGTCACATGTCCCATACGCCGGGCCAGATGTCGGGCGGTCAGCAGCAGAGGGTGGGCATAGCCCGTGCCCTCGCGCCGGATCCGGATATTATCTTTGCGGATGAACCTACCGGCAACCTTGACTCCACCACCTCAGACGAGGTTATGGCCAGTATCAGCCGCACTGTACGCAGCCACGGAAAAACCTTTATCATGGTCACCCACGACCAAAACATGGCAGCATACGCCGACAAGGTGATAAACATACTGGACGGCCGCGTAACCGAAATTACTGTCAACCCAACCCCGCTTACCGCCCACAATACTTATCCGGAGGAAAACCATGAACAGGATTAAACGCATTATTGCTTTTATACTTATAATCGGGGCTATGCTGTCACTCTGCTCATTGGCGCAGGCAGCCGGAGAAACCTATGATCCCAATATTACCATAACTCCCATCGGAGATTCATTTGCAGAGCTGAGCGGCACTGTTGATTTTTCTGTAAAAATCGACAATTACAACAGCTATCCCCTTACCCTGGTTCTGGTTGGCAGCGGCAACGGCGCCATTGCCAGGGCAGAGATCCTGTCCAATGATACGGTTGTAATTCCCGCAAATTCCTACAATAGTATTGTAAACATCTCAGCCACTCTTGCCGGCACAGGCAAAAAGTCCGGCGAGCTTAAGTTTTTCTTTAAAACCGAATCCGGCGAACTGGTATTTGCACCCTGCGCAAGCTTTGTGATAAACAGGATAGACCAGGCTGCCGATACCGAGGAACCCGCTCAGGATACCGAATTCCGCATCCGCGCCAGCAATGTTGACCCCGCCGGAGCAACGGTGCCCACTCCATCCGGAGATTATGGCGAGGAAATCACCCTTCGCCTGCCTCTGGTATGCACAAAGGGCTCTGTTTACGATGTGAAGATCACCCCTGTGCTCAGCACTGATGTGGAAAAGTTCCCCTTTGATATTGATCTTGTGGATTATACGCTCAGCTTCCCCGGCTCCATGTGCGCAGGGCAGGTAATAGAGTTCATGTACCCCATGCGGCTTAGCAAAAAGGCCACCGTAGGCGTGAAGCAGGTGGATTTCAACGTTACCTACCGCAATGGCTCAGGAGAGCTTCAAAGCGGCACAGTAAGCCTGTTTGTAAACGTTGAAAAGGGACTTACCGCCGCCAGCGGAGATGCTGCCTCCTCGGTACCCAGACTGATAATCGAAAGCTACTCCCTCAGCTCTGACAAAATATACGCAGGAGAAACCTTTGATCTTAACTTTGACCTGAGGAACACTTCCTCCTCAGAGAGCATCCAGAATATCCAGATAAGGGTAAAGGATGCTGACGCAACAGCCACAATAGTGCCTGCAAGCGGCGGCAGCAATTCCCTTTACGTTTCCAGGATATCCAGAGAGGACAGTTCCTCCCAGAAGATATCCCTGCAGACCGCCCCTGACGCAGAAGCCAAGGCATACACCCTGAGCCTTGAATTCACCTACGAGGCCGCCTCCACCAACGCCACCCATACCACCACTGAAACCATATCAATTCCCATACTTCAGAAGATTCGCCTTAAGTGTGATGATCCTGTTATATATGACGATATGGGTTGGGTTGGCTCCGGCTGTTCCATGTATGTACGCATGTACAACATGGGCCGCTCCAGCATATACAACTGCATGGTAGATGTGGAAGGCAAGGGCCTCAAAATGGAAGAAAGCTACTTTGGCGGCACCCTTGCCCCCGGAGCAACCCTCTCCGCGGACTTTTCTGTTATCCCTTCAGAAGCAGGCGATATACAGGGCACAGTTGTAATATCCTATGAGGATGTATACGGCGAGCCGGGCGAGGAGCGGCTTCCCTTCTCCCTTTATGTGGAGGACCCTGCTGCCATGATGCCCACCGTCATGGAAGAGGAATTTATGCCTGAGCCGGAGCCCGTAAAGAAGAGCCGTTCCTGGCTGGGCTGGGTAATTGGCGCAGGCGCATTGGGCGGCGGCGGTACAGTCGGCGTAAAGGCACTGCGTAAGCGCCGTGAGCGTATGCTGGAGGAAGATATTTAATAATGATTTTTTCTGACCTTCTGAGAATGGCCTTCATGAACCTGTGGAGGAGAAAGCTCAGAGCCGTGCTGACAGTGCTCGGCATGGTGATAGGCGTATCCTCCATCGTTGTCATGATGTCACTTGGCGTCGGCATACGCAAGGCCACCGTAGAAAGCTACGAAAACATGGGCAGCCTTACCAACATAACCGTAAGCTCATGGCGCTGGGTGGAAAGCCCAAACGGCGGCGGCTCAAGCACCGAAACAAAGCTGGATAAAAAAGCCGTTGAAACCATACGCCAGATACCCGGTGTATCTGCGGTAATGCCCCAGATAAACGCCTACGGTATAATCAAAAGCGGCAAATGGGTGGCAGACACCAGCATTCTTGCCGTGGACGGCGAAGTTGCGGAAAAGTTCGGCATAGAGCTTTCCGAAGGCCGCTATCCCGTACACAAGCGGGGCGGTTCCGCCTACGAAATCGTAATGAGCGAAAGCGTATTAAACTGGTTTTACGATCCCAATACAGGTAAGCAGGCCGTGGACAGGGAAGGCAACCCCAGAGTAACCATGGATTCCCGCTTCCAGCTCACCTTTGACTACAACTCTGCCTTTGGCACCCGCAACACCGAGCCGGGCTATGTTCCCGGCAAAACATACCGCGTAGATGCCGTTGGCAAGGTATCTCCCGATAATAACGAATTTTCCTGGTACTGCCTGATGGACATAGAAGCCCTGCAGAAGCTGGCCAAGGAAAATGAAAAGTTCATTTCGCTGGATACTTCCAGCTACAGCAGCATACTGGTAAAATGCGAAAGCACTGATACCGTTGCCCCTGTAAAGGAAGCTATTGATGCCATGGGCTACGGTACCAGCAGCCTGCAGGATTCCCTTGAGCAGGCAGAGCAGCAGATGCAGCAGATACAGTACCTGTTGGGCGCAATAGGCGGCGTATCCCTGCTGGTGGCTGCCATAGGCATTATGAACACCATGATGATGAGCATATACGAACGCACCCGGGAAATAGGCATAATAAAGGTGCTGGGCTGCCGTATGGATAACATCGCCATGCTGTTTCTTACAGAGGCAGCCTTTATAGGCCTTATAGGCGGCGCAATCGGCCTTGGTATAAGCTATGGCCTTGCGGCTCTGATAAATATGCTTATAGGCTCCAGCGGCTTTAATGCGCTGATTCCCCTGTGGCTTGCATTGGGAGCGCTGATATTCTCCATCGCTGTTGCCCTTGTATCCGGCCTGTATCCTGCCATCAGGGCAATGCGGCTGAGCCCGCTTACCGCTATACGAAACGAATAAACAGCAAAATAAAAAGTCCCTTACGGGACTTTTTGTTTTGTCTATACTATTTGCAATACTCCTCTATGGCTTTCGCCGCGAACTCCGCCGTGCCCTCGCCTCCCATTTGGTCGATGTTATCACGGAAGCGGTCGTCCGCCACATACATCCTGCCCAGATGAGAAAGTATCTCCTTGGTGCAGTTATAATAGTTTGCGGTTATGGTGTCCTGCAGTGCCTTTGCCTGAAACTGAGCTTCTTCGGATGCAGGCCCTTTATCCTTAATGGCCCCGAATCCCACAAAGCAATCCACTATGGATTGCGTCACGGCTCTCCACTGCTCCATGCCGTAGGGGCCTGTGCGCCTTTCGCTTTCCTTGTAGGCCTCAGTATCGCCCCAACGTTCCTTTGCTTCTTTTGCGTATTTATCTATATGGCTTTTGTCAAATGATTTAAGATCCACGATGTCTTCTCCTTTTCTTATTCTTTCGGCAAGGGAAATAAGGCCGGACAGCCTGTTTCGCTTCATGGTCAGCAGCCTTATCTGCTGATCCATGGCGGCGGCTTTGTCAACCTCAGGGTCGTCCAGTATCTTTGATATGGC
>JAZNUG010000017.1:0-21821 GCA_045592165.1 Clostridia bacterium | reverse complement strand
ACCTGACCATGATCCCCATCTACTGCGGTGCTGAAGGCGAAGAGAAGGCCGGTCTGTGCTGCGGTACTGAGAACTGCTGGGCTGTAAATGCCAAGGCTTCCGAAGCTGACGTTCAGGCTACTCTGGACTTCATCACTTGGGTAGTAACCTCTGACGAGGGCACCCAGATGATGGCCGAGCAGTTTGGCCCCATCCCCTTCAAGGCTGCCAAGACTCCCGAGAACGTATTCTTCGCTGCTGCCAACGATTACACTGCCGCCGGCAACTACGTAGTAACCTGGGCATTCAACCACACTCCCAACGTAGACAGCTGGAGAGCCACCGTTGTTTCCGCTCTGGCTGCATACTCTGCAGATCCCAGCGATGCTAACTGGCAGGGTGTTGTTTCCGCCTTCGTTGACGGTTGGGCAATTGAATACGCTGTACAGCACGGTTAATCGCAAATTATGACCTGATAGGGGCGAGCCTGGGCTCGCCCCTTTAGTCCATTAATCGCTCTGGGCAAGGCAAAGCTCCTTTACCCAAGAAGTTTTGCCTTGCCGCAGGGCAAAGATAACTGATATAAGCGGGAGGAAAATCAGTTGAATAAGAACAACAATTTGGTGCAGCGCCCCATAAAAAAATGGGCTCCGCTCTTTATCTGGCCCACATTTATTGCTTTTGTAATTGGCTTTGTCTGGCCCTTCATTCAGGGCATTTATCTTTCTTTCTGTAAATTCAATACTCCCAGGGATGCCCAGTGGGAGGGCATCAGCAACTACGTCAAGGCGCTCAGCGATGAGGGCTTTAGGAATGCATTCTGGAATACTGCAGGCTTTGCCGTGGTTTCCATCATCCTTATAAACGTAATTGCCTTCGCCATAGCATATGCTCTTACCCAGAAAATGCGGGGCGCAAATATTTACCGCACCGTATTCTTTATGCCCAACCTTATCGGCGGCGTTGTTCTGGGCTATATCTGGAGCATGATATTCGACGGAATTCTGAAAAATTACGGTACCTATCTTACATCAAACGGAGTATTTGGCTTCTGGGGCCTTGTAATTCTGGTTGCCTGGCAGCAGATAGGCTACATGATGATCATATACATTGCAGGCCTTCAGGCTGTGCCGGAGGATATGCTGGAGGCAGCCCGTATAGACGGCGCAACCGGCTCCCAGACCCTCTTCAGGGTAATCATCCCCAACGTAATGCCTGCCATTACCACCTGCACCTTCCTTACCCTGACCAACTCCTTCAAGCTCTTTGACCAGAACCTTGCCCTGACCGGCGGTCTGCCCAGCATCATCCAGAACGGCGCAAAGGTAAACGTCAGCGAGCTGCTGGCCCTCAATATCTATTCCACCTATAACATCGGCAAGAATTATCACGGCGTGGCTCAGGCCAAGGCAGTAGTATTCTTCATTCTGGTGGCTGTGCTTGCCATAGCCCAGCAGAAGGCAACCCGCAGCAAGGAGGTCGAGCAGTAATGAAAAACAAGAGCCAATACACCCTCGGCAGCAAGATCCTTACCTGGGCTTTTGCGGTGCTGTGCCTTGTATGGGTGATTCCCGTATTTGAGGTGCTTATCAATTCCTTCAAGGGAAATACCTTTGTAAGCCTTGAGCCCTTTGCCATGCCAAATGCAGAGAGCTTTGCGGGCTTTGATAACTATATAAAGGGAATGACCTTCGGCAATTATCCCTTCCTGAAGTCCGTATTTTACAGCTTCTTCATTACCGTGGTTTCCGTGGGGCTGATACTGCTTTTCTGCTCCATGGCTGCATGGTACATTGCCCGGGTCAAGAGCACATTTGCAAAGGTTTTCTATTATCTTTGTCTGTTCTCCATGATAGTTCCCTTCCAGATGGTAATGTTCACCCTGACCTTTACCGCTGACAAGCTGAACCTGAATACTCCCTACACCATTCCCATCATCTATCTGGGCTTTGGCGCAGGCCTTGCAATATTCATGTTCATCGGCTTTATAAAGAGCCTGCCCATCGAAATAGAGGAAGCTGCCGCAATAGACGGCTGCGGCCCTGTAAAGACCTTCTTCAGGGTTGTGCTGCCCATGCTCAAGCCCACCCTGATTTCCGTAGGCATACTGGAGCTTATGTGGGTATGGAACGACTACCTCCTGCCTTATCTGGTACTGGACCGCACCAAGTACATGACCATACCCATCCATGTTCAGTATCTGAAGGGCAGCTATGGTGCTGTTGACCTCGGCGCAACAATGGCTGTCATAATGCTCAGCATCATACCTATAATCATTGTTTACCTCTTCTGCCAGAAACACATTATCAAGGGTGTTGCAGCAGGCGCGGTAAAGGGATAACCGCATATTTTACAGAAAATACGAGGCATTTAATTTATGAAACGCAGCAGCGGCATACTCATGCCAATATCATCCCTGCCCTCACCCTATGGAATAGGTACCCTTGGAAAAGCCGCATACGAATTTGCGGACTTCCTGTACAGCGCCGGTCAAACCTACTGGCAGATGCTGCCTCTGGGTCCCACCAGCTATGGAGATTCTCCCTATCAGAGTTTCTCCACCTACGCAGGCAATCCTTACTTTATCGATCTTGACCTGCTTATAGAAGACGGTCTGCTCACCGCCGATGAGGTCAATGCCCGTCAGTGGGGCGATGACCAGCGCAACGTGGATTACGGCACAATCTACTATAACCGCTTTGACGTACTGGCCCTTGCCAAGGAAAGAGGCTGGAAACGGGACGGTGAAAAAGTGCAGAAGTTCATGGCGGAAAATTCCCGCTGGCTGCCTGACTATGCCCTTTTCATGGCACTGAAGCGTCATTTCGGTATGCGCAGCTGGACTGAATGGGATGATGAAGAAATCCGTCTTAGAAAGCCCGCTGCAATGGAAAAGTACCGTGTACTGCTTAATGAGGACGTGGAACTGTTCACTTACATCCAGTATCTGTTCTACAAGCAGTGGACAGAGCTGAAGGCTTATATCAATAAGCTGAATATCGGCGTAATCGGCGACCTTCCCATATATGTTGCCATGGACTCCGCCGACGTTTGGGCAGAGCCTGAGTTCTTCCAGCTGGATGAGAAAAACATACCTGTGGCTGTATCCGGTGTACCCCCCGATGCCTTCAGCGCAGACGGCCAGCTTTGGGGTAATCCCCTTTATGATTGGGACAGGATGCAGAGGGACGGCTTTGGCTGGTGGATCCGCCGTATAGACGGTGCATCCAAGATGTACGATGTGATCCGCATTGACCATTTCCGCGGCTTTGCAAGCTATTGGTCCGTAGAGTATGGCGAGGAAACCGCCTGCAGCGGCAAGTGGATACCCGGGCCCGGTATGGCGCTGATAGGCGTGCTCAAGGGCTGGTTTAAAAACCTTGAGTTTATCGCAGAGGATCTTGGCTTTGCCACTCCCGATGTGGAGCAGCTGCTGAATGATTCCGGATTCCCCGGCATGAAGGTGCTGGAGTTTGCCTTTGATTCCAGAGATTCCAGTTCCTATCTGCCCCATGCGTATACAGAAAACTGCATCTGCTATACCGGCACCCATGACAACAGTCCTGTTGCCCTGTGGAGAGAAGAAGCAAGCCCGGAAGACATCGCTTACTGCATTAAGTACCTGGGCCTCAATGAGGCTGAAGGCTTTAACTGGGGCATGATCCGCGGCGGTATGTGTTCCGTTGCAAGGCTGTTCGTTGCCCAGATGCAGGACTATCTGGAGCTTGGCAGAGGCCACCGCATAAACACTCCCAGCACCCTTGGCGGCAACTGGACCTGGCGTATGCTGCCCGGCGAGGCAAGCGAAGCCCTGGCCGATAAGCTGTATGCAACCACCAAGCTTTACGGCAGACTTACTCAGACAAAGAAATCCATAGCCGAGGAGTAAAGTAAACATAAAATCACCCCGGAAAGCAGCTTTCCGGGGTGTTGGTTTTTTTATTTGCAGCGATATATTGCGGCGGTGTCGTTTGCGAATACCAGCTCATGATGGGCAAAATCTATATGGGACAGCAGGTATGCATTGCGCTCATATGGGCCGATGTAAATGTAGTCCACGCCGTATTGCTCATACAGATGGGCGGAATCCATGGGGTATTCAAACATGGTGCGGATATCCTGCTCTGTCTGGTAGGTATTGTATCCGTGATAATACAGATAGGATGCGGAGCCGCATACTATGCTGCGCCCCGTAAGGGAAGCAACGGCGTTATTGTGGTTGGTGGTGGTAAGGAATACGGCGTCTGCAGGGGTGTTTTGCTCTATGAATTCCGCCGCCTCTATTTCCCCTTCGCTGAAAACCTCATATTCGCTTACCAGTTCCCGTCCAATGGTAAGTATACCGGACAATGTCATGGCGATTATCGCTATCACGGCCAGCAGCCTGCGGCCCTTGAGCCCTTCAAGCTTTGCAAAGATATCAGTAAGCAGTGAAGCCACAATACCGCAGGAGAAGGCAAACCATATGAATAGCAGCTTGTTGTTGTCATAGGGATTGGGCTGGAACTGGATAAACTCGCACAGTATCCACAGGGGCAGTACGCCCATCCATGTAAGCCTGTCCTTGCTTTCTGCGGAAAGGACGGCAACAGGCAGCAGTATGAATATAAGGCCCAGATTCTTAATATAGAACCACAGGAATGAGTCGGTTTCGTTGCTCCAGTTAAGGTTGAAGGTTAGGAAACTGTTTGCGCTTTTGAAGGTGAACAGCAATAACTGGGGAGCGGCCAGCGCTACGGCGATAATACCGTACATCAGGAACTTTTTGGGTGACTGATTTTTGCAGATTGCCCGCACAAACCAGGGCAGGCTTACAAGGCCCAGCGCCAGGAAGGAATGGGTATGGATAAGGGGGAGAAGTCCAGCCATGACGCCCAGGGGGAGAAAAAGCCAATCCTCCTCATCCAGCGCCGCCCGGCGCAGAAGCAGCAGGCAGGGGAACAGTATGCTCCAGCCGAAGAGGGTGGCACGCTGGGGAATAAGCATATCCGCAATAACGTTTACCCAGCGGATGTTTTCACACACGAGATTTGTGGGGGTTTCATAAAAGGCGGTGAATATGCGGGTGAAGTTATATGGGTTTTCCGCAATGCCGTTCATAAAATAGGCAAAGCCGAAACCGCCGCCAAGGAAGAACAGCACAAAGGCCAGCACGGCCTTTTTATTATCCCTGAACCAATCTTCAAAGAACAGGTACACGCCGGATACCACGGAGAAAAACGCCGCAATCATGGGAAGCATGTATGCGAAGCGGAGAGAGGCACCGAGGGTATAGAAAGTGGAGCTTACGCTGTCGCACAGGAAAGGATAGCTCATCGCCTGACCGGACAGTATGGAATATTCCGGTGGGAAGAATCCCTGACGGGATATGCTGGAGATTATACTCAGATGCATGCACATATCCCCGTAGGTGGATTGGCCGGAGGAAAGTCCGCCGTATTCATTGCTGGGGATAACATGGGTGCACAGCAGCACGCACAGCAGCAATACCGTGGGCACAACGCAGCAGAGATACGGCTTTAATTCAATACGGCGGGGGAGAAGCAGCAGTCTTGTGCCCCTGAAAAGCGCCTTTGCTCCCAAGGCGAGGGCTGCGGCCAGGGCAAGCAGCTGAGACAGCACAGTAAATCCCAGCATGAAGGAAAACAGCGCAGGCAGCCACATGAGCAGCAGCAGACCCACTGCTGCGCCCAGCGTCAGGTGCAGCAGCCGCCCTTCACGGGGAAAAATATTAAACGCAATAAAATACCCGGATGCCAGAAAGACCATCAGGTACACAACAGATATAACGTTGCCTAAAAATGTTCCGTTCATATCTGAAATTATACCATATATGCCGCTAAAATAAAGCGGGTGCTCACTGCAATATGTGTGCAGATATGTGCAAAAGACGGATATAAAAACAATATATGGTATTTAACCTTGAAATAGGGATACGAAATATTGTATATTATAATAGACGGAAATTTTGGAGGCTGCTCATGTACAAGGTATTAAAACGCGATAACACCGTAACCGAATTCGATATTACCAAGATAAGCGGAGCCATTGCCAAGGCTTTTGAAGCTATGGAGAAGGAATTCGACCGCAATGAAATTGATTTTCTTGCCCTTAAGGTTACGGCGGATTTTGACACCAAGATAAAGAACGAGCTTATTGCCGTTGAAGATATTCAGGACAGCGCAGAGCAGGTGCTGATCCATGCAGGCTATGCCGATGTGGCAAAGGCCTATATTCTGTATCGCCGTGAGCGCGAAAAGCTCAGAAACCTCAAGTCCACTATTCTGGACTATAAGGATACCGTAAACAACTACGTGCGGACAAAGTCTCTCCGCATGAAGGAAAACGCCACCGCTTCCTATTCCGTTGGCGGCCTTATCCTTTCCAACAGCGGTGCAATAACCGCAAACTACTGGCTGTCCGAGATTTACGATGCGGAGATTTCCACCGCCCACCGTAACGGAGATATGCATCTTCATGACCTTACTATGCTTACCGGTTACTGTGCAGGCTGGTCTCTCAAGCAGCTTATTGCCGAGGGACTTGGCGGAGTAATGGGCAAGATAGACTCCAAGCCTCCCAAGCATCTTTACTCCCTCTGCAATCAGATGATAAACTTCCTTGGCGTAATGCAGAACGAATGGGCAGGCGCCCAGTCATTCTGTTCCTTTGATACTTATCTTGCGCCCTTTGTAAAGGCAGATAATCTTTCCTACAAGGACGTGAAGAACTGCATCGAAACCTTTGTATTCGGTGTAAACACCCCAAGCCGCTGGGGTACTCAGGCTCCCTTCAGCAACATTACTCTGGACTGGACCGTGCCTGAAGACCTTTACGATGAACATCCCGTAATAGGCGGCGCGGCGGCAGAGTTTACCTATGGTGACTGTCAGGCTGAGATGGATATCATCAACCGGGCCTTTATGGAGGTAATGCGGGATGGCGATTCCAATGGCAGCGGTCTTGCGTACCCCATACCCACCTATGCAATCGACCCTGATTTCGACTGGTCTGATACCGAAAATAACCGATTGCTGTTCGGTATGGCCGCAAAGTACGGCACTCCTTACTTTGCAAACTACATCAGCAGCGGCCGCAGCAAAACCGAGGTGCGGGATATGCTCCGTCCCTCATATGGGCCAACCGAGCTTCGCCGCAAGGCGGGCGGATTCTTTGGCTGCGGAGAAAACAGCGGCTCTGTTGGCGCTGTAACGCTGAATCTTCCCAGACTTGCATACCTCAGCGAAAACGAAGATGAGTTTTACGCAAGGCTGGATAAGCTTATGGACCTTGCTTCCCGTTCCCTTGAGATAAAGCGCAGCATAGTCAATAAGCTGATGACCGAGGGTATGTATCCCTATACCAAGAGATACATCGGCTCCTTTGACAATCACTTTTCCACCATTGGCATTGTCGGCATGAACGAGGCGGGGCTCAATGCCCGCTGGCTCAAGGCCGGCCTTACCGATGTGCGTACTCAGCGCTTTGCAAAGGATGTGCTCAGGCATATGCTGGACAGGCTCAGGATGTATCAGGAGCATACCGGTTCCCTGTATAATCTGGAGGCAACTCCTGCCGAGTCCACCGCATACCGCATGGCCCGGGAGGATGTGGAAAGGTACCCCGGCATAATCACTGCCTCCCGCACAGGCACTCCCTACTATACCAACAGCACCCACATGCCTGTGGACTTTACGGATGACCTTACTGAGGCCCTTGAGGCTCAGGATGAGCTTCAGACCCTTTATACCTCCGGTACTGTATTCCATGTGTATACCGATGAGGAACTGCCGGACTGGCAGCGGGCTGCAGAGATAGTCCGCGCCATAGCCACAGGCTATCAGCTGCCCTATTACACCCTGACTCCCACCTATTCCATCTGCCCGCAGTGCGGCTATCTTACAGGCGCTCAGCCCACCTGCCCCAAGTGCGGAGAGCACGCCGAGGTATTCAGCCGCATAACAGGCTATTACCGCCCCGTGGATAACTGGAACGAGGGCAAGCTGCAGGAGTTTAAGGACAGGGTTGCATATAAGGTATAAGCTGCAACAAATAGAAAACGGATAAACAAACGGCAAAAGCAAAACGCTTACAGGCACGGCAGATCAAACGGCTGTGCCTGTTCTTGTATAATCAAATTTGCTGTGATAGTATGTAAACAAATAATCCGATAAACAAGAATTTACGGGCATGAGTTATGAGAAAGAAACTGTATTCAATAATTGAACCTGCGGACAGCGGCAACAGGCTGAGCAATATTTACGATATCATAATGATGATAACCATTGTTATGAGCGTTGTTCCTCTTGCATTCAAGGATACAAACGCTGTATTCGAATGGATTGATAAAATCACTGTAAGCATTTTTATCTGTGATTATTTCATGAGGCTGATAACCGCAGATTACAAACTGGAAAAAGCGGCAGTTTCTTTTTTCGTATATCCCATTACGCCAATGGCAATTATAGATCTGATTTCAATATTGCCATCCATGACAATACTGGATGACAGCTTCAGGCTGCTCAAACTGTTCAGATTGTTAAGAACCCTGAAAGTGCTGCGCACGTTGAAGTTCTTAAGATATTCAAAGAGCTTTGAAATTATAGTAGGTGTATTTAAAAAACAGAAAAAAGTTTTATCCGCCGTTGCAACCATGGCTGCCGCCTATATTCTGGTATCTGCGCTTGTAATATACAACGTTGAGCCCGAATCATTTGAAACATTCTTTGATGCAGTTTACTGGGCGACAATATCCCTGACAACCGTTGGCTATGGGGATATCTATCCGATAACAACAATCGGCAGAATTGTCACAATGATGTCTTCCGCCTTTGGCATTGCGATAATTGCACTGCCCTCCAGCGTTATTACCGCCGGCTATCTTACGGAGATAAGCAAGGAAGAGCAATAAATTCCGATTATTCAAACCGGCGCGGGAGCGTACTTTTATACATAGCTGCAGCTATGCAGTGGGAGCATAATAAAAGCCAGGCTGTTTTCATGGCCCGGCTTTTACTTTTTATGCTTTTGAGTTGTATTTTGCCTGACGGTTCTGCCAGAATCGCTCAAGGCCTTCCTTGCCCTGCTCCGTTACGGGGCGCAGCCAGCTGTAGGAGAAGAAGTGCTTAAGACAGAGATATGTCTTCACATAGTCCTCTGCGATGTACATTATTGCGAAAACCACAGGGAAGGGGAACTTGAACACAAAGGCGGCAAGGGTGGTCGCGGGAACGGACAGCAGCCACAGGGAAATAAGATCCAGCCTTACGCCTGCTGCGGTGTCTCCGCCGGGGCGGAATGTGCCTACAATCTGGGCATAGGGTACGTTGCGGGCGGGCAGCTCAAAGCCGTATATAAGCATGAGCAGACCGGTGGTGGCAAGGGTTTCGGAGGAGATGGTGCCGCTCAGGTTGAATATGCTTGCAAGTGGGTGGCGGGCCAGGATTATCAGCGAGCCGATAACCACGGAGGCCAGCAGAATTGCCAGGTTGAAACGTTTGGCGGTTTCCACGGCATCTTCGATATTGCCTGCACCTATTTCCTTGCCTACCATTACGCTGCATGCGCTGCACAAGCCGATGAACAGCACAAAGGAGAAGTTTTCAAAGGTACGAAATATGGTGAGGGCGGCATAGTTCTGATAGCCCAGGTTTGCAAATATTACGCTGAACAGCAGAGTGCCGAGACCCCAGAAGGTTTCGTTGGCGATAACAGGCATCGCTTTGCTGAAAAAGTGCCTTGCAAAGCCGTTGCCGAAGCTGAACATCTCTCTGAGGGGGGAGATGAGGAAGTTTCTTTTGAATGCGGAGATTATGTAGGTAACGACGGGGCCTGCCCATGCGGAGATAACGGTAGCCAGCGCTGCGCCTCTTATGCCCATTTCAGGCATGCCGAATGCGCCGAATATAAGGCCGTAATCCAAGAAGGCATTGAGCACCGTGGTAAACAGGGAAACATACATGGGCAGCTTTACCTGCTCTGTGGAACGGAGCACCACGGAAAGCACAAGGCTTATGCCGGAGGCGATATAGGACCAGCAGGCGATCTTCAGATAATCTGCGCCTGCGGCAACAACCTCAGGCTCCCTGTTGAATATTTTGATGACGAATTCCGGGAAAAACCCTGCCACGGCGCAGAACAGGGAACAGATGGCTATTACGGATACTATGGCTATGCCGTATGAGCGGCGTATGCCTCTGATATCTCCTGCGCCCCAGTATTGGGCAATGAACACCGCCGCGCCGGAGCTTATGCCGAATACTATCATATTCAAAAACCAGCCGAACTGACCGGCCATGCCCACGGCAGACAGAGAAATGTCTCCCAGCTGCCCAACCATCAGTGTATCCACCAGGATGAAGGAACTGGTCAGGAGATTCTGCAGCGCAACGGGAAGGCATAATGAGAGAGCCGTGCGCCAGAAAGCCCTGTTTCCCAAATATTTGCTAAGCATATATGCTCCTTGTGATTGTAGTATTGTTACAGCCTTAACAGTTTATATCAATCCTATTGCTTTTGCAATAGCCGCAGGGTTTTAACATTGCCAAGAGGGGACTGTGATAGTATAATACAATAAGATTAATATGGGTTAATAGGGGATTTTCTACTAAATGCCCAATATAACATATTCTGGAGGTATTGCAATGGCAGTGCATAAAATAGGTGTTTTGACCAGCGGCGGAGATACTCCCGGCATGAACGCCGCCGTAAGGGCGGTTGTAAGGCGCGGTCTCAGCATGGGCGATATGGTGCTGGGTGTATATCATGGCTATGAGGGCCTTATGAACGGCGACGTAAAGCAGCTGCATTCTGCGGATGTTCATGGCATAATTCAGCGGGGCGGCACCATACTCCGCACCGCCCGTTCCGATGATTTCAGGACTGCCGAGGGACAGGAAAAGGCCGTCAGGATTATGCAGGCATACGAGATGGATTCCCTGATCGTAGTGGGCGGCGACGGCAGCTTCAAGGGCGCAGCAGATCTTGCAAAGCATGGCGTAAACGTAATGGGCCTCCCCGGCACTATCGATAACGATATGGGCTATACCGATTTTACCATCGGCTTTGATACTGCGGTAAATAACGTAATCGGCGAGCTGGAAAAGATAAAGGATACCATGCGCTCCCATGACCGCGTTGCGGTTGTTGAGGTAATGGGCAGGAACTGCGGCGATATCGCGCTCTGGTCCGGCATGGTCGGCCCCACCGATATAGTTCTGGCTCCTGAGTGTCCCAAGCCCTGGGAAGAGGCTGCGGCTCAGCTGGTTCAGAACAGGCTGCTTGGCCGCTATACCAGCCTTGTGGTTATAGCCGAGGGCGCAGGCAGCGCGGCGGACTTTGCAAAGTACGTCCGCGAGACCACCGATGTGGATATCAAGCCTGTTGTGCTCAGCTACATTCAGCGCGGCGGTTCTCCCTCTGCAGCTGACAGGATGCTGGCAACCCGCCTTGGCGCAAGGGCGGTTGAACTTATCCATGAGGGCAAGCGCAACCGTGCCGTAGGCATCAGGGATAATCACATTATCGACGTGGATATATGCGAGGCTTCCGGTCACAACGACAGCTTTGACGAAGAACTGTACAATCTCCACGGCGCACTGAACAAGATCTATATCTAAAGGATGATTTAACCATGAAGTACTTCAATTGCGATTACAATGAGGGCGCATATCCTCCTATTCTCAAGAGGATGAATGAAACAAACCTGTGCCAGAGCATAGGTTACAGTGAGGATGAATACTGCGAGGAAGCCCGCAATATCATCCGGGGTCTCTGCGGGGCACCTGATGCTGCCGTGCATTTTCTGGTGGGCGGCACCCAGGCAAACCTTACCGTTATTTCCGCTGCCCTCAGGTCCCATCAGGGCGTTATCTCTGCGGCCACCGGCCACATCAGCGTCCATGAGACCGGTGCAATAGAAGCCACCGGCCATAAGGTGCTTACCGTAAACACCGAGGACGGCCTGCTCACCGCCGATATGGTAGAGAAGCTCTGCCATGATCACTTTGCGGATGAAGCATTTGAGCATATGGTGCAGCCCGGTATGGTATACATTTCCAGCCCCTCCGAGCTTGGTACCGTGTACTCCCGCCAGACCCTCAGCGACCTTCGCAAGGTATGCGATAAGTACGGCCTGCTTCTTTACCTGGACGGCGCAAGGCTGGGCTACGGCATGACTGCCGCGGAAAATGATATTGACCTGCCTTTCCTTTATAATGTGTGCGATGCATTTTATATCGGCGGCACAAAGCAGGGCGCTCTTATGGGCGAAGCTGTGGTAATCCGCAACGAGGCCCTCAGGAAGGACTTCCGCTACATGATAAAGCAGCGCGGCGGTATGTTTGCAAAGGGCAGACTGCTGGGCATACAGTTCATTGAGCTGTTCCGTGACGGTGCATATTTCAAGCTTGCCGAGCATGCGGACAGGCTGGCGGATGACATCCGCAAAGCCTTTGGGGATAAGGGATACAGGTTCCTTGTAAACAGCGGCACGAACCAGGTTTTCGTAATTGTGCCCAACGACGCAATGGCGAAGCTCAATGAAAAATACGTATCCTCCAATAATGGCCCCTATGATGAAGAGCACACCGTGCTGCGCTTCTGCACCAGCTGGGCCACCAATCCTGCGGATGTACAGGAACTTGTTGAGGATATCAGGGCCCTTTAAACATTGCAAAAACTGCACCTTTGGCGGCAAATAATGCATAATGGGTCATTGCGGCATTGGGATATGTTTTCAAGCGTTTGCCGCATATGATATAGTACAATAAATTTTGACGAAAGAAGGATTTACATATATGAGGATAGTGGTATTGGCAGGAGGCCTCAGCGCCGAGAGAGATGTTTCCCTCTCCACCGGCACAATGGTATGCAATGCCCTGAGAACCTCCGGGCATGATGCCGTGCTGATTGATCTGTTTTACGGTCTGCCCGCCATGCCTGAGGATATTCAGGCATATTTTGCCGATAAAACTCCCCTTGAGCCGTATCGGGTAAAGAGCGCCGCTCCTGACCTTACGGCAATCCGTGCATCCAGAACCGTTGAGGGTCTGGGCGGTATCGGCCCCAATGTAATAGAACTGTGCCGTGCGGCGGATATAGTCTTCATGGCAATGCATGGAGAGCCGGGCGAAAACGGCATGATTCAGGCCATGTTTGATATGATGGAGATAAAATACACCGGCGCAGGTTACTTCGGCAGCGCTCTGGCCATGGATAAGGGCGTTACCAAGCAGCTGTTCCTCAATCATGGCATACCTACCCCCGCAGGCAAAATATTCAGCCGCGGTCAGGATGTGGATTTCCCACTGCCCTGCATAGTAAAGCCCTGCTCCGGCGGCTCCAGCATAGGCGTAAGGAAGGCTTTTACCAAGGAAGAACTGGATATTGCGGTTGCGGAAGCATTCCGCTGCGAGGATGAGATACTTATCGAGCAGGTCATAGTGGGCCGCGAGTTTACCTGCGGTGTGCTGGAAGACGGGCCTCTGCCCCCCGCCGAAGTTATCCCTAAGGGCGATTTTTACGACTATGCCCATAAATATCAGGATGGCCTTATTACCGAGATATGCCCCGCACAGATAAGCGATGAGCTTACCGCTGAAATACAGCGCTTGTCTATGGAGGTTTTCAGGTGCCTTAAGCTGCAGGTGTATGCCCGCATGGATTACCTTTACGATGGAGAAAATCTCTATTGTCTTGAGGCAAATACCCTGCCCGGCATGACTCCCACCAGTCATCTGCCCCAGGAGGCGAAGGCTGCAGGCATTGGCTATGAGGAGCTTTGCAATAAGATAATTGAGCTGTCCATGAAAAAATACCAGTAGGACCACAGGAATGATAAACTTTACCTTAAAGCAAATAGCTGAAATTACCGGCGGGGAATACTTTGGCCCCGCCGAAATGCTCAATACACAAATCAGCGGCATCACCATAGACAGCCGCAACCTGCAGCCGGGCTGCCTTTTTGTTCCCATAGTGGGCGAGCGGTTTGACGGGCATAATTTTATTGACTCTGCCGTTGAAAAGGGCGCTGTGGCTGCCCTTTCCCATAAGGATGGCGAATGGGACTGTCCTGTTGTAAAGGTCCGGTCCACAGAGGCGGCTTTCCGCGCCATTGCGGGAGCATACAGGGCGCTGTTTGATATCCCTGTGATAGGTGTTACCGGCAGCGTTGGCAAGACCACCACAAAGGAGCTTATCGCAAGCGTGCTTTCCCAGCGGTTTGATACCCTTAAAAACCAGGGCAACCTGAATAATCAGACCGGCGTACCGCTCACACTGTTCAGGCTGGAGGAAAATCACGGAGCAGCAGTGGTGGAGATGGGAACAAACCATCATGGAGAGATTGCCAGTCTTGCAGATATCGTGCGTCCAACCGTTGGCGTTATCACCAATATCGGCGAATCCCACATAGAATACCTTGGTTCAAGGGACGGAATACTCCGTGAAAAGTGCGACGTATTCAGAAATATCGGATCCGACGGCAAGGCCATAGTAAACGGCGATGATGACAAGCTGTGCACCCTCAGGGGCAAGATGGATAATCTTATAACTTACGGCTTTGGTATGGAAAATGACATCCGTGCAGAGGATGTTAAGGATAATGGCCTTGAGGGCAGCGAGTTTACCGCTGTGTACGGCAATAAGGCTCTGCGCCTTGCCGTTCCGGCTCCCGGGCGGCATATGATAATGAACGCCATGTGCGCAATGGCTGTGGGCCTTTCCCTTGGTATGACGGAGGAAGAAATAGCAAAGGGCGTTGCCGCATATGTACCTGCAGCTGGCAGGATGGATATAATAAAGGGCAGCGGTATAACCATACTCAGCGATGCGTATAATGCAAGCCCCACCTCCATGAAGGGCTCCATAGATATCGCCTGCAGGGCGGAGGGCAGAAGCGTTCTCATACTTGGCGATATGCTGGAGCTTGGGGAAAAGGGCCCGGAATACCACTATCAGGTGGGCAAACACGCTGCGGAAGCAAAGGCGGATCTGGTGATAAGCATAGGCACCCTTTCCCGGGAAATAAACAGAGGCGCAGCCGAGGGCGGCGTGGAAACAATGCACTTTGATGACAGAAATCAGGCTGTTGAAAAGCTTGGAGAAATCATCCGCAGCGGCGATACGGTACTGGTAAAGGCATCCCATAGCATGGGATTGGAACATATTACAGAACATCTTAAAAATATCTTTTAGGAGAGTAACCATGGAAGAAGTAAAGAAAGAGATGCTGGAAGAACAGGCTGCAGAAACTCCTCAGGATGCGCCGCTGACCGAAGAAGAAAGAAAGGCTGCCAAGAGCAATTTTAAAAGAAATGTTCTCATCATGGCGGCAGGCTTTGTGCTGGGCTATCTGATAGGCCGCATGATATTCACTCAGGTGCGCGTGCTGGCATATGTTACAGGCATGGCCATGAGCGGCATCGTCTGCGCTCTCTACATTAAAAAATAAGGCGCAATACCCATGAAGCTTGCAGGTAAAAAGGATATTGTCATAATAGGGGCGGCGCTGGTGATATGCCTTGCTGCAGCCCTTCTTTTTGCAGGCTCCGGAGGCACTGAGGTTCGTGTATATGTTGGGGAGGAGCTTTATGAAAAGGCCTCCCTATATATGGAAAAAACCATCGTAATCCAGCAGCCCGACGGCTGCCGGAACGAGGTGTGCATTGAGGGCGGCAGGGTATATATGGGCTTTTCCACCTGCGAAAACCAGAACTGCGTGGAGCAGGGGGAAATGACTCCCGACAACATAGCCTCCCGCGCTCTGTCGAACTGGATAATCTGCCTGCCAAACAGGGTAACGGTGGAGCTTGCGGAGGAATAGGCCGATGAATACCAGAGGCATTGCCCGCTTTGGCCTGCTTACCGCAATGGCGCTGATGCTGGGCTATTTTGAAAGATTCATTCCTGTTGCTCCGGGTATACCCGGAATAAAGCTGGGACTTGCAAATACCGTATTGCTTTATGCGGTGTATCTTATGGATACAAAGAGCGCATGGCTTTTAATGTGCGCCAAGGTATTGCTGTCAGGGTTCATGTTTGCGGGGCTGTCCGGCATGCTGTACAGCTTTGCGGGAGGAATATTGAGCCTTGCGGCAATGCTGCTGCTCCGCAGGATGAAGGATGTGAGCCACATAGGCGTAAGCGTGGGCGGCGCTGTGTGCCACAATATAGGCCAGATTACCATGGCCTGCATGGTGGTGCAGTCCCGGGCGGTGCTGAGCTATCTTCCGGTACTTATGGTATCTGCGGTTATTACCGGCGTACTTACCGGAGTAATGGCAAAATACGCCATAGCAGGCCTTGTAAAGGCAGGCTACGGAAAGGAGTAGTGCTATGGGCTTCTGGGTGTTTATGACGGCGTGCTGTCTGCTGATACCGGCCACCATGATAGGCTACGGCATGCGCTGCGGGAAAAAGACACCGCAATACAGCCGCCTTTCCGGCTACCGTACAGCCATGTCCATGAAAAATGCAGATACGTGGGAATTTGCCCACAGATGCATAGGCAGGCTATGGAAGAAATGGGGCTGGTGGATGCTGATTGGTACTATACCCATCATGGTGTACTGCATGGGCGGTACGGAGGATGAGGTGGGCCTTTGCGGCGGAGTGGTATGCGGTATACAGACCGCTGCCATGTGCATACCCATAATAATGACGGAAAGGGCTCTTAAACGTACATTTTATAAGGACGGAACAAGACGCGCCGATGCGGAATAAATACAAAACAAAAAAGACGGCTTTACAGCCGTCTTTTGCTTTAAGTAATTGTTACTTGATAGATGCGATGTAATCCAGAGCAGTGTTTACGCCGCCTACAACTGCGCCGGAGGTGATGGAGGCGCCGGTGATGGAGTCAACGTTTTCTTTGAGTACCAGGGGAGAGGTGAGGCCCTTGAACTGCTCGGTGAAAGCGGGCTCCTTGGACTTTGCGCCAAGGCCTGCGGTTTCGGAGAAGTTTGCGCCGCCTACGTTAAGGCCGGTGATAACGCCGTCGGCATCAACGCCAACTACGATTTCGATATCTCCGCCGTAACCCTTTACGGTAACCTGAGCGGTGTGGCCGACTACGGCGCCGTTTGCAGAACCGGCATAGCAGTTATCTACGGTGCCTTCGGCAACATCCAGCTGTTCGAATTCCATAGCCTCGGGAAGAACTGCCCTGCGGGCTTCGTCAGCGGCTACGAGAGTCTGCTCTGCAATAATGGGAGAGGTGAGCTCGTTGGTGAAACCAAGGGCGCAGCCTGCGATAAGTGCAATAAGACCCAGTACCAGCCATGCGGGCATCTGCTTCTTCATATTAAAAATCCTCCTACAGATACAATTGGTTTTATTTCACGCCAAACTATTATAGCACAACACGAAACTAAATTCCACCCCTAAAGGCCGTTCTTTTTTCATATATAAAACACATCAAAAACCGTACCGTAAGGGAGAAAATGGTGTTATAATATCAATATGAAATATATTGTGCGCTTGATTTTTGTTCTGCTGCTGAGCGGTGCGCTTATAATGTCCGCAGGATGCGGTATCATGCCGCAAAAAAACTCGGCAGTGGGCTTTCATATGGATACTGTAATCATGCTTACAGGCTATTGCGAGGAGCAATTGCTGAGCGAGGCGATCGACCTCTGTTCGGATTATGAAAAGCTGCTCAGCCGCACCGTTGAGGGCAGTGATGTCTGGAATATAAACCATGGGGGCGGCAACCCTGTAACTGTCAGCGACAGTACTGTTGAAGTGCTTGCATTGGCCCTTGACGTATGCGAAAAAAGCGGCGGTATTCTGGATATAACCATTGCACCCGCCGTGGATTTATGGGACTTTAAATCAGGCGATGCCGTATTGCCGAAGGCTGAGGATATAGCCGATGCCATGGAGAAGGTGGATTATACCAGAGTGATGCTGGAAGGGAATACCGTAACCATCCCTGAGGGCGTGGAACTGGATCTTGGCGCCGTGGCAAAGGGCTACATTGCGGATAAGGCGGCGGAGTTTCTCAGGGGAAAGGGCGTGCAGAGCGCTGCACTGAACTTCGGCGGCAATGTTATCGCCCTGGGCAGCAAGCCTGACGGCGACGGCTGGAATATTGGCATACAGGAACCGGATGAATCCACCGGGGATTCCATTGCGGTGCTTACCGTTCGCGATTCCAGCGTGGTTACCAGCGGCGTGTATCAGAGGGGCTTTGATCTTGACGGCGTAAGATACCATCACATACTGGATTCTTCCACAGGCTGGCCTGTGAACAACGGAGTTGCCTCCGTAACCATCATATCCGATACTTCGGCCATGGGGGATGCACTTTCCACTGCCTGCTTTGCAATGGGGCGGGATGGACTTGCCTTTGCCGAGAGCATGGGCGCAGAGGCTGTTATCGTGTATTCTGACGGAACTATGGAATTTACCCCCGGGGCGAAGGCCCTTCTAAAACAGGATTAATATCAGGGAGCTATCGCAAATGCTGCTTGTCAAGCGAAACGAAATGGATATGACCACCGGCCCTCTTATGGGTAAGCTGGTGGCTTATGCTGTGCCCGTGGTTATAACGGGCATACTTCAGCTGCTGTTCAATGCGGCGGATGTTATAGTGGTGGGCCGATATGCGGGACGTACTGCCCTTGCGGCGGTGGGCTCCACCACATCCCTTATAAACCTTATTGTAAATCTCTTTATGATGATTTCAATAGGTGTAAATGTTGCGGTTGCCCGCTATTACGGCGCCCATGAGCCGATGGAAGTAAGCGAAACTGTATCCACCGCCATGACCATGAGCGTGATAATCGGCATATTCGTAGGGGTGTTCGGAATTGTGGCCTCAAGGCCTATGCTGGTGCTGATGGATTCCCCGGCGGACGTGCTGGATCAGGCGGCGCTGTATCTTCGCATATACTTCATGGGTATTCCTGCATTTATGGTATATAATTTCGGCGCGGCGGTGCTGAGGGCGGTGGGCGATACCCAGCGTCCGCTGAAGTTCCTGTCCGTTGCAGGCGTTATCAATGTTGTGCTGAATCTTATAACCGTGGTGGGCCTCAAGATGGGCGTTGCAGGCGTAGGTATTGCCACAGCGGTATCCCAGTATGTGTCCGCTGCCTTTATAGTGCTCAGTCTCATAAAAACCGAAGGCTGCCTGCATCTTGAAGTGAAGGAGATGCATATATACAGGGATAAACTGACGGAGATTCTCAGGATTGGCCTGCCGGCCGGCCTGCAGAGCATGCTTTTTTCCATAACAAACGTTATGATCCAGTCCTCTGTAAACAGCTTCGGTTCCGTGGTAATGGCAGGCAACTCTGCCGCGGGCAATATCGATGGCTTCATATATGTTGCAATGAACTCCGTCACCCAGACAGCTATGGCCTTTACAGGGCAGAATATGGGCGCCCGCAAGTATGAGCGAATTGGCCCCATATTGAAAAACTGCCTGTTGCTGGTGGTGCTTGTAAGCGGCGTGATGGGGGCATTGAGCTGCATATTCAGAGAGCAGCTGATAAGCATATACGCAAACGGAGATCCGGAGGTAATATTCTGGGGAGCTCAGCGAATGCTGATCGTTTCTGCGCCGTATTTTATATACGGTCTGTCGGATACCATGGTGGGCGTGGTTCGGGGCATGGGCAACTCCACCATGCCTATGATAATAAGCGTATTCGGAATATGCGCCTTCAGAATACTGTGGCTGTATACTGCCTTCGCGATGCAGCCCACCTATGCAATGCTGATGATAGGTTATCCCGTATCCTGGACGGTAACCATGCTGGGACAGATGGTGTGCTATCTCATTGTGAAAAAACGCCTGATCGTACGCAGCGGGGCCGGCTTGGCCGTCTGATATGCAGAAATGTTATATACATATAAAAAACACACCGATCGGCAGCCTGACGGCCGCTGAAAAAGACGGCTGCATAGTCAGCCTGTCCGTTGGAGAAAACTGCATAGGGGAATATAAAAGGACGGCATTGCTGAATCGGTGTGAAACCCAGTTGACGGAATACTTCCGCGGCAAACGCATAAACTTTGATCTTCCATTGGCTTTGAATGGCACTGCCTTTCAGCAGCAGGTGTGGCAGGCTCTATCGGACATTCCCTACGGCGAAACCGTAACCTACGGGCAGCTTGCCCGCAGCATAGGCAGACCCAATTCCGCAAGAGCCGTGGGAGCTGCATGCGGGGCAAATCCGCTGCTTATACTGGTGCCGTGCCATAGAGTAGTGGGCCAGAAAAGCCTCGCAGGATATGCCGGCGGACCGGATTCGAAAAAAATTCTGCTTAAAATTGAAAAAACTGGGAAATAACTATTGACATCCGGAAAAGTTCGGATATAATAAGATTAAGAATTGTTCTTAAACTTAAATTAAAAAATAAATTTGCTTAAAGGAGAAATAAAACAATGGAACTTAAGGGCACCAAGACTGAACAGAACCTCATGACCGCTTTTGCAGGCGAATCTCAGGCCAGAAATAAGTATACCTACTTTGCCAGCGTAGCCCGCAAGGAAGGCTATGAGCAGATCGCTGCAATCTTCCAGCAGACCGCTGACAACGAGAAAGAGCATGCAAAGCTTTGGTTTAAGTATCTGGGCGGCATCGGCGATACCGCTGCCAACCTGAAGGCCGCCGCTGAAGGCGAAAACTACGAGTGGACCGACATGTACGCCACCTTTGCCGAAGAGGCTGAGGCAGAAGGCTTCAAGGAGCTGGCTTACAAATTCCGCGCAGTAGCTGCCATTGAAAAGACCCACGAGGAGCGCTATCTTGCTCTGCTGAACAACGTTGAAATGAAGGCCGTATTTGAGAAGGCCGGCGAGACCATGTGGGAATGCCGCAACTGCGGTCACCTGGTAGTAGGCAAGGCTGCTCCCGCCATGTGCCCCGTATGCGCACATCCCCAGAGCTACTTTGAAGTACGCAAGGAAAACTATTAATCAAGATATCATTGAGCCACATTGATATATAACTCCTGCCACGAATGCGGCGCCCTTACCGGGCGCCGTATTTTATGATTGTCCAGGGTTAAAAAGGGCAGGGCAGCGGGGAATAATTTTTATGTTTAGACGTGCAAAAAAATCGGCAGAAAATGTAAATATGCTTATAAACATATGCTGCTGTTAGTGGTATAATATAGCTGTCAAAGATTGGCACATTGCGGATTAATAATTATTGCGGAGGAATCATACAAATGGAACGTTACGGTGTATCTGTCAATATCCTCAATACCCCCGAGCTGGACCCCGGCTTTATCCCCCTGCTCAAGTACAATCAGGAATTTCTGAAGGATGCAAAAAAGCCCTTCTCCGTAGCTGTTGAGCGTGCGGACGGTCAGATGTCCACCCATCATACCTTTATCCACGGCACCGATGAAATGCTTGAGGCAGACTGCTATTATATAGAGCGCCTTGTAAAGACCATCCTGTGGATGAAGGGCGGCTTCAAGGTATACGTTGCCGGCGATGAACGCGTATTTGATTTCCTCAGCAAGGCTTACAATGCCAACGGTCAGCAGGAGTTTGACTGGGATTATATGGCAAATATATTCGAGCGTCCCTTTGAGGTGGTGCTGGTAGACAAGGTGCCCGAGGCAAAGGACTCTCCCAAGCGCGTTGGCGGCCATCTGGACGGATGCCGCATAGGCTTTGATGCCGGCGGATCCGACCGCAAGGTTTCCGCTGTTATCGATGGCGAAACCGTATATTCTGAGGAAGTTGTATGGTTCCCCAAAATTAATTCCGATCCCGATTATCATTATGACGGCATAGTTGCCGCCCTTAAGTCCGCAGCTGAGCATATGCCCCGCGTAGACGCAGTCGGCGTATCCTCCGCAGGCGTATATATCAACGA
>JAZNUG010000016.1:0-1579 GCA_045592165.1 Clostridia bacterium | reverse complement strand
TCCTTGGGGCAGAGCTTGAGAGCCTGCTCAGCGGGGAGATGCATAGCCGCAGAGCCGTGGCGGGCAATATGAAAAAGCTTAAATTCTACGCCTGCCCCCTGTGCGGCAATATACTTACCGCCGAGGGGGAGGCCGCCATATACTGCTGCGGCAAGAAGCTTATGCCGCTTACTGCCCAAAAGGACAAGGGACAGCTCACCATGGAGCGGATAGAAAACGACTGGTTTGTTGCAGGCTCCCATCCCGTGGAAAAGGATCATTACATTGCTTTTGTCGGAATACTTACCGGAGATGGCCTTGTGATGAAGCGGCTGTACCCCGAATGGGACATACAGGCGCGGCTTAGCTGGTGCGCCCACGGAAGGCTGATATGGTACTGCGTGCAGCACGGACTTTTTTACAGGGATTTTTAAAGGATTTGCTTTACAGTTTGTTTAAACATGGGGAAATGTGACGGTGGTATACTTTTCCTATGAAAAGCAAAAAAACACGCAAGAAAAGAATACTGATATGCATAGCCGCGGTGCTTGCTGCGGCTGTTATGCTGCCGCTTGCCGTCAGCGGATACGTAAAGCTGTCCACCAAGGATATGATAGTGAACAGCGGAAACGTAATAGAGGGGGAATACGATTGCATACTGGTGCTGGGCGCAGGAGTTTGGTCCGGCGGCAGACCTTCACATATGCTGGCGGACAGGCTGGATGTGGCCATAGACGCATATAAGGCGGGCGGTGCCCCAAAGCTCCTTATGAGCGGGGATCATGGGCGCAAGGAATACGACGAGGTAAACGTCATGAAGGACTATGCCATTGAGGCAGGGGTGCCCTCTGAGGATGTGTTCATGGACCACGCGGGCTTTTCCACCTATGAGAGCATTTACAGGGCAAGGGATGTGTTTCTTGCAGAGCGTGTGCTGATAGTAACTCAGGGATATCATCTTTACCGTGCATTATACGTTGCCCGCTCTCTGGGCCTTGAGGCGGAGGGGGTGGCGGCGGATCTCAGGCCGTACAGGGGGCAAAGGTATTATGACCTTCGGGAGGTACTGGCCCGGTGCAAGGACTTTGCCATGTGCATATTCAAACCTCTGCCCACATACCTTGGGGAAGCAATACCGGTATCCGGCAGCGGAGACCTGACAAACGACTGACGCAAAAAAGAACCGAATCGATCGGTTCTTTTATTTTTTGCGTGCCATTTCAATCAGGGCGGCGGCCTTTTGGGTTATCAGTTCGTAGTTTTCCTTTTTGTGTGGAATAAGGCAATTTGAGCAGTCCTTTATACCATCGGCGGTATAGGTAAAATTGCCGCCGCACTTTTCGCCAAGGGCATAGAGGGGACAATAGCAGAACATACAGCTGAATTCCTCTACCCCTTGATGACAGGGATAATAGGGGCAGGCTGTGTTGGCAAAGAAGCGGCTGTTGTCCATAATGGCCTCCGAAAAACAGTATAGGTGTATTATTTCAAAAAGCGAATCCCCAGTCAACACAAAAAACAAAGGCCGCCATGGTTCTGTGGCGGCCTCTGCTCTTTAGGGGGAGAAATCTTATGGTAGGAGTTACTGTTTGCAAGCTTT
>JAZNUG010000015.1:0-11455 GCA_045592165.1 Clostridia bacterium | reverse complement strand
GATCGACTCCATTACCCGCCTTACCCGTGCATACAATGTTACAATTCCCGCCACCGGCAAAACACTTTCCGGCGGCATGGACCCCGGTGCGCTTCATAAGCCCAAGCGTTTCTTCGGCTCTGCCCGCAATATCGAAGGCGGCGGCAGCCTTACCATAATAGCCACCGCCCTTATCGAAACAGGCAGCCGCATGGACGATATCGTATACGAGGAATTCAAGGGCACAGGCAATATGGAAATCCATCTGGACCGCAAGCTGTCCGAAAGACGTATATTCCCCGCCATCGATATCTACAAGAGCGGTACCCGCCGTGATGAACTGCTGCTCACCAAAGAAGAACAGGAAGCGGTATCCAATATGCGCCGCATACTGGGCTCCGGCAATGCCGACGTTACCGAACAGCTCATTGCAATGCTGGAAAAAACCGACTCAAACGAGGAATTTGTGGCAAAACTTCAGAACTGGTCCAATGCTTATGAAAAAGATGGCTTTACCATGGGCAAAAGTTTTATAAAATAGCCGAATATATTTAAAAAAAGCCTTGATTACGAACGGAGTATAGGATATAATTACTCCGTTCGAGTCTTGTACTCAGGGGCTTTATGCCCGTATGCAGCAGGAGGGCGGCTAATCGCCCTGCGCCCAGCAATAAAGGAGGATAAAATGAAGAAGGATATCCATCCCACTTATGGTGAGAGCATCGTTCGCTGCGCTTGCGGCGAGACCTTCAAGAGCGGTTCCGTAAAGGGCGAACTCAAGGTCGAAATCTGCTCCAAGTGCCATCCGTTCTATACCGGCCGTCAGAAGCTGGTAGATACCGGCGGACGCGTGGATCGCTTCAAGAAGCGCTACAGCATGAACTAAAGCTTCGGCTTTATCAAAAGAGACCCCTCATAGGGTCTTTTTTGTTTTTCCGTATTTTCCCGTGCTTTTCGCCATGGCTTTTCCCTTGTTAAAGACAGGTATGCTATTGTATAATAAATGTATCAATTCGTACAAAAGGCCGATTCTTATTTTCCGGAGGGCAGCATGGCAAGAAAACACGGTGAATTTGCAAGCGTAAGGGAGGCGATACTTGCCACCGCCGCTTCTCTTTTTACCCGCCGCGGCGTACATGGCACCAGCCTTGGAGATATCGCTGCCGAGGCAAAGCTCAGCAAGGGTACACTGTATTACTACTACCCCTCCAAAGATGAGCTAATCGTTACCATTGCCGAGGGCTGCCTTGGCCACATGAGCGATATACTTCTCACCTGGCTGGACGGCCTCACCCGGGACGAGCCCCTTGCCCCCGCAATAAACCGCCTGTTCACCTCCATCATGCAGGATGAACAGCATGCAAAGCTTTACGCCGTACTCTGCGCCGAATGCTCTACTGAGGACACCCCAATACGGGAGCTTATGGCAGAGCAGCGCCAGCAATGGAAGCTGATGCTGGAGCTGGGCGCCCTCAGGATGCAGTCCCGCAACGCCCGTATCCTTGGCGACAGGGCAGAGCTTTTCTTCACTCTGCTCACCGGCCACATGCTGCAATCTTTCGGCGGCATGAGCAGTATCCCCGTCGAAGCGCTGACCGAGGCGCTGGTAAATGAATAATATGACATCAGGCCGCATAGCGGCCTTTTGATATAAAGGAGCACCCGATGAACATAAAACTCTCCACACTCTTCCTTGCACTTTTGCTGCTTATCGCAGGCTGCGCGCCCATGCAAAACGCAGCCGAACCTGCAATAACCCCAACGCCCGCCCCAACACCGGAACCCACGCCCGCCGTATTGAGCGGCGAGGAGCTTTGCGATGAATTTCATAGGCTCTGGGCAGCGGCTCCTGCTCCTGATCTGGCAGAATACCTGCCCGAAAACATGTTTGCCGCAGAAAACCGCTGGCAGATATTCGGTACCGATGATGCTGACCGGACATGGCTGCCCGCCATGGCAGCGGAGCTGGATATACAGCTTGCACAAATGCTGGGAGATATAATCAATCAGCTTGCAGTCCATCCCATGGCGCCTGAGTTCACCTGCGCAGCCCACGGTGATGCGCCGTCGTGGCAGCTGCTTCTGGCCCTGATTCAATCCGCAGCAGACGCCGAACAAGCCATGGCATATATAAAAGACTCCCTGACGCTGTCAGTGAATGCCCAGCCGAAGGCAGACGGCAGCTATGCTCTTACCGCCAATCTTGAGCCTCTTCCCTTTAAAGAAGCCCTTGCCCTGCCCGGCGGCCCTGAAGGAGCGATGGGGCTCAGCTTTGCCTATTCCTACGCCCTCACCGTATTTGATGAGGACGCCGCCGAATATGATGAGTACATTCAGCCCCCTGCGGAAGGCAATCTTGCAAGCGGTATCGTATGGCCGCTGAGTGAACATACCCGCCTTCGCAAAACATGGTATGCCGATCGGGCCGGCGGCATACGCAAGCATACCGGCACCGACATATGGGCGCCGGCAGATGCAGAAATTTACAGCTGCACAGACGGTACAGTCACCTATGTGGGCTACAGCGACGGCACAGGCTACGCCGTAGTAGTTACAGATGATTTCGGCTATGAATTCCACTATTACCACATGATACGGGAAACAGACTTTTTGCAGGAGGGAGACGCGGTCAAGGCCGGCGAGCTTATCGGCCACGTGGGTAATACCGGCAACAGCGACCTTGATCATCTGCATCTCACCATCGTTGCATCGGATGGGCTGTACATCAACCCCTATCCCTATCTGTCAGCAATAGAACCGTAAAAAGAAGCTGCAGCTTATACAGCTGCAGCTTCTTTATTTGATAAACGCAAGTGACAGCGGTTCTCGCCACTCAGGGTAAACAAAAACAGTATCCTTTCGGATACTGTTTTGTTTATGGTGGAGCATAGCGGACTCGAACCGCTGACATCCACACTGCCAGTGTGGCACTCTACCAACTGAGCTAATGCCCCGTGCTTTTCGCAACGGTATTATTATAGTACATAGTTCAGCATTTGTAAAGTGTTTTTTCAGATTTTTCTTTCGCGAAAATATTGGAACAGTGTGCATGTCATTCCGCCGTTGCTGAGCTTACGGCGCTTATCTGCATGCTTGCCGTATACCTTTTCAAAGTCCCGGTATGCGGTAATGACACTTACCTGCCAGTTATCCAGCCCATCGAACTTTTCCCTCATCTGGCGGTAAAGGTTTTCCGCCTCGCGCTTTTCCATCATGCGCTCGCCGTAGGGAGGATTGCAGACGATAAGGCCGTCGGATTCGTCGGTGGAAAGCTCCTTCAGGGGACGCACTGCCCAGTTTACCATTATGCCGGCCTTCTTGGCGTGCTTTTTGCAAAGGTCAATACTGCGCTCATCTATATCGCTGCCCAGAATTTCAGGCTTTACATCCAGTATACTGTCCCTTGCATCTGATCTTGCGCTGTCAAATATCCTTCTGCCGCCCGCAAAGTCCCACTGTTCTCCCGCAAAGGGACGGTTGAGGCCGGGAGCGATGTTTTTTGCTATCATAGCGGCTTCGATGGGCATAGTACCGCTGCCGCACATGGGATCGATAAGGGGCCTGTCTCCCTTATAGCGGGAAAGCAGCAGTATGCCTGCGCCAAGGCTTTCCGCAATGGGAGCTGCAACGTTATAAGTGCGGTATCCCCGCCTTGAGAGGCCCGCGCCGCAGCAATCCAGCGCCACCGTAACCACATCCCTCAATATGCCTATCTCAATTATAACCTCGGCGCCGGTTTCCGGCAGGGTGGTTTTATAGGCTTCTTTAAGGTTTTCCACTATGGCCTTTTTGGTTATGCTCTGGCAATCGGATACGCTGAAGAGGGTGCTCTTTGCGCTCTTGCCGTTTACATGAATAAAGGAATCCCGTTTGAGATAGTCTTTCCAGCGAATCGCCTTGACCCCCTGAAAAAGTTCCTCAAAGGTGCGTGCTTCAAAGGAGGATACCTCCATCAGCACACGCTCTGCGGCCCTCAGCCACAGACAGGCCCTTGCCATATCCTCATAGCCGCCGGTAAAGAGAACGCGGGCGTCCTCCACCTTTTCCACTTCTATTCCAAGCCACTTGAGCTCAAGGGATACCACGCTCTCAAGGCCCATTTTACAGGTAGCTATAAACCTCATTTTTCCTCCTCCTGCCTGCCCAGCTTTGCCAGTGCATTATTGAAGCGAGCCAGGGATACGCCGTACTTGCTGCACAGCTCCCACTTGGTAACCTCAATGCCATGTCTGTGGCATGCAACGTATTCTATTGCGGCACAAAGGCCCAGCACCTGCCCCTTTGACAGGGGGCGGTAGCCTGAAAGGCTCTCCACGTATACAGTCCATATTTTCACTGCAGTGGACATACAGTCGTTATCCCGATTGCCCCGCATAAAGCTGAGGCAGGTTTCCAGTATATCGCCGTATGCCTTGGGGGTGCCCTCGGGCAGCACCGGCACAAGGCTGACCCGGCTTTCCATAAGCTCGCCGTTTATATAGCTGAGATAGGGTTCCTTTGCCCCCATATTTTTAAGCAGGGCAAATGCGCTGCGCTTTATCTCGGTGCCATGCTCCCGCTGAAGGGCAAAATCGCGAATGATTTCCTCAGCAGCCTTATCCTTGAATGTGGCGATAAAGCTGAGTATTGCCCGGTTTGTGGTTACATCCGGCAGGGTAAGAACCCACTTCGCCAATATCTGCAGCTCGCTGCCCCTGTACCACTGCTTTTCCAGTTCTTCCCTTGGGGTGTGAATAAATTCATTTATGCGGCGTATGCGCTGCACTATCTCCTCAGGGGGCACCTGATAATTCAGCACGAGACTGACAGGCTTTATCTCCTCCCGCTGCGCCTTGCGGCAAAGAGTACAGTAGTATGCGGCAATGCTGTCCTGATTGTCTATCTGCAGCAGCTTGTCGTAAAGCTTTACTGCGGCGGGATAATCTCCGGTATGATAATGGCACAGGGCCAATCTGTGCAGCACCCCTGCCTCATAGGGGCGGGACTGCTGTATTTTTTTGAAGATGGGAATTGCAGCCTCAAACTCCCGCACTTCCATAAGGGTGACACCGATATGGTTCATATCGTCAAGGTCGTCGGTATGGAGGGATTTAAGGTACTCCACCTGCCGCTTCAGGCCAAGGTCATCCTTTGCCCCCCGCATGAACACAGCAAGGTTGCAATGGGCCTGAATATCAGAAGGATCTTTTCTTAAAACCTGACCCACCTGTTCAGTTGCCTTATCGTAATCATGTACGCAGTAATAGGCAAGGGCAAGGTGATTGCGGGGAGCAGTCAGCTCCGGCTGTTCTGCGATCAGCTTTTCAAGGACTGCTATCGCCCCGGGAAAATCCTCCCGCTCCATCATGCGGCGGGCAATCTCTGTGCTTTCTTTTGCCTTATCCAGTTCCCCGCCGAAGGTTTGTGCGCTGCCGTTGTCTATGGATTCTGCCATTTCATATGCGGAATAGGCAAATTCTCCGTCGGGCTCCACATCAAGATAATGGTCAAAGCTCATGCGGGCCTGATTATATTCCCGCTGAGCCATAAAATTACAGCCCATGCCGAAAAACGCCTCCGGCGGCCGCTCGCCCACCGCAAAGCGGGACATAAGCAGCCTGTTGGATTCGTCATAGCGCTGCATGGAGGTAAGTATCTCTGCTATGGCAAGGATAATCTCCGGATTTTCCGGATCCTTGTCCAGTGCGGTACGATAGCTTGCCATTGCACCCAGCAGGTCATTTTTATCCAGTTTTGTCATGCCGCTGCGCAGGTAAAAGTCTCCGTTCTGCTCGAAGGAGAGCACCTTGCCTCCCTTTGCGGCCCTGAGTTTATGGGTCATCCTGTTATTTACGCCTTGTCGGCCTCCCTCAAAAGATCCCCCAGCTGTTCTTCGCTGAAGCTGTATGTTTTATTGCAGAAATGGCAGGTCAGTTCCGCGCCCTTTTCCTTTTCAATCATGTCCTTAAGTTCCTCGCGACCCAGGGAAATCAGAACCCGCTCTAGGCGCTCCCTGCTGCAGTCGCAGCGGAATTCCGGGGTAAGGCTTTCAGTAAAGCGGATATCGATGCCGTGGAAAATCTTACACAGGGCGTCCTCCAGCTCAATACCTTCCTCCAGCATGCCTGCCAGCATCTTTACCATGGCCGCCTTTTCGGTAAGGTTATCTATAACCTCATCGGGGCAATGGGGGAGGGGCTGAACGATAAGGCCGCCGCCGGAAAGCACATGGCCGTCATGGGGGTCAACCCTTACACCAAGATATACCATGGAAGGCTGCTGCTCGCTGACAGTAAAATACTGGGCAAAGTCCTCTGCAATTTCGCCGGATACCACATCGCATTTGCCCACATAGGGCTCCTTCATGCCAAGGTCCCGCACAACTGTAAGGTCGCCGAACCAGCCCACCGCCATAGAAACATCCAGCTTGCCATCGGGGCCCAGGGGCAGCTCAAGGTCAGGCACCTCGATATAGCCCTTAACGCGGCCCTGATTATCCGCAGTGCAGACGATATTGCCGGCGGGACCGCCGCCCTTTACTATGGCGGTCAGCTTGTGGTCCTCGCCCTTAAGCTGGGCGCCCATCATATCAGTAACAAGCAGCGTTCTGCCCAGGGCCGCAGTGCATACCCTGGATAAGCCATGAAGTTCCCTTGCCTTTTCGCATATTTCCTTTCCGGAGATGGCGATAAGCTTTACAGTATCCTCCGCCATCAGCGCTCTTACCAATTTATCCATTGTATCCTCCGTATTATACGCCTCTGAAGGGAAGTTTTCCCTTCTCGGCACATTCTCTCAGTCTTTTAATGTGATAATCCATAAATCCCTGGCCGTCCCCTGTGCGGTACATTATATCCCTGTCCTGCACAGAGCTTTTGCTCTTTATGAATTTATGGTTTTTATATTTATACTTATCCTTGAATCCAAGCACATGGCCGAATTCATGCTGCACTATACAGGCCAGTATGGCCTGATTGCGGGGATTTTCCATATCCCTGCCGGCGATATTGATAAATACATCCGGCATTTTCCACAGGTATCTTGTAAGCTTGAGCAGTCCCTTGCGCCTTGCACCGAAGTATGCCCGGCTTACATTCATGCGGGGGCTGTACCATTTGCGGATAACGGGGGTTTTGTCCTCCACCCGCACATTCACCGCATCCAGAGAAAACTCATCTGCATAATCCACCCTGACGCCTATCTTTACAGGGCCGTTTTCTGTTTGATATTCGCCCTCCATACGGCTGAGACCCCTGCTTATGATGTCCTTCATAAGCTCAGGCTCTCCCGCGCGAATGTCTATATGCAGGGTAAAGGCGCATATCACCTCATCCCCTTCCATGTACAGTCTGAGGGGCTTCACGCTTTTTTCCTCCCTATAAACTGTATGCGAAGGTCATCATCCCCGGGCTGTTCCTTTGTAAGGAAGCCGCAGGCATGCGCATCAAAGCCCGCCCTTTCCATTGCGCCGATAAGCTCATCCTGCTCATGGGCCCGCTGAATATGCTTTTCCTCAAAGCGGCGGTACATATCTCCCTGCTTTTCGTAGAAGCTCAGCTCCATGGAGATGAGCCTGCTTTCGGGATCGTAGCAGTTTTTCCAGATGTATGCCCTCTCCCCGTCATCCTCTGCAAAGGTGTTGCAATCCAATACCTTTTCCAGTTTGTATTTTGAGGATACATCAAACAGCAGCAATCCCCCGGGCTTAAGGGCAGCATATGCCGCGGTAAAAAACTCTTCTGCTTCCTCAATGCTGTCCAGATAGTTCACGCCGTCGCAGGCGCATACTATAACATCCTGAGGACGGTGCATCGCAAGCTTTGCCATATTCTGGCAGACGAAAGGTATCTTCAATGCGGCTTTTCGGGCCTTTTCCGAGGCAACCCTCAGCATATCCTCGGATATATCCACGCCGGTAAGAATATGGCCCCGCTTTGCAAGGCGCAGAGTTATCTCGCCTGTGCCGCAGGCACAGTCCGCAATGCGCAGACTGCCCTCCGGCAGAAAGGAGGCGATATACTCCGCCCATCTGTCGTAGTCCACATCCTTCATGAGGGGATCATAAAGCCCCGCAAAATTCCCATACATCTGCATAATACACCTATGTTATCATTTTCCTTTATAATATACCCCATCTTTTACCTGTTAGCAATAGGGCCCCATTTGCCATATACCCACGAAAGTAGTATAATCATGCTGCTGTAACGCTACACCATCCCCCTTTACAGAGGTACCCATGAAAAAGGAAAGATTCGAAGAAGATATACAGGAAAGTCCCCGCAGCAGAAAACTGATATGGATACTGCTGGCGGTTATTCTCTGTGCCGTTGCGGCGGTTATAATATTCGGCATGAGCCTGCTCAACAGCATCAACAGACCCGGCAATGCTCCCATATTCGAAGCAACCGAAGATGATATCATCATCACCCCCGCACCTGCCACGCCTTCCCCTACACCTGCCCCTTCTGCCACCCCTGCTCCCACTCCCATCCCCATGAGCGAGCTGTATGAGCAGACATGGCTGGATCCTGTTACCATCAACAATATGGAAAAGAACAGGAGCGACGACCGTTATATTCACGTTCTCCTCATCGGCGTGGACAGGCGCTCTTCCTCCGGCAATTCCAATACCGATACCATGATGATAGGCACCATCGACACTGTTCACAACAGCCTTAAGCTTACCACCGTTATGCGGGATATGCTGGTGAATATTCCCGGCGAGGGCTACGGCAAGATGAACTCCGCCGCAGTAAAGGGCGGCCTTGAACTGCTGTTTGAAACCATAAACACCAACTTTGGCCTTAACCTCAGCGAATATGTGCTGGTGGATTTCACCATGTTTGAAAGCATAGTGGATGAAATGGGCGGTGTAACCGTAAAAATGACCGCAGAAGAGATCAGCGCCGCAAATGACTGCATTGCAGGCCTGAACAAGGAGCGTGGCATTCCCGATACATGGGATGGCTTTATCTTTGCAGAAGAAGGCAACGTAAAGCTGACCGGCAAGCAGGCCCTGGGCTACGCCCGCGTCCGCAAGATAGACAGTGACTTTTCCCGCACAGAGCGCCAGTACAAGCTGCTGAATAACATATACGCAAAGTTCCGTTCGCTGGATGCCTCAAAGCAGCTTGCCCTGATTCAGGATGTGCTGCCCTTTGTGGAAACCAATATGTCCAATCAGCGCATTATTGACTGCGCTACAAGGGTGCTTGGCATGGACATAGGCGGCATGCTGTATTACCGCATCCCCGCCGATGAAACCTACGAATCTGCCAAGCATGAAAGAAAGTCCGTTATCCTTGCGGATATAACCGCAAATGCCGCAATGCTCCACGAATTCATATTCCTCTCTGCACAAGAGGCGGAAGAAGCCAAGGTGCTTAAGCCCGGCGCATCCCTGCCGCCCCGCACCCCAACCATCTATCAGGGTGCAGACGGCAATTATTACTACTATTCCAACAACCTGCCCGCCTATACCGCCACCCCCGACCCATTCGCATAGAATAATTTATACCGTCACAAAAATACAGGCGCCGCCATACATTAAAATATGGCGACGCTTTTTGTTTTCAGCAAATCAAAGAATGATTTTTATACGGAAAAATTCTCCTTGTTCGGGCCATGCGGACATATGGCATGGACAGACGAAGCTTTTCTCCATGCCGCAGATGAACTGTGCAGCAGATTTGAACTGAAGCCTTCCCGCTGCTTCGTACCCATACAGTCCGGCCGCAGCATGGGCTTTTCCCAACACTATGCAGGCCTTGCGGGGGATTTTGTTCTTGCGGATTCCTGTAAACATCTAATCCTTCGTCAAAACGAAATACGCCGATGGTGTGTCCGCAGCGGACTTTTCTCATATGTTCAGCCCCAATACCGCACCCCCACATGGATTCATGCAGAGGTTTACGTTTCCCCGCCCGGGTCGGTTTTTGTTCCATATCCGCTTCTTTTCCCGGGAAATAGTGGGGCATACTGCTTTGTTTTGCAGCGGTGCCTGAATATTGCAGGATTCCCATGTCTGATGTCGGGACGTTTCTCCTATGATACCCTCTGTGCAGTGAAATGCTTCCGCAGCGCTGCCGGCCTTTCGGCCGAAGAGTGCGTGGATGGTATATGCTGGCAAAAGCTCACGGAAGCTGTGAAAAATGCGCCGATAATATGAAGACGCCGCAAAGTGCGGCGTTTTTGCTTTTCGTTATATGAAGTTTCTTTCTTTTAATACGGCCAGAGTTTCTGCAGCGATATCATCTATGGTGCGGAAGCCGCTTGCTCCCATGCACTGTATTACGGCGATGTCCTTCCTGCGCTCTGCGGTTTCAAGGTACTTTGCCCTCGCCCGCTCCTGTATGCCGCCGGAGGATTCGTATACATCCTTCTTTTCGCCGCCCACATAATCCCGGAAGCCTTTTTTCATAACGTTTTCCCCCGCCTGAGCCGTGGCCACGTCATAAAACAGGAACAGATCCGCCTTTGGCAGGCCAAAGTGATTGTATTCAAGATCAAATACCCAATCCACAAGGTCTTCTCTGCCAAGGTCTATATCCCGGATGCTCTGATACACGCCGTTGCTGAGCACATAGCGGTTTATCAGCATATAGTCATATTCGCCGTCCCGATGGTTTTTCATATCCTCCCATCTGTCCAGCGCAAACCACAGCGCCATGCTTTTAGCATCCACTGTGTCTGCTTTTACCCCGCCTGAGCCGGAAAGATATTCGCCCACAAGGGAGCCGAAATAGGAGGAATACACAGGATATTCCCGGGCCTCAACGGTATGGCCCATCCCCTCTATGGCAGCCTTCAGCCTTGCAAACTGCACGCTCTTACCGCTGCCGTCTATGCCCTCAATGGCTATGACTTTAGTTTTGCCCATATGCTTCCCCCAGTATCTTTCTCAGCTTCCACATGGTGCTTTCTTCCAGCTGTGCTTTTACATGAGTGCCATCCGCCTCGTGCTCTTCGGAAAGTATCCTTCCCTCCGCCCTTATGACGGTCATGGCCTCGTATTTATCATAGGGTATGCACAGCTCAACCTCTGTGCGGGAGCTGTTAAGCCTGCGCTCGATCTCGGCAAGCAGTTCATCAACACCCTCGTTCTTTGCAGCGCTGATGAACATGCCGTCCATAGGAGTGCGTTCTTCAATAAGATCCCGCTTGTTGTATACGTTTATCCTTGGCACATCCCCTGCGCCAAGGGAGGAAAGCACTTCCTCAACCACCGCCATCTGGCTTTCATAATAAGAGGAAGACCTATCCACCACATGAAGTATCAGATCCGCCGCGGCGGCCTCCTCAAGCGTGGAGCGGAAGGCCTCAACCAGATCATGGGGCAGCTTATTGATAAAACCAACGGTATCTGACAGCAATACAGGAGTGCCGTCCGGCAGCACCGCCTGACGCACAACCGGATCAAGTGTGGCAAACAGCATATTCTCCGCCATTACCCCGGCCCCTGTAAGGGCATTGAGCAGGGTGGATTTACCTGCATTGG
>JAZNUG010000014.1:0-6661 GCA_045592165.1 Clostridia bacterium | reverse complement strand
TTGATGATCTCTCATCTCAACCTCTGCAGTACTCTTTCAGGCTGTACTGCTTTGGCTGCTTCTCAAAAAAAATCGCGTTTCGTCTCTTCTTCTTTCTACTTTGCACTATATAGTTTTCAAGGTGCGCCCGCCGCGTTTCGTGCGACAGCTTGTATATCTTAACAGACACCTCCCTGTTTGTCAACGACTTTTTTTAATTTTTTTGAAGAAAGTTTTTTAAAGCCGCCAGACCTAAATCCGACGGCTTTTTTTACTGTGTTTTAAGCTGCAAAAATTCCTTACCTGAGCAGCTCGGAAATGCGTCCGTCCGCATCAGCCATAAGGGCTGCAAGGCGCTTATCCAGTCCCTCTGCTGTATCCGACTTGCCGCCGATATACAGCTTGAGCTTGGGCTCAGTGCCGGAGGGGCGTACGCAGAGCCAGCAATCCTCTTCCAGGAAGAACCTGAGCACATTGGAGGAAGGCAGGCTGGCCTTTTCCGCCCGGCCGTCGCTGTAAAGCACAGTGCCCTTCTTAAGGTCTTCAAAGGACAGCACCTTTACACCGCCCACGGTATCCATGGGAGCATTGCGGAGAGTTTCCATCGCGGCGGCGATCTTTTCCAGGCCTTCCTTGCCCTTGAGCGTATAGGACTTTACGGATTCGCCATAGAAACCGTACATGGCGTACATCTCCTGCAGAACATCGTAAAGGTTCTTGCCCTGTTGTGCGTATACCACTGCTGCCTCTGAAAGCATCATTGCCGCGCATATGGCGTCCTTATCCCTTGCGAAGCTGCCCTTGAGGAAGCCGTAGCTCTCTTCAAAGCCAAAGAGGAATTCCTTTTCGCCGGTGCTCTCACAATAGGCAATCTGCTCGGAAATGAAGCGGAAGCCGGTGAGCACATGGCGCATCTCCACGCCATAGTGAGCGCAGATGGTATCCGCCATCATGGTGCTTACGATGGACTTTACCACAAGGCCGTTTGCGGGAAGCTGACCCTTTTCCTTAAGGGTGGAAAGGATATAATGAATCAGAATGCTGCCAATCTGATTTCCTGTGAGCACGGCAAAGTGTCCGTCATCCTTGCGGACGGCGGCGCCAAGCCTGTCAGAGTCGGGATCGGTGCCGATGATAAGGTCTGCGCCCACCTTATTTGCAAGCTCAAATGCAAGGGTGAATGCATTGGGATCCTCGGGGTTGGGAGCCTTTACAGTGGGGAATCTGCCGTCAGGAGCTTCCTGCTCTGCAACTATGCTTACATTGCACAGGCCGATGCGCCTGAGTATCTCCTTTACGGGCACGCAGCCGGAACCGTGGAGGGGAGTGTAGACCATCTTCATATCCCCGCCCTTTGCAGCAGTCACTTCGGGAGCAAGCCTGAGGGACATGGTGGCCTTGTAATATTCCTCATCCACCTCTGCGCCTATCATCTTTACAAGGCCGCTTTCCAGCGCAGCCTTTTCTTCCATTGCGTTTACATCAAAGTAGTCCGCATTGCGGATATACTTGAGGATTTCATCCGCCTGCTCGGGACCCACCTGTCCGCCATGCTCCCAGTACACCTTATATCCGTTATACTCGGGAGGATTGTGGCTGGCAGTGATAACCACGCCCGCAATACAGCCAAGGTGCAATACGGTAAAGGAAAGCTGGGGAACGGAATGAAGGGTGCTGTAAAGGAAGGCCTTTATGCCGTTCTCGGCAAGCACAAGGGCAGTCTCCTTTGCAAATACGTCGGACATGTGGCGGGAATCATAGGCTATGGCAACGCCCCGCTCCTTTGCCCCTTCTATAGTATTGAGGTAATCCGCAAGGCCCTGGGTGGCCCTGCGTACCACGTGAACGTTCATTCTGTTGGTACCAGCACCGATTATTCCGCGAAGGCCGGCGGTGCCGAATTCCAGCTCGGTATAAAACCGCTCCTCCTGCTCCTTGGCATCGGATGCAATGGCATCAAGCTCCGCCCTGAGTCCCTGCTCAAGCTTTGCATTGTTAAGCCAGCTCAGATAGTTCTCCCTGTAATCCATTTCATTCCTCCTTCTCCGCGGCAACGGCAAGTTCTTTGTCTGCAGGCCCGTTCAGCTGCTGCATCTGCTGGGACATGCTGTACGCCCTGCCTCCGCCCACGATAATATGGTCATTTAATACTATTCCTATAGGAGTCAGCGCTCCTATTATAAGGCCGGTTGTGTTAAGGTCCTCTCTGGAAGGTCTGAGGTCTCCGGAAGGGTGATTGTGGCAGAGCATTATCTTCTCCGCACCCCGCCGCACCGCAATCTCAACAACTGTGCGTGGATACATGGTCACTTCGCCGGGCGTGCCTGTGCTCACCCTGTCCGCACTGAGCACCCTGTGGGATTTATCCAGTGAAATAACATACATGCTTTCGTTGTTTCCCCGGAAAGGCAAGGTCTTGCAGTATTCCATGGCAGCATGGGGAGTGTTGAGCCGCTTGCCCCTCACCTTTTCGGCAGCGGTGCGTTTGCTCATGCTGCCCACCAGGGATAAAAGCACCGCAGTGGATTCTCCCACGCCCTCGATTTTCATTATTTCATGAACGTCCGCAGCAAAAAGTTCCTCAAGGGAACCAAAGCCGCTCCTGCCCAATAATCTGTGAGCCAGAGGGTTGGTATCCTGCCGAGGAATGGAATATGTGAGCAGCAGCTCCAGCAGCTGATGGTCATGCATGCTTTCCGGGCCCCGCTCGGTATATGTTTCTCTCAGGCGTTTGCGGTGTCCGCTGTGGGGATTGTCCGCAGCGGAGCGCTGTTTCTTTTCTTCCATACAAAAACCTTTCTTATATATAATTATAATCACAGCAGGGCAGGATGTACAGGATAATTGCTCCGCAAACCCGCCAAATTTTTTCTTTTAAAATATATATGTTTTGGGGGCTTGTATCAGCGGCAAAAACATTGCATAATAAAAGAGAATATGGGGTGTTTTCCCCGCTATATGCGGCATTCTCGCCGCAAGGGATGTATAAACCATACCGACATATATAAAATCATAAAGGAGAAAATGAAATGGAGCTTCTGAAGGAACGGATCCGCAAAGAAGGTAAGGTACTGCCCGGCGGTATCATCAAGGTAGACGGCTTCCTCAACCACAAGGTGGACACCGCCCTGCTGGCTGCAATGGCCGAGGAATTTGAAAAGTACTTCGACCTGTCCGAGGCAACTGTAATTCTCACTGCCGAGGCAAGCGGCATCGCACTGGCTACCCTTTGCGCCAACCGCTACGGTCTGCCCCTCATCTACGCCAAGAAGGCCAAGAGCGACAACATCGAAGGCGGTCTGCTCAGGAGCGAGATCTACTCCTATACCTATAAGAAGAAGGTCACTCTGCTGGTTTCCGCAGAATGGCTCAAGCCCACCGATAAAGTATTCATCGTGGATGACTTCCTGGCCAACGGTGAAGCTCTCCGCGGCCTTTGCGAAATCGTAAGCAGCGCAGGCGCCGAACTGCTGGGCGTAGGCGTTGCCATCGAAAAGGGCTTCCAGCCCGGCGGCAAGAAGCTGCGCGAAGCAGGCGTAAACCTCAAGTCTCTGGCCATTATCGAAAGCGCCGACGAAAACGGCATCGAGTTCAGGGAAGAATAATCACATCACAACAAGCAAGCGGCAGAAATATCTGCCGCTTTTTTTTGTTTATTTATTGATTTCTGCAAGTTTCTTTATGAATGTTTCAAACTCCTCAGCATCTTTGGTGTCCATTTTAATATTTATCCTCATGCCGTTCAAGTCAAACTCCGCGAGATACATATCCGTACTAAAACCAAACTTTTCTCCTTTGCAGTAAGCCAAAACCATTGGGATGCCTTCAACGGTCGTTTCTTTCCTTCTTCCGCCGTAACCCAAACTCACAGGTGAGTAGCTGTATGGCGACCAATCACCGCGGGAATGCAAAGCCATATATACTATCGCTCTGCGATTATTGACACAGTACGTCATGTTTACAATCATGCCATCGCCGTCGTATTCCACATGCCGCTCTGTATCCTCTTCCATCAGGCCTTCCGTATTCAATCCGGAAAGCAGACTAAATTCCTCTGATGTGATCTCCTCTCTATATACTCCTTCAATATACGGTGGAACGCTATCCGTTAATTCATCAGGCTTATTATAGCGGAATCCCCCGTTTGGCGCGCACGCAGAAAGAAGCAGCGCAAACAACATTATTAAAATACATATACTACTATGCTTTTCCATTTTTATCCTCCTGCTTTAACTGTGCAAAAAGAAGCCGCAGCTGCGGCTTCTTTGTACATTCATTACCAGGGCCTGCGTCCGCAGACGAAGTGGTTGCGCCAGTAGCTGGTGGTATAGGAGCGGCGCACAACCTTGCCGTTGGCGCTGGATGCGTCGATCATCATGCCGCTGGAAACAACTATGCCAACATGGCCAACCTTGCTGAAGTCATCGCTGTAGAAGCAAATAAGGTCGCCCTTCTTCAGGCTGTTGATGCTGCTGATCTTTTCCCAATCGTCCACGCGGGAATAGCCTGCGGCGTTGAGCCTGCGGCGGTTGCTGCCAGCTTCCTTAAGGCAGTAATATACAAGCCCGCTGCAGTCAAACTGCTTGGGGCCTTCTGCGCCCAGAACATATTTGCAGCCCAGCTTGCTCTTGGCCACTTCTATCATCTTATTTATATTGGCCTTGGTTCGGGCCTGCTGAGACTTGGCTTTGCTTTCCTTAGCCTCAGGGGAATAGAGCATTTCGTAGGTCTTTTCGCCTGCAAGTCCGTCGGCGCTGAGGCCGTTGCGGCTCTGGAATTCCTTCATTGCCGCCTTGGTTTCGTCGCCGTAGTAGCCGGTGGTCTTTTTCATATAGCCCATATCCACCAGCTGCTTCTGCATGGAGGATACGTCTTCGCCGCTCATGCCTTCCTTTACGCAGTAGCGGGGGGCTTCATCACTGTACAGCAGAGAGAGGGTCTGGTCGCCTGCCCAGCCGTCCTCGTCGATGGCAAGGCCGAGAGACTGAGTGAAGTTTACCTGCCGCTGGAACAGCTCAACACCGTGCTCTGTGGCAGGGCCGAAAAGGTTGGTGGTTGTGTCCGTATCCATATAGCCCAGCTCCATCAGGCGGGCCTGCAGCTCATGATTGCGCTCGCTTTCCACGCCCCTGTGAAGTATAGGTTCGGGAGTGGGAGTTGGGGTGGGCACAGGGGTGGGAGAAGGAGTAACTTCTATTGTAATGAGGCTGGTGCCGGATTCGTCCACCTGCGCGGTACGCACATCCACTGCCTGCTCCTTGCCGCAGCTTTTAAACAGCAGGGAGGTAAGCAGAATAAGCACTGCAAGAACCAGCGCAGTGCCGCTTATGAATATCGCCTTGGTCTTTGCGGGAGATGCCGCGCCGTGATGGACATGGCTCCTGCCTGCCATCAGCCTGTTTACCCGCTGCCTGGTTTGTTTGGTAAGTCTTCTGAATTTCCTGCGAAAATCGGACATACAATTTTCCTTTTCGTTGGTTTATCGCATACCATTTTATATGCTTTCCCCAATTTTTTCAACGGAAGAGGGCGGATTGTCAGTATTTGTTCACAAAACGCCCTAAAACCGTTATGGCAAACACCGTTTTCATAAACGCAGCTTATAAAACTCTAATTAACCGGTATTTCCTTTTTACCCTTCTGCGTGATATTATTATGGTGAAAATGGGTGAATACGGCCCATACTAAGAAAAAACAACGGAGGCGTAACAATATGGCAACGGTATCCAGAGGCATCAAGGCTCCCATCATCCGCGAGGGAGATGACATCGTTAAGATCGTTACCGACTGCGTGCTGACCGCCGCAAAGGAAGACGGATTTGAATTCCATGATAAGGACGTTGTTGCGGTTACCGAGGCAGTTGTAGCAAGGGCTGCCGGCAACTATGCCACCGTAGACAATATCGGAGAAGACGTAAAGGCAAAGCTGGGCGGCGAAACTGTGGGTATTGTGTTCCCCATTCTCAGCCGCAATCGCTTCGCCATATGCCTCAGGGGTATCGCCCGCGGCGCAAAGAAGGTGGTTGTTCAGTTCAGCTATCCTTCCGACGAGGTCGGCAATCACCTGATCGACCTGGATGCCCTGGATGACAGCGGTGTGGATCCCTACAAGGACGTACTGAGCGTTGAGGATTTCCGCAGGCATTTCGGAACTCCCCTCCATCCTTTCACCGGCGTTGATTACATCAGCTACTATGCCCAGCTTATCGAAGAAGAGGGCGCCGAAGCCGAGATCATCCTTGCAAACCGTCCCGAAGCAATCCTCGCATACACCGACAAGGTGCTGTGCTGCGATACCCACACCCGCTTCCGCACCCAGCGCCGCATCAAGGCAGCCGGCGCATCTGTATGCCTTACCCTGTGCGATATACTTAACGCACCTGTAAACGGCAGCGGCTACAATGCGGAATACGGCCTGCTGGGCTCCAACAAGTCCACCGAAGGCGTTGTAAAGCTGTTCCCCAACAACGCACAGCAGGTTGCCGAAGAGCTGAGTGCAGCCCTCTGCGCCGCAACCGGCAAGCAGATCGAAGCTATGGTATACGGCGACGGCGCATTCAAGGATCCCGTAGGCAGAATCTGGGAGCTGGCTGACCCCGTCGTATCCCCCGGCTACACCGCAGGTCTTGAGGGCCTGCCCAACGAGCTGAAGCTCAAGTACCTTGCAGATAACGACTATGCA
>JAZNUG010000013.1:0-6986 GCA_045592165.1 Clostridia bacterium | reverse complement strand
GAAAGATTTCCGAAAGGTGCGGCTTTTTTAACCCTTGACGGAGCCGATCATAACACCCTTTTCAAAATACTTCTGCAGCCAGGGGTAGATCAGCATCATGGGCAGGGTAGCGGCGACGATGACGCAGTATTTCAGCAGGTTGGCAGTATCCTGCTTCTTCAGCATATCCAGGATCTCCGCCACATCGGTCATTTCTCCCAACTGGTCGGCAGAAAGCTGGGCATCTGCCAGGATCTCCTTCAGGATCAGCTGCAGGGGGAATTTGGTCCGGTCCTTCAGGTAGATCAACTCAGTGAAGTAGGAGTTCCACCGGCCCACGCCATAGTACAGCGCCATGACCGCGACGATGGGTTTGGACAGAGGTAAGATCACCCTTGTCAAAAGGCCGAAGTCCGAAGCGCCGTCCAGCATAGCAGCCTCCTGCATCTCCCAGGGGATGGAGTTAGCAAAGAAGGTGCGGCAGACGATCAGGTTACTGACGTTGATCAGGCCGTGGATCAGAATATAGAAGCGGGTATTGACCAGGCCGTAGCCGGTGGTGTCGCCGGTTTCATGGCATACAAGGCTGCCGTGGGTGCGCTCTTCGATATCTCCCTTATAGGGCTCGTAGCCGTGGAAGATGCTGCTCATAACGCCGTTGCCGCGGGTATCCGTCAGCAGTTCGCTGCGATAGCCCATAAGGCCGCGGGCAGGTATGTAGAACATCAATCTGGTGCTGTCGCTGTCGGGTTCGCTGATCATGTTTACCAGCTCTGCCTTGCGCTGACCCAGCTTTTCCATTACGGCGCCCACATATTCCTGGGGCACATCTATGGTAAGCTCTTCGATGGGCTCAAGAAGCTGGCCGTTTTCGTCCTTGTGGAATATTACCTTGGGGCGGGATACGGCAAACTCGTAATCCTGACGGCGCATGGTTTCGATAAGTATGGAAAGATGCAGCTCACCGCGGCCGCTCACCTTGAACATATCGGTGGAGCCGGTCTCTTCAACACGCATGGAAACATTGGTTTCCACCTCTTTGAAAAGGCGGTCGCGAAGATTGCGGCTGGTAACGTACTTGCCCTCCTTGCCTGCAAAGGGGCTGTCGTTTACCAGGAACATCATGGATACGGTGGGCTCATCTATCTGCACAAAGGGCAGGGGCTCAACGCAATCCACGCTGCATACGGTTTCGCCGATGGACAGCTCGCTGATGCCTGCAACGGCTACGATTTCGCCGGCAGAGGCTTCCTCAACCTCCACCCGCTTAAGGCCTTCAAAGCGATACAGGCGGGAAATCTTAACCTCGCGGTTTATATTTTCGCTGCCGCCGCAGAGCACGGCCTGCTGATTGCGGCGGATGGTGCCCCGCTGAATACGGCCAACGCCGATGCGGCCCACATAGTCGTCATAATCGATGGTGGAAAACAGCACCTGCAGGGGAGCTTCGGGGTCTCCCTCGGGAGCAGGCACAGTGTTGATGATGGTATCAAACAGGGGCTGCATATCGGTGCCCAGATTCTCGTGGTCAAGGCCTGCATAGCCGTCGCGGGCAGAAGCGTATACCACGGGGAAATCCAGCTGCTCTGCAGATGCACCAAGGTCCATGAACAGTTCCAGAGCTTCATCCACAACCTCGATGGGCCTTGCGCCGGGCCTGTCCACCTTCTTTACCACCACAACGGCCATCTTGCCAAGGTCCAGAGCCTTGCGGAGCACAAAGCGGGGCTGGGGCATGCAGCCTTCAAATGCGTCAACCAGCAGCAATACGCCGTCAACCATCTGGAGTATGCGCTCAACCTCGCCGCCAAAGTCGGCGTGGCCGGGAGTATCAACTATGTTGATGCGGTAGCCGTTGTAATTTACGGCAGTATTTTTGGAAAGAATGGTTATGCCGCGCTCACGCTCAAGGTCGCCGGAGTCCATTACGCGCTCCTGCACCTGCTCATTGGAGCGGAAAACGCCGCTCTGACGGAGCAGCTGATCCACCAGTGTGGTCTTGCCGTGGTCAACGTGGGCAATGATTGCTATGTTTCTGAGCTGTTGATTTTTCATTTGACCTTCCTCTATATATAAAACATTTTATTTTACACAACTTTATATTTTACCCCAACCTATGGCAAAAAACAATAATCTGCAATCAAAAAAAGCCCTTGATTTGGCTGTTTTATATGTGTATAATCGAGATGTAAAAAGAATAGTCTCCGCTAGGGGTGCTGCGCCTTTAAGGTGCGGCTGAGATTAACCTTTGAACCTGATCCGGGTAATGCCGGCGTAGGAAAGCGGTCATATATGAAAGAGATTTCGTATCTCCTTCCGTATCTCCGCAGATTTTTTATAGCTGTGCGGGGATATTTTTTTACGGAAAGGAGATAAAATATAAAAATGGAATTCGTACTCTTTGAAAAGCTCGCCGGCCTTGAAGGCATTGAGCTTGTGATGCTGCTCTGTGCTGTGATCATTACGACAATACTGATCGTAGCCGCCCTGCGCTACCGCAGCGCAGGCCATGACGGTCCCCGCAACCGCACCCGTGCTCTTGTATACGGCGCGCTGTGCGTTGCGCTGTCCTTTGTGCTGAGCTACATCAAGCTGTTTTCCCTGCCCATGGGCGGATCCCTCACATTGTGCAGCATGCTGCCCATTGCCGCCTACGCCTGCGTATTCGGCCCCCGCTGCGGCTTTGCCGCCGGCTTTGCTTACAGCCTTCTGCAGATAATTCAGGGCGCATGGGTAGTGCACTGGGCCCAGTTCCTGCTGGATTACATCTTCGCTTTCACCTGCTACGGCATCCCCTCCCTCTTCCCAAAGAAGCTGATAAAGGGCCTCACCGTGGCCGGCCTTGCAAGGCTGCTGTTCTCCACCCTTTCCGGCGCAATATTCTTTGCTGAAGGCGCAGCGGAAGCCGGCTGGAGCAATGCCTGGCTGTACAGCCTTGCCTACAACGGCAGCACCATAGGCGCAGAGGTTGTGCTGTGCATTGCAGTGGCCCTCATCCCCGCCGTAAAGAAGATCATTTCCTCCATGAAGGCAGAATAAATCCCCATTGAAATCATATCGCCGCAGGCCGGGTTTGCTTGCGGCGATGATTGTTTTTGGGGTTTATTATCCAATCAGCAAAATGCCTCAGCTAAGCAGCCTTATACCACCCTGTTTTCCGTAAGGAAAACACACCTTGAAAGGGCGGTGGGCGGTATATGAAATACCCGCTTGCTCCATCTTTATTATTCGCTGCAGCTTGCCTTGCGGCAGGTAATATCAAATAATTCACCGCAGAAAAGCAAAAGCGGCATGCATGCGCATGCCGCTTTTTTTGCTTTGTTATTCCTCTGCCTTGTATATCAGCTCATACTTCTCTTCGCCAAGGGAAAGGGCAATACTTTCAAGGTCCACGTCCATGGCATCCTTGCAGGTATCCGCCGCAGTATAGCGCACGCAGGTGCCGCAGCTGGAGCTGAGGGCACGGGGTACGGGAGAGAGCGCAACCGTCTCCGCCTTATCTTTAAGGGAGCGGGCGCTGCGCATGGCGGCAAGATGAGTATGGAATGTTGCGATATAGTTAGGCATCGGTACTCCTTTATAGGATTGAATTACTTGGTGAGGGTGAGGGTGAACTCGCCGTCCTCTTCCTTTACAGCTACGGCGTAGCCCTTGGACTCGGCCAGACGGGTTACGTTTTCACGGGCAGCAAAGTTGTCTACCATTACTTCCAGGGAAGCGGGGCCCTTGGCCAGTTCCTTCTGGGTCATAAGAACGGGGATGGGGCAAGCAAGACCGCGTGCGTCTACCATTTTATCATTATCTCCTTGTATTTGATAGTATTTTTTTCGGGCCGCCGGAGGTACTGGTATCCCGACGGCCCGAATGTAAAATTGGGGATTTTTAAATTAGTTGTTCTTGGCAGCCTTTACGTTGAAGATGGTTACCAGGAGCAGTACGATGTAGCAGGCTACTACGGCAGCGGGGCCGTTTGCGCCGGCACCGGCAGCGCTGGAAGCGGTGCCGAAGTTGTGGGCGATAGCAGCGCCGAATACGAAGCCGGTTACGGTGATGGCGGAGTCAGAGTTGCCTTCGCCGGTGAGGATGAGCTGACGGAGGGGGCAGCCGCCGAGAAGTACGGAACCCCAGCCTACGATACCCATGCCCAGGAAGTTCATCAGACCGTCGGTGTGAGCAACTGCCTGCTCAGCAAAGCCGGGCTTGAACTTGCCAAGGATCAGGTTGCCAACCAGAACGGTTACGATAACCGCTACCAGACCGAAGGTCAGGTTCCACTGGTTGAACATGATGCTGTCGCGGATACCGCCGGCCATGCAGAAGCGGCTGCGCTGAGCCATAACGCCAACGATAACGCCGGCAGCCAGAGCCATAACAACGGGAGCAGTCATGGAGCCGGGGCCCTCAGTGCTGAATACGAACAGAGCGGGCATCAGGGCTACCAGAACCATCAGAACGATGAACATGATGGGCAGGAAGGAACCTTCTACGCAGGTCTGAGCGTAGGTGCGCTTGAGGGTGAAGCCGTTCTTCAGAGCGATGGTACCAACAAAGATACCGGCAATGAAGCCAACCAGACCAACGATAGCGTTGAAGTCACCGCCGCCGATACGGATAACCATGCGGAGGGGGCAGCCCAGGAATACCAGAGCGCCGATCATAACAACAACAGCCAGCAGGAAGCGGGTGACGGGGGAAGAACCGCCAACAGCCTTCCACTCCTTCTTGATGAGGGCGGCAGCCATTGCACCAACGATGATACCGATGATCTCAGGACGTACATACTGTACAACTGCTGCGGAATGCAGCTTGATTGCGCCGGCGATATCGCGCAGGAAGCAGGCGATACAGAAGCCCATGTTGGCAGGGTTGCCAGCAGCGGTCAGAGCCAGGGCGCAGATACCGATTACGATACCGGTAAGCAGCACGGGAAGGAACTTCTTCATAACAAATAATAACTCCTTTTTGTTTTTTCCCTGTGGACAAATCCTCAGGGTATGATAAACTGTATCTGAAAAAAGGGTGCGGCCTTTTATCAGCAAAATAATTTTTCGAGGTAATCGACATGTCCATTTATCTTGATAACGGAGCAACCTCTTACCCCAAGGCTCCCGGCGTCGGGGAGGCCATGCTGGATTATGTAAACAACGTTGGAGCCAATGTAAACCGCTCCACCTACGCAACAGCCAGCACCGCTGCGATGATTCTGCTGGACACCAGGGAACAGCTGTGCCGTCTTTTCAACTTTGACGATCCCACCCATGTGATATTCACCCCCGGCATGACCGCCGGATTGAATATGCTGCTCAAGGGTTATCTCAGAGCCGGCGATCACGTTATCGTCAGCTCCATGGAGCACAATGCCATGATGCGTCCTCTGGTTCAGCTGGAAAGGGACGGCGTGGAATTTTCCCGCCTGCCTGCCGACAGCGACGGCATTGCCAGGGCGGAGGATATTCTTCCTCTCATCCGGCCCAATACAAAGCTTGTTGCGGTAATGCATGCGTCAAACGTATGCGGAAGCCTGCTGCCTGTTAAGGAACTCGGCGCTATCTGCCGTGAAAAGGGTATTCCCTTTATACTGGATGCCGCACAGACTGCGGGCCATTATCCCATTGATTTTAAGGAACTTGGTCTTTCTGCGCTCTGCGCCCCCGGCCACAAAGGACTGCTTGGCCCCCAGGGCATCGGCGTAATGCTGATTGACCCCGAATTTGCCAAGTCCGTTGAACCTCTTATCGCCGGCGGTACCGGCAGCGCATCGGACAGCGAGGAACTTCCTCCCTATATGCCGGACAGATTTGAATCCGGAACAATGAACATCCCCGGCGTGTACGGCCTTAATGCGGCCCTCACATACATACTGGAGAAGGGCGTTGACTCTTTCCGTGCCCATGAGGAAAAGCTGACCCGGCGCTTCCTGGACGGCCTTAAGGATATTCCCGTAAGGCTGGCCGGCACTCAGGATATGGATAAGCGAGTCGGCGTAATCGCGGTGGATTTTATCGGCCATGATAATGCCGAAGCCGCATTTGCTCTGGAGCAGACGGGCATCCTTACCCGCTGCGGTCTCCATTGCGCGCCCAGCGCCCACAAGACCCTCGGCACATTCCCTCAGGGCGTGGTGCGTTTCAGCCTTGGCTATGCATCCACCGAAGCGGACGTGGACGGCGCACTTGAAGCAATCCGCTCCATCGCCAAGTAGGCGCAACTATAAAAACACACCCTCGGTGCGTTGATATTTTAACATTTTCCCTATAGGTTTTCTACGGATATCCCAGTGATTTAAAAGACATTTTGGGGGATATTGTAAGTTATAGAAATTTTCTATATGTGTACATTAAAAGGCAGCGGCCAATCACGGCCGCTGCCCATTTTTTGCTTGTAAATTACTTCTTTCCAAACAACCTTGCCATACCCGAGCTTACGGTATTGAGATTCTCTATGCTTTCGCTCAGCGCCGCAAAGTCTATTTCCTGCATCCCCTTCATGGTGGCGGCAAGCTCATCCGTGGCGGTTGTCAGGCTCTCTGCTCCCACCTCTGCAAGCTGGGTTATGCCTTCACTCATAGCCACAAAATCCACCTGACTGAGCTCCGCCGTCACCTCGGTAAGCTCGCTCAATGCCGCATTTGCCTGGTTCAGCATAGAGGTCATCCGCGGCATAAGTATTACCGCCATGGCCACCGCAACCGCTGCCACCAGCACGCAGGCGAGGGTGCGTATCATATCCATACGCCGCATCTTTTTCAGCAGTTTTGCCTGCTGTTCTTCAACGGTAAGTATATCCTTCTTTACTTCCATATGCATTTCCTCCTGATATTTATGCAGTTTATTTCACCAGATCCCCGTACTCCGCGCCTATGAAATCCCTCAATGCATCGGGATTCAGCAGCACCATCTGCCCTCGCACTCCCGCGCTTACGGCGATGGTATCAAACAGCTGAGCCGTCTCGTCCATATACGTGGGAAACAGCTTCTTCATGCCTATTGGTGAGCATCCGCCCCGCA
>JAZNUG010000012.1:0-3046 GCA_045592165.1 Clostridia bacterium | reverse complement strand
ATATGTATGCGGACAGAGGGGATATGACGGGATTGGGCTTGCCTTCCTGTACAGCGCCGCTCAATAGCTTTGCACCAAGATCGCCGATGGGGGAAAAGTCCCCTGCGGCCTCTGCTGTAACGTCCAGCGGGGTTATTTTGTCGCCGGTAAGTATGTGAGCCTTAATGGTGTTATGGGCGCAGCCGGTGAGCATGGCGATGCTCAGGATAAGGGCGGCGATGCGAAGGATAGGTTTCATGGCATTGTCTCCTTTGGCGGGATGATACAATTATAACGCAGGAACCGGCCAAAAGGTTGCAGGGGCTGAAGTGTTAATATATTTTTTACCTGTTCAGGCAGAGGAGGGAATGGTACAATAAAAATCAAGAGGATGGTTTGCGCCATCCTGCATGACGAAAGGAGAAATCAGCGAGTATGAAGATAGTGGTGCTGGATGGATATACCGAAAACCCCGGAGACCTTTCCTGGGCAAAGCTTGAGGAACTGGGAGAACTTACCGTATACGACCGAACCCCGGCGGATAAGGTGATTGAGAGGATCGGCGATGCGGAGGCAGTGTTTACCAACAAAACTCCCATCACCCGGGAAACCATTCAGGCCTGTCCAAATATGAAATTCATAAGCGTGCTTGCCACCGGCTATAATATCGTGGACACCGCCGCCGCAAAGGAGCGGGGAATACCCGTTGCCAATGTGCCCACCTACGGCACGGCATCCGTGGCCCAGTTTGCGATAGCGCTGCTGCTTGAGGTGTGCCATCACGTGGCACATCACGACAGGGCTGTGCATGAGGGCAAGTGGGAAAGTAATCCGGATTGGTGCTTCTGGGATTATCCCCTCATTGAGCTTGCAGGAAAAACCATGGGTATAATCGGCCTTGGACGCATAGGCCAGGCCACGGCCCGCATTGCGAAGGCGCTGGGTATGCGGGTTATCGCAGCAGATAAGGTGCAGAGCGAAGCAGGCGCACAGGCTGCAGAATACGTTGAGATGGACACTCTCCTTGCGGAATCCGATGTTATCGTGCTGCATTGTCCCCTTTTCCCGGATACGGCAGGGCTTATCAATAAAGATACCATCGCCAAAATGAAGGACGGCGTAATAATCATAAACAACAGCCGGGGTCAGCTGGTGATGGAGCAGGATCTTGCGGATGCCCTCAACAGCGGCAAGGTATACGCCGCGGGGCTGGACGTGGTATCCACAGAGCCCATTAAGGGAGATAATCCCCTGCTTACCGCAAAGAACTGCATAATCACCCCCCATATCAGCTGGGCGCCAAAGGAGAGCAGGGGCCGCATTATGGATGCTTCTGCAGAAAACCTCAGGGCATTTCTTGAGGGGAATCCCATAAACGTGGTGAACAAATAAACCTGAAAGGCAGAAAGTATATGAGCATCAGAAGCGACGCAAACTTCATAATAGAGAGGGCCATCGCCTCTGCAATGCCCGACGAGGCGGTGCGCAAGGCGCTCAGCGCAGTTGAGCTGCCCGATAAAGTATACCTTGTTGCCATCGGCAAGGCAGGCGCACAGATGGCAAAGGCAGCATATGCTCAGCTGGGCGACAGGATCCGGCAGGGCGTTGCCATTACAAAATATGACCATTCGGATGGGGATATCGGTCCCATCAGGGTATTTGAAGCCGGCCATCCCGTACCGGATGAAAACTCCGTCAAGGCAACGGATGAGGTGCTTGATATGGTGAAGGGGCTTGGCGCAGAGGATACTGTGATATTCCTGGTATCCGGCGGCGGCTCTGCCCTGTTTGAAAGTCCCCTTGTGGATCTTGATGAATTGCAGGATATAAATAAACAGCTGCTTGCATCCGGGGCGGATATTGTGGAGATGAATACCATACGCAAGCGGCTTTCCGCCGTAAAGGGCGGAAGGTTTGCCCTTGCCTGCTCCCCCGCAAGGATAGTATCCGTTGTGCTTTCGGATATAATCGGCGACCCTCTGGATATGATAGCATCCGGCCCCGCGTATCCCGATGCTTCTACCTGCGAGGATGCGATTGCAATAGCGGAAAAGTATGAGCTGGATATTTCCGTGGATGCGCTGGAATTGCTGCATCAGGAAACTCCCGATAATCTGGACAATGTGGAAACCTACGTCACCGGCAGCGTGCGTCAGCTGTGCGGGGCTGCGGCAGAGGCTGCAGAGGAACTGGGATATAAGCCTATCGTGCTTACTGCAAGCCTTTGCTGCGAGGCAAAGGACGCGGGCAGCTTCCTTGCTTCCATTGCTCAGTATCATCAGGATACAAAGGAATCCCTTGCCTTTATAGCCGGCGGCGAGACGGTAGTGCGTATTACCGGCGAAGGCCTTGGCGGACGCAATCAGGAGCTTGCCCTGTCTGCCGCCGTTGGCATTGCGGGCCTTGAAAATACCGCTGTATTTTCCGTGGGCTCAGACGGCACAGATGGCCCCACCGATGCGGCCGGCGGCTATGCGGATGGGAATACCGCCCCTGCCCTTGAAAAGCTGGGTGTATCCCTTGACGCGGTGCTTAAGGCAAACGACTCATACTATGCCCTGAGAAATGTGGACGGACTGATTGTCACAGGCCCCACCGGAACCAACGTAAACGACGTATGCTGTCTGCTGATAAAGAGATGATGGGGAGCGGATATAAAAAAGAAAAAATCGCCGTACTTATTCAGCTTGGCATATTCTGGCTGATTCCGCTTATCATGCTGAAAAGCGGCCCTATATTCATGGTGCTGCTTATGCTGTGGGCAAGCTTTGTGCTGTCGCTGTGGCTGTGCCTTGCGTCAAAAAGCAGGATGAAGTACCTTCTGCCTGCTGCGGCGGCGGTGCTGTTTCTGCCCACTGTGCCGGTGTTTTACAATTCCTCCGCGCTGATACATTCCCTGTGGTATTTTGCGGTATCCTCCGCAGCTTTTGTCATCGGCACAATAATAAGCGCGGCGGAGAATCTTATCAAAAAAAGACGGAAAAACGGCTGATGATTGCATATTGTATTACAAATACATCGGGACGGCAGGAACTTGCCGTCCCCTTTACAATATAATGCAAAAATG
>JAZNUG010000011.1:0-5488 GCA_045592165.1 Clostridia bacterium | reverse complement strand
GTTTTTTGTTGAGGTTTTGCAGCGGTATTTATGATATACTTAACATTAATCTTAGTGTGATACAGGAAAACCATTATGCTCTTCAATGTAAAAAACGGAACGGTAAATCTGAATAACGCCGTCATGGACTACATCCGCTTCGGCAGCGGCAGTAAAACGCTGATAATGCTTCCGGGTCTTGGAGACGGTCTGCGCTCCGTCAAAGGCACCGCCCTTCCCATGGCAGCCATGCACGGCAAGTTTGCCGCGGAATTCACCGTATACGTTTTTAGCAGAAAACAGCCCCTTTCCTGTGGCTGCACCACTGCCCATATGGCCGATGACCTGAAAGCAGCTATGGATATTCTGAATATTTCCAGAGCACATATTCTTGGCGTATCCATGGGCGGCATGATAGCACAGCACTTTGCCGTAAAATATCCGGATGCAGTAGATAAGCTTGTTCTGGCCGTTACAACTCCGGGCGGGGACCCCGTTTTGACGCAGTCGGTTTCTGAATGGATCCGGCTTGCGGAGCAGGGCAATCATACCGCATTCATGGACAGCAACGTGAGACACATCTATTCCGATGAATATTACCGCCGCAATAAATGGATGATCCCTGTCACGGGCGCAATAACAAAGCCAAAGTCCTATGACCGGTTCCTCCTTCAGGCAGATGCCTGCCTGACCCACGATACACAGAAGGATCTGCATCGCATCTCCTGTCCCACACTGATAATAGGCGGAGAGAAGGACAAGGCGTTAAGTCCCAAAGGCTCAAGGCTGCTTGCAGAACATATTCCCCATGCCCGCCTTCATATGTATTCCAACTACGGCCATGGACTGTATGAAGAAGCAAAGGATTTTAATGATATAGTATTGAATTTCCTTAAACAAAACTGATTACATAAAAACATCCCCCTTGCGGGGGATATTTTTATTTTGTCTGCAATATTTTAATTATAAATACCCTTCATTTTATGCCTTATCCAGCCCCAGAGCGTGGATGGTGTGGCGCATGTGCAGATCCATGGCACAGCGGGCGCCGTCCGCATCCCGGCGGGAAAGCAGTTCGATTATGCTTTCGTTGTCGGATATTGTCAGCTTCTGCAGCTGACTCATATCCTTGCCAAGCTCCATGGTTTCCTGAACGGCGCTGTTGATTATTGGGAAAAGGCGTATGATAAATCCATTATGAGCTGCCTTGATTATCAGATGGTGGAATTCCTGATCGGCTTCTGCCCATTGGCCCTTGCGCTGAATCTGGCGTATAACCTTTCTGCCCTGAGAGCATATCTCCTCTATTTCTTCATCGCTTGCCCGCTGGCAGGCCATAGCTATGCAGACCGGTTCAAATATGAGACGCATCTCATAAAGATCCTTAAGGCGCATGTGGGCCCTGTCCAGCGTCATGAATTCCCGTGTGTCCCGGTTGGCAGTTTCGGCTACGAAAGTGCCCTTGCCGCGCTGTACGCTGAGCACTCCCTGGGCGGCAAGTATGCGTATGGATTCACGCAAAGTGGCACGGCTGACCTTGAGCTCAGATGCAAGAATATTTTCATTCGGAAGCTTCTCTCCGGGCAGCAGAATCTGCTCAACGGCTATCATGGAATAGATCCTGTCCGCGGTGCGTTCAGATAGACTTTTTGACATAATTTTCACCTCAAAACATGTGACAAAATTCACAATCCGTCGGCTAATTTAGGGGCTTTTTGGCATTTACCAAAATGTTATTTTATTTATCTTATTAAATTTGACAAAAGCATGAGTATGATGTAATCTGTTGTTATACATCATCTTACATCATCAGACAAGATGGCGCAACTGCGTCTATCACAAAACCACCCCTAAACCTGTAAACAAAAAAAATCATATACACCTAAAGGAGAGCCAGCAAATGATACACTCTTTCCATGAATTGGTTGACAGCGTAAAGAATGCCAACAGGCGTATTGCCGTAGCCGTAGCACAGGATGCAGAAGTACTTATCGCAGTACGCAAGGCTGCAGACCTTGGCATTGTTAAGCCCATACTGGTAGGCGAAGAAGCCGCCATAAAGGCCATCGCCGCAGATCTGGGAATTTCCCTGGACGGCATGGAGATAGTTGACGAAGCGGACAAGGTTGAAGCCTGCCGCAAGGCTGTAAAGCTGGTACATGACGGCGATGCCGACGTTGTTATGAAGGGCATCGTTGACACTTCCGTCATACTCAAGGCTGTACTTGATAAGGACATCGGCCTCAGGGAATCCCCCGTTCTTTCCCACGTGGCCGTATTTGGCGTTGAAGGCTTTGACAGGCTGCTCTACATCACCGATGCAGCAATGTGCATCGCCCCCGATGTTGAGCAGAAGGCTCACATCATCAACAACTCCGTAAAGGTTGCCCATGCGCTGGGCAATGAGAACCCCATAGTTACCTGCCTGTGCGCAGTAGAAAAGGTAAATCCCAAGATGCAGGCCACTCTGGATGCTGCAGAGCTGGTTGAGCGCAATAAGCGCGGCGAAATCGCCGGCTGCACCGTATGCGGTCCTCTGGCGCTGGATAACGCCATCTCCGAAGAAGCCGCCAAGCACAAGGGCATCACCGATCCCAGCGCCGGCAAGGCTGACATTCTGCTGGTTCCCTATATCGAGGCCGGCAACATTTTCTACAAGTCCCTCACCTACATGGCAAAAGCTCAGAACGCCGGCATGATCGTAGGCGCAAAGGCTCCCGTTGTTGTTACCTCCCGTGCGGACAGCGACGAGACCAAGCTGAATTCCATCGCTCTGGCAATTGCCGTAGCAGCAAAGAACTCCTAAAAAACACTGCAGCAGAAAGGATATTAAGTCAATGAAGAATTTTAAGATACTGGCTCTGAACCTGGGCTCCACCTCCACCAAGCTGGCAGTGTACGAAGGCGAAGAATGCAAGATGCAGCAGGTGCTGCGCCATTCTCAGGAAGAGATGGGCGCCATTAAGACCATGGCTGACAATGCCGCATTCCGTAAGCCCCTTATTCTCGATTTTCTCAAGAACAATGATGTTGATATCAAGAGCTTTGACGCCATAGTCGGCCGCGGCGGCCTTATGCGCCCCATTCCCGGCGGCACCTATGCTGTAAATCAGGCCATGCTGGATGACCTGAACTCCTGCCAGTACGGCACCCATGCCTCCAACCTTGGCGGCATAATTGCCCACGAGATCGCCTCCGAGATCGGCGTTCCCGCTTACATCGTTGACCCCGTAGTTGTTGACGAGCTGTGCGACTATGCCCGTCTTTCCGGCCATCCCGAGTTCAAGCGCAGGAGCACTTTCCACGCCCTTAACCAGAAGGCCATAGCCAAGCGCTATGCTGCCGAAGTTGGCAAGGACTATTCCGAACTTAACGTCATCGTTGCCCATATGGGCGGCGGTGTTACCGTAGGCGCCCATCAGCAGGGCCGTGTTGTGGATTGCAACAACGGTCTGGACGGCGAAGGCCCCTTCAGTGCAGAGCGTCCCGGCGGACTGCCCGTACTTGAGGTGCTCAGAGTTCTCCACGAAGGCAAGCTGGGCGATTACGACACTCTGCGCCGTCTGCTCACCTCCCGCTGCGGCCTTATCTCCTACCTTGACACCAATGACGGCATCGAGGTTGAGAAGCGCGTAAAGGCCGGCGACAAGAAAGCAGAAACCGTATACCATGGCATGGCATATCAGGTTGCAAAGGAAATCGGCGCAATGTCCGCAGTTCTCTGCGGCAAGGTAGATGCTATACTGCTCACCGGTGGCTTTGCATATGACAAGATGTTCACCGGGTGGATTTCCGAATATGTATCCTACATCGCTCCCGTAAAGGTTTACCCCGGCGAGGATGAAATGGGTGCGCTGACAGCGGGCGCACTTCGCGTGCTCCGCGGAGAGGAAGAGGTAAAAACTTATTAATGAACCATCGCATACAGATAATCACCGGCCACTACGGTAGTGGCAAAACAGAATTTGCCGTTAATCTGGCCCTCAAATACGCAGCGGACGGCGACAAGACTGCCCTCGCTGACCTGGATATAGTAAACCCCTATTTCCGTTCCGCCGAAAGGCGCGATCTTCTGGAAGAAAACGGCATAAGGGTAATCGCCACCAGCTTTTCCGGCGTGATGGACGTACCCGCCGTATCCCCCGAAGTAATGGCAATATTCGACGATCCCTCCTATCGGGGAGTGATCGACCTGGGCGGCGACCCTGAAGGCGCACGCATGCTGGGACGTTATGAACCCCAGCTGGCCCGCGAAGGCTATGACCTTCTGTGCGTAGTCAACGCCAACCGTCCCGAAACCAACGCCCCCGAAAAGGTACTTTCCTATATGGAATATATCGAGATGGCATGCAGACAGAAGATCACCGGTCTGGTGAACAACACTCACCTTTGCCGTGAAACTTCTGCCGAGGACATCATCAAGGGCGCAGAACTGGTACGCGAAGTATCCAGGCTCAGCGGTCTGCCCGTTGTGTGGCATTCCGTTGAAAGCAAGTTCGTGGATCAGGTAAAGAATCAATTGGGCGAGGGTGAGATCTTGCCCATTGAGATATACATGTGTAAACCCTGGGAAGTAAACTTCTAAAAAAATCAGGAGGAAATTGCAAACATGGCAGGAAAAGTAACGTTTCTGCAGGACAGGTGCAAGGGCTGCGAGCTCTGCGTAAGCGTCTGTCCCAAGAAGATCGTCGTGATTGATCTGGCGATCACCAACCGCAAGGGCTATCACCCCGCAACTGTAAATGATATGGATGCTTGCATCGCATGCGGCAGCTGCGCCAAGATCTGCCCCGATTCTATCATCACGGTAGAAAGACTGTAAGGAAGGGGGCATAACAACAATGGCAAAAGAACTTTGGAAAGGCAATGAAGCCATAGCAGAAGCCGCAATACGTGCGGGCTGCAAATTCTTCTTCGGTTACCCCATCACTCCTCAGACTGAGGTTCCCGAGTATCTGTCCCTGCGTCTTCCCGAAATCGGCGGCTGCTTCCTGCAGGCCGAGAGCGAAGTCGCTGCTATCAATATGGTCTACGGCGCTGCCGGCTGCGGTGTACGCGTAATGACCTCCTCTTCCTCCCCCGGAATCAGCCTTAAGCAGGAAGGTATCACCTACCTCTGCGGCGCTGAGCTCCCCTGCGTTATCATCAACGTAATGCGCGGCGGCCCCGGCCTCGGTACCATTCAGCCTGCACAGGGCGACTATTACCAGGCAACCCGCGGCGGCGGTAACGGCGACTACCGTACCCCCGTTCTGGCTCCCGCCAACGTTCAGGAAGCCGCTGACTTCGTACGTCTCGCTTTCGACATTGCTGACCAGTACCGCAATCCCGTTATGGTTCTTGCTGACGGTATGATCGGCCAGATGATGGAAGCCGTAGAATGGGGCGAGCTGGAGAAGCGTGATCTGCCCGCCAAGGATTGGGCCACCACCGGCACCAAGTGCGAGCGCGAGCATAACGTAATCAACTCCCTCTACAAAGTCGGAGGCCAAGCGGTCTTAGGAAGACA
>JAZNUG010000010.1:0-2089 GCA_045592165.1 Clostridia bacterium | reverse complement strand
TGTACAAGTGAATTCAGGTTCACAGCCTCTGCATTGGCGCGGGTTTCAGGCATTTCGTCCACCGCAAGCATAAGGCAATTGCCCAAATCTGTAAACATATACAGCTTCTTGTCTGTCTGTGTGTCTAATATGAAGCGGGGCTTTTCTGCCGCAATCTGTTCTATGGAGAAATTGCGCTTGGGCATACGGCGTACCTTGCCGCCCTCCAGCAATGCAACCATCGCATCATCCACCACTATCATATCTTCACGGGCTACCACGATTTCTTCTTCGCCGGCAATAAGCTTTGTTCTGCGTGGCACGGCGTGTTTTTCCTTTATGGCCAGCATCTCCGCCCGTATTACAGCGCGAAGCTTTTCCTTGGAAGCGAGTATTGCTTTGTATTCCTTTATAAGGCGCTTTACTTCCTTGTATTCCTTTTCAATTGCAAGGCGTTCAAGGTTAGTCAGGCGCTGGAGACGCAGGTCCAGAATAGCCTGCGCCTGGGTTTCGGTAAGGCCGAATCGGGCCACAAGTGCTTCTCTGGCTTCCTTGGGTGACTTTGCCGCACGGATAAGCGCAATAACCTCATCGATATTGGAAATGGCCACCATAAGACCTTCCAGTATATGTTCCCTGCGCTCCGCTGCATCAAGGTCATATTTTGTGCGCCTGGTTACTACGTTTTCCTGATGAATGATATAGTGGCGCAGTATCTCCCGCACGCCAAGGGTCTGAGGCTTTCCATCGGCAATGGCAACCATATTTACGCCAAAGGTGGTCTGCAGGTCGGAATACTTATAAAGATACTGAAGTATCTTGTCCGCATCCGCGTCCTTCTTTACCTCGATGACTGCCCGCATTCCCATTCTGTCGGATTCATCCCGTATTCCGGAGATACCTGCAAACAGTACCTTCTTTTCTTCACTTACCCTGAGTATTTCCTCAAGGGCCCTGGCCTTGTTTACCTGATATGGCATCTCCGTGATGACGATAAGCTTTTTGCCGTTTTTCTGCTCTTCTATCTCGGTTTTTGCCCGCACGGTAATCTTGCCGCGGCCGGTTTCATATGCTGCGCGAATTTCGTCGGATTCCAGTATATATCCGCCTGTAGGGAAATCCGGGCAGGGCATCACCTTCATGATTTCGTCAAGAGAAACATCAGGATTATCCAATACCAGAATAGCCGCATCAATGGCCTCCGCCATGTTGTGGGGAGGTATATTTGTTGCAAGGCCAACCGCTATTCCTGAAGTGCCGTTTACCAGAAGATTTGGAAATCTGCCGGGCAAAACATCAGGCTCTTTCAGGGTATCGTCAAAGTTAAGGCTGAATTTTACTGTATCCTTATCAAGATCCCTCAGCATCTCAAGAGCCACAGGGGTCATCCGCGCCTCGGTATATCGCATTGCCGCTGCAGAGTCACCGTCCACGCTGCCGAAGTTTCCGTGGCCGTCCACCATGGGCATCTGCATATTAAAATCCTGAGCCATACGCACCATGGCATCATACACGGATGAATCGCCATGGGGATGATATTTACCCAGACAGTCGCCGACTATACGGGCGCTCTTTCTGTGGGGCTTGTCCGGAGCAAGGCCAAGTTCCATCATGGTATAAAGTATGCGCCGCTGAACAGGCTTAAGGCCATCCTCAATGCGGGGCAATGCGCGCTCCATGATTACATGCTCGGCATAAGGTATCATGGAGTCGTGCATTACGGCATCCATGCCCTTGGTCAGTATGGTTTCTCCGGTAAAGGATATCTGATTATCTGTTTTTTTCGCCATTGCCGCTTACCTTTCAGCGCTTTCTATGGTTACCTTGTCTTCAAATGTATCCGTCTTGTTGAAGTTTGCGAATTCACTTATGTATTCCTTGCGGGGGGCAACCTTATCTCCCATAAGTACGGTAACAAGATGCTCTACATCCGCTGCATCTGTAAGTTCCACTCTGATCAAAGAGCGGTTTTCAGGATTCATGGTGGTTTCCCAAAGCTGTTCGGGATTCATCTCACCAAGACCCTTATAACGCTGGAGAGTATAGCCTTTTGTTCCGCGGGTCATCTTGTTGAGTTCCGCATCAGAATAGGCGTATTTTACATCCTTGC
>JAZNUG010000009.1:0-4301 GCA_045592165.1 Clostridia bacterium | reverse complement strand
GCAACCGGAGGAGGAGGGATTAAGGCTGTCGCAGCTGGCTTGGTTGCATTGCGGATTATGGGGGGAGGATTAACAGAGTAGGGGCGGGCGTTTGCACAAGAAGCATACGCCGTTATTGTAGGTTTGTTTAATGGTGCATTTAGCATTAGGCAGGATATGCAAAATATTCAGGATAAAGAGAGCGTATTGCCTCTAAACTACAGTGACTTGCCTGAAACTTTTGCATCTATCCACGAAGCAGCCGAATTTATGAAAAGACCGGTAGTCTTTATTGAGAGCGATAATGCATCGCTTGTAGATATACTGACCATGAAAGAGGATGGGATGTATATTACTCTTCAAATTGCGTATTCTTTGACAACTGGGGATACATTGATAATATGGCAGGACTTTTTTGATCCCAATACGGCGTCTGCGGGCTATGCCACTCCAGCGGATGAGCTTCCGGATAAGTACACGTTAGAAAATGGTATTGAAATATACTGCGGCGAGGATAGTCATGGCGATGCGTATGCGAAAGCGGTCTACCCATATGGACATGTTTCCATGTCGGGAAATGGACTTGCTTTAGATACATTAAAAGACCTGTTACCTCAAATAAAATTTGAATAACGTTACAATCAAAAAATCTGCTCGATTTACTTCGGGCAGATTTTTATGTTACTTTGCTGCTCCATAGTTATCTGTAATTATATGAGAGATTATTTGACATGTGTTACAGGAGAGAAAGATAACATGATGAAAAAACAGTGCACTATTATGATTTCAGCAATAATGATATTACTATTTGTCTTCACCGGTTGTCAGAGTAAACCGGCGGAGGTGGACATGGATACTCCAAAGGTCATTGGGGTGTTAAACCATGAGCAGGCATGGGAGCAGTTTACAGACATATTCGGCAGCGGAACCCGCGGTGCTGATGGCTTTGTCACGGAGTGCAACGACGACCTTGACGGAGATGGCAACGCCGACTACGCCGTCATGGACAGCTATGGCAGCACCGTGACCGTGGAGCTTAGCGGCAAGGGTAAAATAATCGCTGATTCCGCAGAGCTTAATGTGAACGGAGATAAATGGGGCAAGGATTTCATTGCTTTCGGTGCGGATGTAACAGGCGATGATCAGCGCGAGATAATACTGCTCATCAATATCGGTCAGCAAGGGCCTGAGAGCCGCTGCGGGCTGTTCGTATATGAGAAATCAGGAGATGAATACAAGCCCCTGTCTGCACCTACCATGGCATTCCCTGTCACTGTAGAGTGGGACTGCGAAATGCTTGCGGTTTATCGTAGATTTACAGCGGACATGGAGTCTGAGAAGGACGGTTATTCCGTAATGGTAAGCGATGCTGCAGGCATGGAGACCTACTATGCTGCAAGGGACAACCATAAGCGCTGGCTGGAAATCAAGGATACTCCTATTACAAACGACTTTGCCGCCTTTGAATACTGCGACGCCATGCCCACATACATCAACGGCAAGCCTGCTCTGGCCCTATGCCAGTATGTAAAGGGGCCTGATGTTGAAAGTTGGGAAAGGCTTGGATATTTCGTCACCATCATCACATGGGGTGATAAGGGCAACTATGAAATTGCCGATGAGTTTTTTGCAGCCCCTCTGTTTGCACAGCTTGCAGCCAACAAGGATAGCTCCAATAACATGAGCAGTGTTACCGAAGAAAAATACGAGGTATGGCAGGAAAGCTACATCGCAGGCGGCTGGCTGCCCGTGACCGTGGATACGGCAATGGATATTCCCCTGTATGTAAACTATCCTGTCTATAAAATGGAGTATTATGACTTTACAACAGAAAAGCTTAATAGAGCGGTAGAGGCTGTGATGGGCAGTGTTTCTGATATAAAGCTTGCGGAGGATTATTCGGAAACAAAGAATGCCTCCGAAACACAATTCAGCCCCATGGCAAAATACACATGTAAAGATGAAGCCGGTAACCAGTGGAAGGTGGTAACCCGTGAAAGCAACACGACCATTTCCGCTTATGCCAATAATGAATATGTTATACAGTCGGAAGAGACAGTATTGGCCGGTAATGCTTATACCGGCGAACCTGCCGGAACCACGCTGGACAACGTAAAGATATCTCAGGAAGAAGCCATTCAGGAAGTTCAAGACGTAATGGATAAATTAGGCATATGCAATATGGGCTTGTCTCATATTGAAAAGACAAGAATGCTTGATCCCTCCAATAATACTTTGACTGAAGGCTGGTATCTCAGGTATATGCGGTGTGACGGAGACAGGGATACCATTCCTTTTCTAACTTCCCACACCGTATTTACCGACTTTGAAAATGAATTTGAGCCTCTTCGCAAAGAACGCTTACTTATTTTTGCGGATGAAACCGGTATTGTTTCTTTCTCCTGGTACAGTCCATCTCAGCAAATTGCATCCATTACCGATACGCAGCCTCCGCTCACTTTTGCAGAGGCAAAGGCTAGTATTAAGGCGGCAATCGAAGAAATAGCCATTGTAACCAAGGATAAGTATTCTCCTGAATGCACATTGACGATTAAGAATGTCCTGCTTTCAAACTGTGTTGTGCAGAGCGAGTTTGAATCTTATACAGGGTATCTGCTCCCCGCATGGATAGTTGAATTTGTTATTGATCACGGTGACGGTTGGACTGACCACGAACAGCTGTATATTAACTCCATCGATGGCTCCAAACTTAGTAATTATTGCATGACGGAAGCGGGCAAACGCATAGCCACACAATATGATAATGAGCTGTACGTTGATTCCGACGTATCATCCGATTTATTAACAAACCCCCTATACACTCTTTCAGACATGGATTTGCTAATCAATTCCTCGCTGGTAAACAACAGCGAGGTTTACGCACTTCCTCGCACTCTCAGTGGAAATGATGTTTCCGTAAGCATATGGGATAAATTGTTGGGGCATGTAAATGAGATCATCCAGGGAATAGTGCGGCCATATGATGCGGCGGGAGCTGCATATAACGTTGTGGCTGTATCGCAGAATGCAAACAGTGGCATTAGGGACGTTTACATTATTGCTTCCTATCGTCAGTATGAAATTATTGAGGATGATCTAAGTTTATCCGCAGAGTGGGAATCTGCTATTAGGTTGACTTTCCGTGAAAAGCAGGATGGCGAAATTGAATTAGTAGGTATGATTATACCAAAGGAAAGCTGGTATACCGCCACGGGTCTGGCAAAGGATCAGGCGGACTTCTGGCCTAAGATGCTGGAAGAATACGTACAGGATTTTTCTATCGGACGTGAGGAACGGCTGAAAGCAATAGAGGAACAGATAGGTCTTTCCATGGCCAACACAGAAAACATAGATGAACTCCTCAGCACAATAGTTTCAAGCCCCGAGGATTCATCTGTACCCATCGACTACATCCACGAGCATGTGGGTGAATACGGTCAGCTTTGCGCCATGGGCCGCAGGGCAGTGAGCCGCTTTATGCCCCGCTTTAGGGCTGGTAGGGAAACAGGTCTGGAGGGGCAGATAATGGCAATGGTGTTCAATGCTCTTACCAGCGTAGATTCCGTTTACAACTATGAAAATGGACAAGAATATTATGATGCCAACAAGAAGGAAATACTTGCGTACTTGCAGACTGCGGTACAGCCCATGCCTGCATTTAATGTAGCAAACCCCGAATGGCAGGCGGCTGAAAGAATAGCCGCTCCCTTCAGCGAAACAGGAAAGCGGATAGATTTATCCTATTACGAGGTCTCCATAGACCTGAACAGTACTGATCGTACCCGCACAATGGCAGAGTATAATATCGCTCCAGATCAGTTTGATAGATTGGATGAGGGGCATACCCTGCTGATGATAAATAGAGCATCGGCTGACGCAATATATCACAGCAGCAGGCTGGGAGATCTTATTACTCAGTTCCAATACAGCTACAGCGAAATCGTTATGGAGTTCACACGGCTTGACCACCTGGCTTATTTCGAAGCAGCTTCTCCTGTTTACCGAATGGAGAAGATGACCTCCTTTATGGATATTGCAGAGCCGGGCTGGGAGGATACCGCCTATACCACCTACTTTGTTTATCTTACTCCCCAGTGGGATTATAGGGGACAAACCCAGAGCCAAAATATCGTGCTGGGCTTCCGCTTTGTCAATGCAGTAAGGGGCGATATCGGCGGCTGGAAGCTGCTGCAGACCGAGGCAGACTGCGAAAAGTGGATGGATACGGTAAAGTTTGGCGATGCCTTCGCATATCCGCCCACCCCCGCTCCCACCGCTTCCGTGAGTTCAGGCTCTTATGAACCCCCCATTGCCGGGCGAAC
>JAZNUG010000008.1:0-5528 GCA_045592165.1 Clostridia bacterium | reverse complement strand
GTAGCCATGTCGTTCTGTGAGCCAAGGAGTTGGACTTGCCTCTTGTCTTCCTAAGACCGCTTGGCCTCCGACTTAAGAGTTTCGCCCTCTGCTGTTTCAATTGCGGCGATATCTACGGATTTGTCAACGAGTACATCTTCGCCCTTCTTAAGAGCTTCGATGGCAGCTTCGGCATCCTCTGCAACAACGGGAACCTTCATGCCTGCGAACCATTCAGCAGCCTTCTCGGAGGTCTTGCCAAAAGCAGTGTCCAGAGCGGTCTGTGCATCGGCAAAGCCTTCGGTCTGAACAGCCTGGGAGAAAACGAGGATGTCGTAGGTGCCGTTGCCGTTGCCATCCAGCTTTGCAACTTCATCATTGTCAGCATCCTTGCTGAGGTATACCTGCAGCAGGCTGGGGATGGTGGTTTCGCCGGGCTGTACGGGATCCTCGTGCACGGCAACCATAACGTTATAGTTCTTACCATCGATTTCAGCAACGAAATCATCTGTCCAATTCCATGCGCCGTCAAACTGGAATTCAGTGCCGTTAAACTTATTGATGGAAATACCAACCACGTTGAATTCATCGTAGGTGTAATCGCCCATTTCCAGAGCGATTAATGTGCGAACGTATGCATCGGACTTGCCGGTGTTCTTTACGGAAACGTACTTATCCACTACGTTTTTCATAGTGAAGCGACGATATGCGCCGTCGGCTTGTTCCTTATTTTCCCAGCCCAAAGTACCTACATAAGGATACAGAGGCTTGGCCTGAGTGAATGGCTGCAGTTCGGTCTTGTCTGCATTCCACTCCTGCTCGATCTGCTCAATGTCAACATTGCCCAGAGTCATGACGTTTACGTCGCTGTCTTCGCTGGTAAGGTATGCCATGGTGCCGGATACGGCTATGCCGGCCAGCAGAACAACAACCAATGCGATAGAAAGAAGTTTCTTCATTGTGTTATTCCTTTCCACTTAGTATAGATTTTGTTATGTATGTTTACGGCCAGCGCCGCTCGCATCGGGACATAACAGTGCCTACATAAATGATATTACAAATTTCATCCTGTTTCAACGAAAAAATGAAAAATAATTTTCTTCAATCTGCAAAATGTTTACGTTAATAATTTACCGCGGCTCCAAGTGCCTGTAATTGTGCAAATCTGCTGAAAATTCCACGGGGATGTATTATAATATGTACAAATAACCGTTGCCCCGTATGGGCGGAGGGAGGCAGCCATGCCGCTGCATATTGTGAGAAATGATATTACAAAAATGAAGGTAGATGCCATTGTGAATGCCGCAAACTGCACTCTGCTGGGGGGCGGCGGTGTGGATGGATGCATCCATCGGGCGGCAGGTCCTGAATTGCTGGCAGAGTGCGAAACCCTGGGGGGCTGTCCCACAGGCGGTGCAAAGCTTACCGGGGCAGGAAAACTGCCCTGCAAATACGTTATCCATGCGGTGGGTCCCCGCTGGATGGGCGGAGGCTATGGCGAGCGGGAGGCTCTGATTTCCTGCTACAAAACCTCACTTGAGCTTGCCCGGGAAAAGGAATGCGAAACCGTGGCGTTTCCGCTTATTTCCTCCGGAATATTCGGCTATCCCAAGGATCAGGCTTTGCGGGTGGCAATAGAGACTATAAGCGAATTTCTGATGGAACATGAAATGACTGTGTATATGGTCATATTCGATAAAAATTCCTATCAGATAAGCAGCAAGGTATTTGCGGATATAGAGGAATACATCGACGACAGGTATGCCGCAGAGTACCTTGACAGTCGCAGCGAACGGCTGCGCTTTGAGCTTGAGCGGGAGGAAAAATTCCGCAGGAAAAATTACAGCGGCATGGAAAGCTGCTGTGTACCCTCGTCCTGCAAGCCGGAGATGATGGCGCCGGCTCCAATGGCAAAAACGGAATCCATCGAGGATGCATTGAGCAGGCTGGATGAAAGCTTTTCCGAAATGCTGCTGAGAAAAATCGATGAGGCGGGTATGACAGATGCCCAATGCTACAAAAAGGCAAACATCGACCGCAAGCTCTTTTCCAAAATACGCTCGGATAAGCTGTATAAGCCCAGCAAGCCCACAGCATTGGCCTTTGCAATTGCCTTGGAGCTGAGCCTTGAGGAAACAAAGGATATGCTGCAGAAGGCAGGCTTTGCCCTGTCCCGGTCAAATAAGTTTGACATAATAATCGAGTATTTCATCGAAAACAAAAACTATGACATATTCCAGATAAACGAGGCGCTGTTTGCCTTTGATCAGAATTTGCTGGGGGCGTAATTTGTCGCTTGCCATGCGACCGGATCATACCGAATATTTCGTACAATATGACTGTAAGCAATGAGCTTGCGGTCATATTTTGTTTAAGGAGGATATTTGATATGAAGAAAGGTCTTACCGAGATTGTATTTATACTGGACTGCAGCGGCTCCATGGCAGGGCTGGAGCAGGACACCATCGGCGGCTTCAATTCCATGATTCAGAAGCAGAAGGAAGAAGCGGGAGAAGCTCTGATTTCCACAGTGCTGTTCAATCACACAAGCAGCGTGATTCACGACAGGGTAAACGTGAAGGATATTGCCCCTATGACCCGCAGACAGTATCGGGTGGGCGGAAGTACAGCCCTGATTGACGCCATCGGCGGGGCGATACACCACATCGGCAATGTACACAAATATGCGAGGGAGGAAGACATTCCCGAGCATACCATGTTTGTAATCACCACCGACGGTATGGAAAATTCCAGTCATCAGTATACCAGCGACAGGGTGAAGGAAATGATTGAGCGGCAAAAGAGCAGGTACGGCTGGGAATTCCTGTTCCTCGGGGCGAATATCGATGCGGTGGAAACCGCTGCCCGCTTCGGCATAAGCGAAGACAGATCGGTGAATTATCACAGCGACAGCATCGGCACCGTGCTTAATTACAGGGTGGTAAATGAGGCGATCTGCAGGGTGCGTCACAGCATGCCCATGAGTGCGGATTGGAAAAAGGATATCGACGAGGACTACGCAAAGCGCGGCAAATAAAAAAAGGGGCAATAGACCCTTTTTTATTTGCTGTGTATCCGCGGCAGCAGCTGAACCACCGCTATGCCCGCCGCTATGCATATCAGCTCCACTACCGCAAGCGTTCGTATGGACGCCACCGCTGCGGCGGATTCTGATGCGCCTGCAGCAATCTCGGCGGTGATGCGGTTTGTGAACATGGGCACAAACACCGCAACGCCGAAGGGCGCGGCAAGGTCCCGGAAGAGGCCGTATGTGCCTGTGCCGGCGCCGGCTTTTTCGGAGGGTACGCCGGAAAGGGCCACCTTCATGAATATGGTGCCGTTTGCTCCAAGGCCAAAGCCCAGTATGCCCAGGGACAGGGCAAGTATCAGCACGGATGCATTCTGGGTAAACAGCAGCATCAGTCCGCAGCCTGCACCTGTAAGCAGAAGGGAGAATGTAAGCACCAGCTTGGGTTCTCTCTTATCCGCCAGCGGTCCCAGCAGCAGGGCGCCCAGAGCCATGCCGATGTACATTATGGATATGGAATAGCTGGAGATGATGGTATTCTCAGGCTGGGTGTACATGAGAAAAACGATTATGTTGGTCATGTTTGCCTGCATCAGGCCCTGGGTGAGAAACAGAGCGGCTACGGACAGCAGAAATGCCTTGCGGGCCATAAAGCTGCCTTGGAGTATTGGGTTAACCGCCCGCTTTTCAGCATAGATGAGGCACAGCAGGGATATGGCTGCGGCAATCAGCACAATTATAAAGGGCGATGAACTCCAGCCAAAATTCTGCCCGAAGGAGGGGACGCACAGCACAAGGCTGAAAAACACCAGCACCAATGCTCCGCCGAGCCGGTCAAAGCCGGCAAGCGCCTTTGGTGAGGGAATGTTGTGCTCCTTGAAGAACAGGCAGGCGGCGAAAATTACGGCACAAATGCCAACGCATACCCACATCATGATCCGCCAGCCGTATCCGTCGATAAGCAGGCCGCCCAATGTGGGGCCGAATACCACCGACCCGCTGGACAGTATCATATACAGGGAAAAGCCCTTTGCGATGCGGCTGGGAGGAAAATCCGATACGATGTATGCCATAACCACAGGGGCGATGGCAGCGGAGCCTATGCCCACCACAAAGCGGGCAATCAGCATAAACAGCAGGCTTGGGGCAATGGCGGTAAGAAGGTTGCCAAGGGTATATACCAATATACCCAGCATCAGGGTTTTTCTGCGGCCGATGGCATCTCCCAGCTTGCCCAGTATAGGGGCGCAGGCAGCGGTGGACATGGCGGTGGCAAGGGCAGTCCATGTGGCGTTGTTGTAGGGCAGGCCAAGGTCGCTTACAAAAGCGGGACCCAGCACAGTGGAAAATCCTCCCACCAGCCCCACCAGCAGAGCCGCCAGAGCATAGGGAATAAACCCTCTCATATAATTTGTCTTTGCTGTGTTTTCCATGGGCAAAACTCCTGTAACAGGCCCGGATGTATCCGCCGGGCGTTCTTTTGATGTAGTATGCCCTTTTTTAAAAATTTGCACCTGCCGGTTATTTGGGAAAATGGCATAATGTGTTATCTGTAAAAACAATAACGCCTGTTTTATATCATTTATCTGAATTTAACAGAAAAATACATACATGATATTATAGTTGTGTACGTAAATACCCAAAACATTGCAAAAATACAACATAAAAGGAGAAACACACATGTCCATTTCCCTGGAATACGCACTTGCCAATAAGGAACAGCCTGCAGTTCTGTGCTGCCGCGCAGAAGCCGGTATCACCATCACTGAGCACAACCTTGAAGATCCCGCCATCTTCGACGACCTCATCGAGACCGGCCTGCTGGATATCACCGGCGCTCTGACCATCGGTCAGGTTCTCAATGCCAAGCTCACCGGCACCTATGATTCCCTCACTCCCCTCACTGCCGAAAAGGTAGAGGGCATCAACGAGGGCGGCGCCGAGGCCGAAGAAGCTCCCGCCGCTGAGGCCGCTCCCGCAGCCGAAGTAGCCGTTGGCGGCTCCGTAGAGGGCGCAGAGGTAAAGGTATGCGGCGGCGTACTGGTTCTCAACATCGCCGAGGGCAAGGGCATTCACATCGAGCTGCCCATCTAACAGCGAATACGGTTTAACAGGGCGGTCCAAAAGGGCCGCTCTTTTTTATTTGCCGCAGAAAAAACATTTTTTACCATATATTTGCACGAAAATATATTTAGTTTGCAAAAAATATGAATTGATAAAATGCAAGCTAAAAATATTATTTACATATTGCAAATGTTGACAATTTTCATTATGATAAAAATATATATAAATAAATTACTGTGTGGTAAGGATGACCATTCATACAGGAACAAAAAATAAAAAGGGGAAGAAAAGATGAAGAAGATTCTTTCTGTCGCTCTGGTGGTAGTACTGCTGGCCGGCATAGCCGTATCCGGCACCATGGCATACCTTACCAGCGAAGACAGCGACGTAAACGTCATGACTCTGGGCAATGTAAAGATCGAGCAGATCGAGCAGGAGCGCAATGAGGACGGCGAAC
>JAZNUG010000007.1:0-1930 GCA_045592165.1 Clostridia bacterium | reverse complement strand
ACAAGGTTGCCCAGTATTACCAGCGCCGTGGAGAACAGTATGGTTCCCTGCAGCAGCGGTATGTCACGTCCGTCAATGGCCTGCACGGCAAGACGGCCAATGCCATTGATGGAAAATATGGTTTCGCAGATTACTGCGCCGGAAAGCAGTGAGGAAAGCTGCACCGCCATCATGGTGATAACCGGAAGCACGGCATTTCTCAAAGCGTGCCGCATAATTACAGCAAGCTGCTTGTAGCCCTTTGCGCGGGCGGTATCGATGTAGTCTTCCTGAAGCACCTCGAGCAGGGTGGAACGGGTAAGGCGGGATATGCTTCCTGCGGAATTCCAGCCAAGTGCTATTGCAGGCAGCACATAGCCTATCCAGCCTGCGGAGCCGGAGGATATAGGGAACAGCTGAAGCTTATAGGCGAGCAGATACTGCAGCACCATTGCCACCATGAACACAGGCACGGATACGCCAAGGAGGGATACGCCCATAAAGAGATGATCCAGTATACCGTTCTTTTTAACTGCGGCGATTATTCCGCAGACAATGCCCAGCGTCCATGCAAACAGCGCCGCCGCTATTGCAAGGCGGAAGGTATTGGGGAAGGATGTGGAAATAAGCTCGGATACGCTGCGGTTGAGTGAGTAGCTTGTGCCGAGGTCACCGGAAAATACGCCGGTGATATACCTCCAGAACTGGACGTATATGGGCTGATCCAAACCCAGCTCTGCGGTCATGCGGACAATCGCCTCCGGATTGGCATGCTCGCCCATCATGGTAATTATGGCGTTGCCGGGAATTATGCGCAGCATTATAAAGATAAGCAGCGCTACGCCTATCAGTATAAGAGCTGTCTGCCCTATTCGTTTTAAGATACTCATCAACATTGTTATATCCCCTCACATGAGCATAAGGGCATCTGCTTTCAGATACCCTTATGCACATTTTAATGCATATTGTTAATCGGCTGATTATTAGTTGAGCACTACGTCCTTAGCGTAGAAGTTGCTGTAGCCTGCCCAGTAGGGAACGAAGTCCGCTACCCTCTGACCCAGAGCAAACAGGTGCATATTGCCAAGGAGGGGTACCCATGCGGCATCCTCAACCACGATCTTCTGCTCCAGAGCCTGATACTCTGCCATACGGGCGGCATCGTCGGTGATGGAGGAAGCGGCAGCTACGCGGGCCATGATGGCTTCGTCAGCATAGTTGAGGCTTCTGATCTTGGTCTTTTCCTCGCTGCCGAAGAAGGTGAACATGATGTTAGCAGGATCGTTGTAGTCCATGGTCCAGTTGGCGATGAAGGAATCCATTTCGCCGGACTTGCGAAGATCCAGCCAGGAAGACTCGTCATAGGTGGCGATTTCGGCGTTGATTCCGATGGCCTTCAGATACTGCTGAACGATCTGGTATACCAGCTGGGTGTTGCTGGAGGAGGAAGAGTCCATTGCCAGTTCAAAGGAGATCTCACCCTCGGCATAGCCGGCCTCTGCCAGCAGAGCCTTTGCGCCTTCAACATCATAGGCAGGACGCTCAAGAGAATCGTTATGGCCCCATACGCCGGTGGGGATAATGCCGCTCTCGGGAATAGCATCGCCTGCATATACGGAAGCGATGATGGCGTCAACGTCAATGGCCATCTGAACAGCCTTGCGTACGTTTACATCGGAGAGGAATTCATGGTTTGCGTTCATGGCCAGATAGGTAAGGCCCACGCGGGAACCGGCGATGATGCTGTCGGCGTAGTTGGTCTTGTAGGTGGACTCTACGATTGCGGAATCCAGATACTCAAGGTCGATAATATCCAGCTCGCCGTTCTGATACATCAGGTTCTGGGTGGAAGCATCGGGGATGATGGAAACTATCATCTTCTTGACGCTGGGCTCTTCGCCCCAGTAGTTCTCGTTATACTCAAGGGTATAGTGGTCGTTTACTACCCACT
>JAZNUG010000006.1:0-11125 GCA_045592165.1 Clostridia bacterium | reverse complement strand
TGGATAACGGTCAGCCCACCCGTGTGGATATGGCTGCCCAGATGAAGGAAGCTCTCCGTCTGGAGGGTGAGTGCCGCGCACTTGTGGCTGCGCAGGAACAGTAAACAAGCCAAATAAAATCTTTTTTAAAAAAGCCGCCTTCCCATGGAAAGCGGTTTTTTATTTACCATATGAATGGCAGCAGTCTATATTTTACCCGCTGCCTGTATTGGGCATATCCCTCAAGGCCCTCTGTCAGCAGCTTTTCTTCGTTGATTATGCGGAAAACTATTACTGCCGGGTAAAGCAGCATCAGGAAAAACGCGGCCCACGACCCCAGCACCAGCGGCATGCTGAGAAACAGCAATACAGTGGAGGTGTACATGGGATGCCGGACTATGCTGTAAAGGCCGGTATCTATCAGCTGCTGACCCTGCTGAAGCTCCACGGTACGGGAAAGGTATGCGTTTTCCCGCATTACCTCAGCATACATTCCATAACTCAGCAGCATTATCACTGCAGAAACCCATACCAGCCAAGCAGGCACGTTTGTCCATCCATAGCGAAAATCCAGCCCCGCCAGAATAAACACCCCGAGAAAAACCAGCCCCGCCGCGGCCACCACACCCTTTTGGGCAGCCTGCTTTTCCTTTGCGTTAAGCCGTTTTGCAAGAAGGTCAGGAGCCTCTATCAGCAGAACCACACCCAATATCAGCATGGGAATAAACAGCAGCCCTATAAACAGCCATCCACCCCTGTAATTCAGTGTTCCGGCGGGCAGGAACAGCAATAATCCCATCATGATAAGGCCGGATATGTATTTTATCAGGGCATTCAGCCAGAGTTTCATGTATATTTCCCCTGTTTTCTTCTTTATATGACTATAATATTTCCCCGGAAATGACCTGTCAAGCTATGGAAAAACCAAATAAAAGCCCCGAAAGGATATTCACCTTCGGGGCTTGAGTTTTATACGATTTCAGGCTTTGCCCCATCGGGTATGGGAGAAAGGAAGCCTTCCTTTGTGCGGATTTCAAATTCCTCACGGATGGGCTTAAGGATTGCAGGATTATCAATTATATCTATTGCGGCGGCAGCAAGAACCTTACCTGCGGTAAGCATGCCCTTATGGGCAACGGAGCTCTTGCCTGCGGCAACAGCCTGCCAGGAATGGGCCGGGCAAAGGCTGGGCCATGTTACCACGTTGATCTGCCCTGTAGGGGTCTGCCAGCTTACATCGCCCACGTCGGTCGAGCCGGGGAATGTAAGGCAGGAGGTGAATTCCGGCATAAGGAAATCATTGATGGCCTTTTTGCCGTTGTTGCTGAGTTTGGATACCTCGGCCTTCATCAGCTCATCCCCTGCTTCGCCGGCAGTACCGGGCAGGCAGCCCGCATACTGCTCGGAGTAGGTGGCCATAAGCTGTTCCATGAATATCCATTCATCGGAGGTGTATGAAGGCACACCCACAAGCTTAAAGTTATCGTACAGCAGCTTCTCCATACCCTTGTTTATTACGGTATTGGAGGTGCCGTCAATAAATCTGCGGCTTACTGTGGTTTCCGTCATCATAGCAGCAGCATCCGCAATCTTATCCACACGCTGCTGCAGTTTCATTGCCTTATGAACACTGGCCTCGCGCACCATGTACAGCACCTTTGCAAAGGGCTGAACCACATTGGGAGAGGGGCCGCCGCCATCCGTAATCGCATAATGGATGGAGGCGTCACGTCCCATATGCTCGCGGAGGAACTGAACGCCTATATTCATAAGCTCTACTGCATCCAGCGCACTTCTGCCCTGATCCGGCTCCCCTGCTGCGTGGGCAGCGATGCCATGGAAGGCGTATTCCGTCTGTATGCAGGACATACAGCTGCCGGTGAAAACCTGATTGTCAGAACCGGGATGCCAGCTGAAGGCAGCATCCAGCTTGGTGAATTCCAATTCCTTTGCAAAGAACGCCTTTGCTGCGCCGCCCTCTTCGCCGGGGCAGCCGTAGAATATCACGGTGCCGGGCTTGCCGGTTGCTTCAAGGTATTCCTTAACTGCACATGCAGCAGCAAAGGAGCCTGCGCCAAGAAGGTGATGACCGCAGCCGTGTCCGGTTTCCATGCCGGGCTCACACTGTTTCTCGGCTATGCCGCTCTTCTGAGAAAGGCCGGACAGGGCATCATATTCTCCCAGTATGCCTATCACAGGCCTGCCGGAACCAAACTCGCCAACCACAGCGGTTTCTATGCCGTGAAGGCCGCGGGTAACTTTGAAACCCGCTTCAGTCAGAGCCTTTTCGTAGCAATCCGCAGATTTATACTCCTGCAGAGACAGCTCCGCATATCCCCATATTTCATCACTGACGGAGGTGAATACCTTTGCGTCCCGATCTATTGTGCTGATAGCCTGCAGCTTATCCATAATTACAGTACCTTGCTGAGGAAGCTCTTGGTACGTGCTTCCTGAGGATTATTGAAGATGTCCTCGGGCTTGCCCTGCTCGACTATGATGCCCTCATCCATAAACAGCACTCTGTCGCTTACTTCACGGGCAAAGCCCATTTCATGGGTAACGATAACGGTGGTCATGCCAGCCTTTACCAGCTGCTTTATAACATCCAGAACCTCGCCTACCATCTCGGGGTCAAGGGCGGAGGTGGGCTCGTCAAAGAGCATAACATTGGGTTCCATAGCCAGCGCACGCACTATGGCAAGACGCTGCTTCTGGCCGCCGGACAAGCGGGTAGGACGCTCGTTGATCTTTTCAATGAGACCTACACGGTTGAGCAGATCTTCTGCCATGGCGTCGGCTTCTTCCTGAGTCTTTTTCTTAAGGAGCACGGGAGCCATGGTGATGTTTTCCTTAACGGACATATTGGGGAAAACATTGAACTGCTGAAATACCATGCCCATCTTCTGACGATGCAGGTTTATATCCACGTTAGGATCGGTAATATCCACGCCCTCAAAGAATATCTTGCCGCCGGTGGGCTGCTCAAGGAGATTCAGGCAGCGCAGGAAGGTGCTCTTGCCGGAGCCGGAAGGACCTATAATGGAAACGACTTCGCCCTTTTTGATTTCTTCGTTTATGCCCTTGAGAACCTGCAGCTTGCCGAAGTTCTTTACAAGGCCTTCGGTGCGGATAACGGGATCTCCCTCATTCCATACGGAGGTGATTATGTTGCTGTTTGTTTTTTTGCTCATTATTCTTATCCTCCTTTGGAATTATTCTGCGCTCTTAAGCTTGTTCTCGTAGAGACCTACAAGCTTACTGAGTGCAAAGGTCAGCACGAAGTAGATAACGCCGACGATGAACAGGGACTCGATAGCCAGGAAGGTTGCACCCCTTACGGTCAGGTAGGAGGTCATAAGATCGCCTACGAAGAAGGTGGAAGCAAGGGAGGTTTCCTTGATTATCATGATAAACTCATTGCCCAGAGCCGGAAGTATGTTCTTTACCGCCTGAGGAAGAACTACCTTGATCATGGTCTGAGTCTTGTTGAGGCCCAGGCTGCGGGCAGCCTCGGTCTGCCCCTTGTCAACGGCCTGTATACCGGAGCGGATAACTTCGGATACATAGGCTGAGCTGTTGACTACCAGCGCCACGGCAATGCTGGGATAGGTCTCGATATTGAGCGCAGGCAGCGCCATGGGCAAAATAAAATAGAAAATATACAGCTGAAGCAGTATAGGTGTGCCGCGGATGACCTCGATAAAGGCGGTGATAATGCCGCGGAGCAGCTTAAAGCGGCTCATCTTGCCCAGGGCAAGGAGCGCGCCCAGTATGGCGCCGAAGAATACAGCGATAATAGAAAGGGAAATGGTGATGCTAAGACCCTTTATAAGGAACACGTCCCAGTACTGGGTCATGATTTTTACTACATTTTCGCAGAAAGTTTGAAAGGTCACGGTTACCTCCTTAAGGTCGGGGGGTGGCTTATTTACGCAATTCAACCGGCAGAGTCATAAGGCTTTGCCGGTTGACTGAAGTTTTATAAGGCTTTTGGATTAGGCAACATTGCCCTCGTCATCGTAGGATACGTCAGCGGCGGTCTCGATACCAGCCAGTTCCTGAGCTGCTGCGTACCACTCTCCGTAGTAGCCGGACTCGTAGGCCACTGCCAGGAGCTCGTTAACCTTAGCGGTGAGAGCTTCGGAGTTCTTGTTCAGCATGATAACGTTGTTCTCAGCGGATTCGTCAATCTCGAATACGAAGCCGGACATGCCTACATCGGGGTTGTTGGCGATGATGGCCTCGCCGTTACCGGTGGCAACTGCTACAGCGTCGATCTTGCCGGTCTTAAGAGCCAGAACTGCATCGTTGATATCCTTGAAGATCTCGATGGTGGCGATGCCTTCGAAGTTGGAGTTGCAGAGGGATTCCTGGAGGGATGCGCCCTGAGCGCCGATCTTGAGGCCGGAGAAGTCTTCAACGGTGGCATAGGTGCCAGCCTTGTCAGCGGGAACTATTACAGTCTGCTCAGTCTCATTTTCGCCGGCATAGTAGTAATCGGAGAGGCAGAAGTTAGCAGCACGCTCTTCGGTCCAGGAGAAACCGGAGATGGACATATCAACGGCACCCATCTGAACGGCAGCCTGGCAGGCATCGAAGGACATGGGCTTGATCTCAAGCTCTACGCCCAGCTGCTCAGCGATGAACTTGGCGAGAGATACGTCAAAGCCAACGTACTGATCCTGACCGGACTTGGAAGTGTCAACAAACTCCATGGGGGAGAAGTCAGGGCTGAGGGCTACCAGCAGCTTGCCATCCTCAACGAGGGTGTAAGCAGGAGCTTCTTCTACAGCAGCTTCCTCTACGGGAGCTTCTTCTACAGCGGGAGCTTCCTCAACGGGAGCTTCTTCTGCGGCGGGGGCAGCGCAGGCTACAAGGCTAAGAGCCATGCAAAGTACCATTACCAGTGCAAACAGTTTCTTCATTGTTTTTTCCTCCAAATATTTAAAAATTAATGTTTGCTGTTTGATCGTGCCGGTGTTTCCCGAGCACATGTTTAATTATACACGCCAAACTGCATTTGTAAAGGCCTTTTTGCAAATTTATTTATATTTTTATGTATTTTTCGGTCTTTTTATGCATAAATGGCTGTATCGCACGACTTTTTATGCATTTTATATGCATGTATTCATCTTTATGTTCCTCCGCCGCTTTTTATAATAAAAAGGCACAGCCCATGCCGTGCCTTTCCTTCATTTTTTTGATTTACTTATTCAGAGCACCTCTGCGCTTGCCGCCGCTGCGCATGTATCCGCCGCGAACCGCCTTTACGTCGCTTACGGTTATCATAGCCGCAGGACAGAACTGCTGTATTTCATCCATTACCGTCTTGAGGGTCTTTCGCTTGATCATCATCAGCAGCATGTAGTGATCATCTGCATTTCTTCCCTTTACATCTATGGAGGTTATGCCATAGCCAAGGGACTGGAGATAAAGAGAAAGCTTTTTGGTTTCCTCAAGGGTAGGAACTACTATCTGCAGGGAGGACAGGCCAAAAGCCAACATTTCATCCAGCCAGGAGCCCGCATAATTTCCGCAGGCATAGGCCAGGGCATATGTCACGCCCTTGAATACATCCTGCTTCCAGCCCTCCAGTACGCTGCTTGCGATCACCAGCCAGAAGCTGATTTCAACAAAGGCGATTATGCTGCCCTTAAGGCGTTCGCCTCGATTGATAAGCACTATGCGGAGGGTGCCCATGGAAACCTCCATCACCTTACCCACAAGTATCAACACATATACCCAGATACTGCCGCTATTGAGAAAAGCATCCAGCCAGGTAAAAAATCCTTCCATAATCTTATATATCACCTGTATTTACGCAGGCTTTCCTTTCTAAAAATAATGCGCCGTCTTTTACGAACGGCGCTTATTATACCATGCTTTTAAGACATGTCAATGAACAAATTATTAAAATTTATTGTAAAACTATTCTTCCACTGCCTTTGCAATTGCCTCTGCAGCAGCCTTGATCTCGGCCTTTTCCCTGGAAATACGTTTCCTGCGGCCGTTCCACTGGGCAATGCCGCCGATGCCAATAAGCAGATAAACCACACCTACGGCTATCATTGCAAGGCTGCCCAGCTGTTTGCCACCGCCATCCACCATGGTCTTGCCGGTTATGAACATGAAGTAGCCAAGGCATGCAACGCCAACCACAGCACAGAGGCCAAATGCAATAAGCCTGAGGAAGGAATTATTGAACTTATCGCCCTTCTTGAGGGGGCTGATAAAGCCGCCCACCAGAGAAGCCAGCGCATAGCAGGCAAGGAAGAATATAACAACGATAATGGCAAAGTCCACCGCGCTCACTGCGCCGCCGCTCAGCTCCAGCCCAAAGTAGCCGCCCAGTTCAAGGGCAGTTTTGGAGTTTGTCCATATTGCCAGCAGAATACCGCCCACAAAGGAACAGGCAGCAACGCCTATTTCCCATCTGCCATGTACACTGCGGGCATCTATCAGAGCGAATACCAGCGCCAGCAGCGCAAGTACACCTACACCGATCATCATAAGAAAAAGACCTCCTAAATGTTATGCATACACTATACCATTTTTCTGCGAAATATTCCATCCTGATTAATTCCACGATGAAAAAAAAGAAAAAGCGGCATAAGCCGCTTTTTCGGTATTGTGCTTATTATCTTTCCTCGCGGAAATAGGGCAGACCCAGATGTGCAGGGGGCTGGTCGTCCCTGTTGTGCCTCATGGAGATGGCAATAAGTACGATTACGGTTACCAGATAAGGCAGCATCTTGAAAATCTCCTGAGAGCTTCTGGTAAGGCCGGGAATGTAGAAATACAGCCAGAACAGCATACCGAACAGGTATGAACCCCAGATACTGCGCTTGGGCTTCCAGGTGGTGAATATTACCAGAGCTACGGCCAGCCAGCCCAGACGCTCGATACCGCCGTCGCTGTCCCATGTGCCCTTGGTGTAGTCCATTACGTAGTACAGACCGCCAAGACCGGAGATACCGGCACCAATACAGGTGGCAAGGTACTTATATCTTGTTACGTTAATACCTGCAGCGTCCGCAGTGGCGGGGCTTTCGCCCACGGCGCGGAGGTTAAGGCCAACGCTGGTCTTGTTGAGGAACCAGTGCATCAGCACTGCAAGTATCAGGGCAAGGTATACCATGAAGCCGAAGGCGGAAAGCAGTACGCCCACATCGCCCCACTGTCCAAAGATCTCGGGTACCTTACGGAAGGCTGCGCTGGTGGCAGCAACGTTGATCTGGCCTACGCCGCCTGCCAGCTTGTTGAGGGAGCCGCCAAAGAAGTTGGCGAAACCGCCGGCGAAGATGGTAAGGGTAAGACCGGTAACGTTCTGATTTGCCCTGAGGGTGATGGTAAGGAAGCTGAAGATAAGGCCGCCTGCCATAGCTGCCAGGAAGGCGCATGCCAGAGCGATGATTACGCACATGAGGGCATTGGGCTCAGGGTTGCCCATTTCATAGTAGAATGCGCCCATAAGTCCGCATATGCCGCCGAGATACATGATACCGGGAACGCCCAGGTTAAGGTTACCGGACTTTTCGGTGATTATCTCGCCCACGGCGCCGAACATTATAACTGTGCCGAATACTACTGCAGCCTGTATAAGAGCAATTATCTGACCCATTATTTTGCCTCCTCCTTGCTGCGTAATTTGACCTTATAGTTGATGAAGAACTCACTGCCCAGTATGAAGAAGAGGATTATGCCGGTTATCATATTGGATACGTGGTTATTCAGATTGTAGCGGGAGGCTATCTCTATGGCGCCCTTTTCAAAGAACACCAGCAGAGCCGCAATGAGTACCATTACGAAGGAATTGAACTTTGCAAGCCAGCATACGATGATGGCGGTAAAGCCGCGTCCGCCGGCGGTACTGGTGGAGATGGTATGGCTTGCGCCGGCAACAGCTATGAAGCCTGCGATACCGCAGAGGGCACCGGAGAGAGCCATTGTGCGGACAATAACCTTCTTAACGTTGATTGCGGCATAGCGGGCGGTGTTTTCACTTTCGCCTACTACTGCAATTTCGTAGCCCTGCTTGGAGTAGTTAAGGTACAGATACATACCCACTGCCAGCAGCATAACGATGATTACGTTAAGAGTGTAAGCCTGACCGAATATTTCGGGGAACCAACCTGCCTGATTGCGGGAGTTTATGATGCCTACGGTATTGGAGCCGTAAGGATTTTCCCACTTAGCCACGAAGAATGAGGTTATCTGTATGGCTATGTAGTTCATCATCAGGGTGAGCAGGGTTTCGTTGGTATTCCACTTTGCCTTGAGCATACCGGGGATAAGACCCCAGATTGCGCCTGCAGCCATACTGCCAACCAGCATCAGCAGCAGCATGGGCACAAGAGGAAGATCAGTTCCGATGTAGATCATGCAGGCTGCGGATACAATACCGCCTACCAGAATCTGGCCCTCAGCGCCGATGTTCCAGAACTTCATCTTGAACGCAGGAGCAAGACCGATGGCAATACACAGCAGCATCATGGTATCGCGGATAGTAACCCACATACGCTTTGAGGTGCTGAATGCGCCCTCAAACATAGCGCCGTAAACGTGGAGAGGATTCAGCTTAACTATGGCGAATATTATGAACGCACAGACTATAAGGGAAAGTGCTACTGCAATCAGCCTTATTCCCCATGCCTTGCCGCGAGCCATTTCGCCCCGCTTGGATATGCGGACGAGGGGTTCTCTGCCTTCTTTTTTCATGCTTCTTCCTCCTGTCCGAGGTGAGTCATCAGCAGACCCACTTCTTCTTTCTTGGCGCTGCGGCCGTCAACTATGCCGCTGACCTTGCCTGCGCACAGTACCAGAATCCTGTCGCACAGCTCAAGCAATACGTCAAGGTCTTCACCTACATACATTACAGCTACGCCGCGCTGCTTCTGCTCATTGAGCAGATGGTAAATAGTGTAGGAAGTATTGATATCCAGACCGCGGACTGCGTAGGCAGTCATCAGCAGGGAAGGATTGGCGGCTATTTCGCGGCCTACCAGAACCTTCTGGATGTTACCGCCGGACATACGGCGAACGGGAGCATTCAGGCCGGGAGTCATAACCTGCAGCTCCTCTACCACCTTTTCTGCCATACCCCTGGGGGACTTGCGGTCGGTAAAGATGGAGCGGCCGTTGCCGTAGGTACGGAGCATCATGTTGTCAGGTATGCTCATGCTGCCTACAAGGCCCATGCCAAGGCGATCCTCAGGCACAAATGCGCTGCGCACGCCCATTTTCTTGATATCCATGGAGTTGCATCCCGCAAGCTCTACAGCCTTATCGGAATCCATGGCGGTATACAGCATGCTGCTGCCGGCTTCCACCTTCTGCAGGCCGGCTATGGCCTCAAGAAGCTCCTTCTGGCCGGAACCGGATATACCGGCTATGCCCAGTATCTCACCGCCGTATGCGGTAAAGGATACCTTATCCAGCTTCTTTACGCCATCGATATCCAGCACGGTAAGATCCTTTACAACCAGACACTCACGCACATCCTTGGGTTCCGGCCTGTCGATGTTAAGGGATACCGCACGGCCCACCATCATGTCGGTGAGCTGCTGGGGGTTGGTGTCGCAGGTTGCAATATCACCGATGTACTGGCCCTTGCGAAGTACCGCAACGCGGTCGGATATATCCATTACCTCGTGTAGCTTATGGGTGATGATTACAATGGACTTGCCGTCTGCCTTCATGTTGCGCATAACGGCAAACAGTCTGTCGGTTTCCTGAGGAGTAAGTACAGCGGTAGGCTCATCCAGAATGAGTATATCCGCGCCCCTGTACAGCACTTTGACTATTTCAAGGGTCTGCTTTTCGGATACCGACATATCGTATACCTTCTTGTAGGGTTCTACAACAAAGCCATAACGGTCGCATATTTCCTTTACGCGGGTCGCAACGGTTTTGAGATCTACAAGACGGTTTTCATTCAAGCCAAGTATGATGTTTTCAGCAGCGGTCAGTACGGGCACCAGCTTGAAGTGCTGATGGGTCATACCGATACGCAGATTGAACGCATCTCTGGGGGAGGCTATGCTTACTTCTTTTCCGTCAACAAATATCTGGCCGCTATCGGGGAGATATATGCCGGAAAGCATATTCATGAGGGTGGTCTTACCGCTGCCGTTTTCCCCCAGCAGAGAGAGAATTTCTCCTTTGTGGATATCCAGGCAGACCTTGTCATTGGCTACGAGGGGGCCAAAGGTCTTGGTAATATTCACCATTTGGACAGCTTTATTCGTTTCCAACTGGGACATCCTTTCCGCCTTTCCGGAATATATAGGAAAGGCCCGTATTTAAAAAATGAAAGAATCGGGAGATGAAATCGAAAATATTGTGTGAAAAAGGAATGAAATAATAGACGAATGAATTTTTAAGGATAAGGGGGGAGAAGCGGTTCCCCGCTTCTCCCTCTTATTAGCAAGGATTTAGTTGAGTTCGGTGATGCCGTCTACACGCAGAGCGAAGTAGGGAGCGCTGCGATGTACGGACTCCTGGAAGATACCGTCTACGATAGCTTCAGCAGTATCGTTTACCCAGTCGCCATCGGTATCAAGAGCCAGAGCGGTGGTAACAGCCTCGCCGCCTACGGTGAAGTTAGCGGTATCGAATACGTTTACAGAGCCATCCTTCAGGCCGGCCCAAGCGGCATCAACGGCTTCCTGAGTGCCTGCTGCGCAGCTCTCGCCCAGAGCGGAAATCATAACTGCACCGTCAGCAGCGCCGGCAGCATAGTCTACGGGGATGGTGCCATCAGCCAGGAACTGACCGATTACTGCAGTGTACAGTACGGACCAGTTGTTCTGAGCGGAGGTCAGAGCAGCGGTGGGGGCAACAGCCAGCATGTCAATGTTGTAACCTACGCTGTAGCATACCTTACCGCCATCCAGCTGAGCCTGTACGGCAGAGGGAGGACCGGTGGTGCTTTGTGAATTTTTGCGTTTTCGGCTTGCACAAGCAAAAAATTTGTTGTATAATATAAAATGAATTTTTGTGGTCATATTGGAGGACAAGATGGAACAGATCTATACCATACCCGTAAACGAAGCGTTTGAAGCCTCGCGCGACGATGCGAGCTGTGGCTGTCCGATGTGCGCGCTTTACAACAAACTTGAGAATAATGAGTTGGAATTGATCT
>JAZNUG010000005.1:0-10512 GCA_045592165.1 Clostridia bacterium | reverse complement strand
CCTTGCCTATCTGAAATACCGGCTGAAGGGTGTTTGCCATGGCCCTGAGGGCCGCTCTCTGTTTGCCTGTAAGCATATGCAACCTCTCCTAAGTTATTCTATAAAGTCAAATTCCCACTCACCCATGCGGATAGTGCTGTCTTCGGTGGCTCCCGCCTCACGGAGGGCATCAATAATGCCTTCGCGGATAAGGAACTGCTGGAAACGGCGCATGGATTCGTCATCCTCTGCATAGGTAGTATCCAGCAGATACTCTACGCTGCCGCCGGTAACCACAAATACGCCGTCTTCCATATTGATTTCAAAACCGGGCTCATACTTATAGCCTTCGGTAATCTCATCTTCATCGTACTCAAGGGGCTTGGGCAGTGTGGCAAGGGTTTTTACCACCTGGTCAAGCAGGGCATCAAAGCCGGATACGGTGGCAGCGGATACGGGGAATACCATTACATCCTGACCCATTTCCTTAAGCTCCTCGCAGAACAGCTCAAGGTTATCCTCTGCGCCGGTAATATCCATCTTGTTTGCCGCAACCATCTGGGGCAATGCCGCAAGATTTTCGCTGAACTTACTCAGTTCCTCGTTTATCTGCTTGTAATCCTCCATGGGATCGCGGCCTTCGCAGCCGGACATATCCACAACATGCACAAGCATACGGGTGCGCTCAACATGCCTGAGGAAGTCATGACCCAAACCTGCGCCTTCTGCCGCACCTTCGATAAGGCCGGGAATATCAGCGAGAACGAAGGTTTCTTCATAGCGCTTTACCACGCCCAGATTGGGGGTAAGAGTGGTAAAGTGATAATTGGCAATCTTGGGTTTCGCGCTGGTCAGCACGGAAAGTATGGTGCTCTTGCCAACATTGGGCAGGCCCACAAGTCCAACGTCCGCAATGGTCTTAAGCTCCAGCTCCACCTCATGTTCAACGGTCTTCTGCCCGGGCTGGCAAAACTTGGGAGCCTGACGGGTGGGGGTTGCATAACGTGCATTGCCCTTGCCGCCGCGTCCGCCGTGGAGAACTACCCTTTCGCGTCCGGGCTTATTCATATCCGCAACTATGCGGCCGGTTTCAACCTCCCTTACAAGGGTGCCTACGGGAACCTTGATTACCAGGTTTTCACCGTTTTTTCCGCGGGACATCTTGGCCTTGCCGTTTTCACCCCGCTGTGCCTTATAATGCCGCTGGAAACGGAAGTCAAGCAGGGTGTTCATATTGGGGTCTGCATAAAATACTATGCTGCCGCCGCGTCCGCCATCGCCGCCGTCAGGGCCGCCCTGAGCCACGTATTTTTCACGATGGAAACTGGAGCATCCGTCTCCGCCGTCTCCGGATTTTATTATTATCCTCGCCTTATCTACAAACTGCATGGTACTTTTCCTTTGCTAATATTTTGTACTTTATATCTTTTTGTCCAGATACGCCCGGCAATATTCCCTTACCGTGCATATGTCGCATTTGGGGTTTCTTGCAGAACACACCTGCCTGCCGTGATAGATTATCCAATGATGCGCCTTGGACCAATCATCTTTGGGGATATTCTTCATCAGCTGTTCTTCTGTCCTGGTCACATCCGCCGCCTTGGCCAGACCAATGCGGTTTGACACCCTGAAAACATGTGTATCCACCGCTATTGCAGGCACGCCGAATGCATTTGACACCACCACGTTGGCGGTCTTTCTGCCGACGCCGGGCAGAGCAGTAAGAGTATCTCTGTCCTCGGGGACTTTATCTCCGTATTGCTCATGAATTATCCGGGCTGTTGCAACAAGATTCTTTGCCTTTGTATTGAAAAGGCCGCAGCCGCGGATGTATGGGATTATCTCCTCAGGCGTTGCTGCTGCAAGCTTGTCCGGAGTGCCGTACAGCGGGAAAAGCTCTTTTGTGACCATGTTTACACGCTTGTCCGTACACTGGGCGGAAAGCATGGTAGCCACCAGCAGCTCAAATGGACTGGTAAAATCCAACCCCGGCCTTGCATCGGGATAAGCTGCCGCAAGGGCCGACAATGCAGCCTGAATCCTTTGCCTTTTTTCCGCAGCCTTTTCTGCCATAGCCTTTCCTCTCCCAAGAATAATCCATAATTAGCTAATTTATTATTTTACACCAAATTCCTGTCTTTTTCCAGAAGAATATGAGCAGATCATGCTTTTCGCGTTTCCCTGGCGCAGTATTCCTCCACAAAGTCCATCAACTTTTTCAGCGCAGGCGCTCCCTCTGAGCTTGCAGGGAGGGCTATGCCCAGCACACGGTGGTATTCCGGCTCGAGCGGCCTCAGCACCAGCCCCTCCGGCCTTCTGGACAGCACCAGCTCCGGCACCAACGATACCCCCAGGCCCTTTGCTATCATGGACTGAATAGCCTCATCCCCACGTACCCTGAATCGCACCTTTGGGGTAAGCTTTTCCCCTTCAAATACGCGGTTTGCATCCTCATCCGAGCCCTGCTGCTGCAGTATAAAAGGATATTCCAGCAGCTTCTGGGGCCTGATACTCCGGTTATCCGCAAGGGGATGGCCTTCCGGCAATACCGCATATATTGGGTCGTCAAAAAGGGGAATAAAGGTGAATTCTTCCGGCACAGGCAAAGACATAAAGGCAAGATCTATCTTGCCCTGATGCAGCCATTGGCATATCTCGCCATGCTCACCGACAAAAAGCTGCAGCTCCACGCCGGGGTGCATTTCGGTGAATTCCGCAACGATACTGGGCAGAAAATGTATGGACAGACTGAAAAAACACCCTATACGGAGGGTGCCTACATCCGCTCCGTGTATACGGCCCACTTCCTCCCTGAGCTTCTGCTCGCCGTTGACTATCTGGCGGACGTATCCCATCAGCTTTTCTGCTTCCGCCGTAGGTGTAACGCCGTTTTTCCCGCGGATAAGCAGGGGAAAACCAAATTCATCCTCAAGGGAAAGTATCATGTGGCTTATGCCGGGCTGGGTATAGTTCAGCCGTTCTGCCGCCCTTGTCAGGCTGCCGGATTCTATGGTTTCCAGCAATGCCCTGTATTTCTTTATGCTCATATTATCCTCACATTCAATAATGGAATGTTATCTATTCCGAACATTCAGTTTTATTATGGCATAAAACATTGTATAATAATTAACGTACAAACACAACCCATATCTTTTTATTTCAAGAAAATCAAAGGGCCCTATGCCCGGAGGTATTTATGTCCACACCTTTGGTAACCAATATTCAGCGATATTCCATACATGACGGCGACGGCATCCGCTCCACGGTCTTCTTTAAGGGCTGTACCATGGCCTGCAAGTGGTGCCACAATCCCGAAACTCAGGAATTCTCCGCCGAGCCCATGCGCAACGGCGACAGATGCGGCGGCTGCGGACGCTGCGCCGAAGTATGCCCCGAGCATGCCATATCCCTGGAAGACGGCATTTCCGTAACCAACCGCGATGCCTGCACCCGCTGCGGCACCTGCATAGACGAATGCTACAACGATGCCCGCAGCATATCCGGCAGAGCATACCCCGTAAAGGAACTTGTGGAGATTCTTGTAAAGGACCGCATGCATTGGGAAACCTCCGGCGGCGGCGTTACACTGTCCGGCGGCGAAGTAATGGCGCAGGATATGGATTACATCACAGACCTGATGAAACGCCTTCACGCCAAGGGCCATTCCGTAAACATCGACACCTGCGGCTTTGTCCCCTTCGAAAACTACGAAAAGGTCCTGCCCTACGCCAATGTATTCCTCTACGACGTAAAGGCAATAAACGACGATGTACACAAACAATACACCGGCGTAAGCAATGCATTGATACTGGATAACCTTGCAAAGCTGGGCAAGGCAGGCGCAAGGATTTATCTTCGCATGCCCCTCATCAGCGGGCTGAACGATTCCAAAGAGGACATTCTGAAAGTTATAGAATTCCTCCGGGAAAACAGCATACCCATTCTTCAGGTAAACCTGCTGCCCTATCATGAGTTGGGCCAGGATAAGCTGGAAAAGCTTGGCAAAGCCCGCCACGACGTAACTTTTGCCCCACCTTCAAACGAACACCTTGATGAGCTGGTACAGCTCTTTAAACAAAACGGATATCAGAACACACGGATAGGAGGATAAACAAAAAATGGAAGAACGCGGAATGAATGCAAGGGTAAAAATGCTGCGCAAGCAGAGCGTTGAAACCCAGCCCCACATCTACATGGAGCGCGCCAAGCTCATGACCGAGGCATACAAGCTGTATGACGGCTCCATGTCCATCCCCGAAATGAGAGCAACCGCCCTCAAGTATTACTTTGAGCGCAAAAAGATCGAAATTGCCGATGGCGAGCTTATCGTAGGCGAAAAGGGCGATACCGCTCAGGCTTCTCCCACCTTCCCCGAGCTGTGCTGCCACACCCTGCAGGATATGCAGGTAATGAATGACCGCGATCTGATCAACTTCACCGTCACTGAAGAGGACATGAAGCTTCAGGAAGAAGTCATCATCCCCTATTGGGAAAACCGCAGTACCCGCCACAAGATAATAAACGCCATGACTCCCGAATGGAAGCTGGCTTATGAGTCCGGCATATTCACCGAGTTTATGGAGCAGCGCGGCCCCGGCCATACCGTTGGCTCCCGCAAGATATTTGAAAAGGGCTTCCTGGATTATAAGAAGGATATCGAAGATGCCATTGCAGCACTGGATTATCTTAACGATATGAACGCATACAGCAAGCGCAATCAGCTGCGTGCCATGGCTATCGACTGCGATGCCATCATCATTCTTGCAAACCGTTATGCTGACCTTGCAGAAAAGATGGCCGCCGAAGAGACCCGCCCCGAGCGCAAGGCAGAGCTGCTGCAGATCGCCGAAAACTGCCGCTGGGTACCTGCAAACAAGCCCAAGACCTTCTGGCAGGCCATTCAGCAGTACTGGTTCGTACATATCGGCGTTACCAGCGAGCTGAATCCCTGGGATGCATACTCCCCCGGCCGCCTGGATCAGCATCTTAATCCCTTCTATGTGGCAGACGTGGACGAAGGCCGCATTGACCGCGAAGGCGCTCTGGAACTGCTTGAGTGTCTGTGGGTCAAGTTTAACAACCAGCCTGCGCCTCCCAAGGTAGGCATCACCCTCAAGGAGAGCAGCACCTATACCGACTTTGCCAACCTGAACACCGGCGGCATCACCGAGGACGGTAAGGATGGCGTAAACGAAGTAAGCTACCTCATACTGGATTGCATGGACGAAATGAAGCTGCTGCAGCCCTCCAGCAACGTACAGATCAGCCGCAAGACCCCCCAGAAGTTCCTCAAGAGGGCCTGCGAGATTTCCCGCAAGGGCTGGGGCCAGCCTGCCTTCTACAATACCGAAGCCATCGTTCAGGAGCTGATGAACGCAGGCAAGTCCCTTGCAGATGCACGCATGGGCGGCACCTCCGGCTGTGTTGAAACCGGCGCATTCGGCAACGAAGCATATATCCTCACCGGTTATTTCAACCTGCCCAAGATTCTGGAGCTGACCCTTTATGACGGCTATGATCACATCGGCGGCCATCAGCTGGGTCTGCATACCGGCCATGCAAAGGACTTCAAGAGCTATGAAGAATTCCTCGAAGCCTACAAGAAGCAGATCAAGTACTTTGTGGATATCAAGGTAAACGGCAGCAATATTATCGAGCAGGTATTTGCCCAGTACATGCCCGCCCCCTTCCTGTCCATCATCACCAATGACTGCATCAAGACCGGCAAGGACTACAACGCAGGCGGCGCCCGCTACAATACCAATTACATTCAGGGCGTAGGTATCGGCACCATTACCGACTGTCTTGCCGCAATCAAGTACAACTGCTTTGACAACAACAACTTCACCATGGAAGAGCTGGTTGAGGCCCTGGACCATAACTTCGAAGGCTATGACCGCATCTACCATCTGGTATCTCACAAGACTCCCAAGTACGGCAATGATGACGACTACGCCGATGACATCATGCAGGAGATCTTTGAATACTACCGCGACTGCGTAACCGGCAGGCCCAATACCAAGGGCGGCTATTACCGCATCAACATGCTGCCCACCACCTGCCATGTATACTTCGGCGAAGTAATGGGCGCATCCCCCAACGGCCGTCTTGCCCATAAGCCCGTATCCGAAGGCATCTCACCCGAGAAGGGCGCAGACGTATTCGGCCCCACCGCCGTAATCAACTCCTGCTCCAAGATGGATCAGCTGACCACCGGCGGCACCCTGCTGAACCAGAAGTTCACCCCCTCCGTAGTTGCAGGCGAAGTAGGTCTTGACCAGATGGCCAACCTTATCCGTGCTTATTTCAACATGGACGGTCACCACATCCAGTTCAACGTTATCGACCGCAAAACCCTCCTTGCCGCACAGGCAAACCCCGAGGAGTACAAAGATCTTATCGTGCGCGTTGCAGGCTATAGCGATCACTTCCGCAACCTGAGCAAGGAGCTGCAGGATGAGATCATCAACCGCACCGAGCAGAGCTTTGACGACGTACCCGGCAGCTGCTGCTAAACTTACCCAAACAGGCACAGGAGCGCGCTGCGCTCTTGTGCTTTATCCGGCATAACAAATACACATTCAGGAGGACATACAAAATGAAAATAGGATTCCTTGGCGCAGGCGCCATGGGCGGAGCAATTCTCGCAGGCGCAGTAAAGGCCGGCGTGCTTGACCCCAAAGACATATATGTATATGACGTTTCCGATAAAATACTGGAAAAATACGCAGCAATGGGCTGCAATATCTGCACCGATAATCAGGACATGGGCAAAAAGAGCGATATCGTAATGCTGGCCGTTAAGCCCCAGTATGCCGCCCCCGCCCTTGCTTCTCTGGGCAATACCGTAGACGGCAAGGCCGTTATCTCCATTATGGCAGGCGCAACCACTCAGCGTATCCGCAGCATGATCAATGGCAATATCCGCGTACTCCGCTGCATGCCCAATACCCCCGCCCTGGTAAATGCAGGCGCATTTGCCCTGTGCAACGAAACTGACCTTACCGCCGAAGAAAAGGCTTTTGCAGAAAAGCTTTTCACCTCCATCGGCATAGTTGAATGGATGAGCGAAAAGCTCATCGATACCGCCTGCGGCCTTTCCGGCTCCGGCCCTGCCTTTGTTGCACTGTTTATCGAGGCCCTTGCAGACGGCGGCGTTCTTGAGGGACTTCCCCGCGCCACCGCATACCGCCTTGCCGCACAGACCGTAATGGGTACTGCAAAGCTTGTGATGGATACCGGCATGCATCCCGGCCAGGTAAAGGACATGGTCTCCTCCCCCGGCGGCACCACCATTACCGGATGCCAGGTTCTGGAAGAAATGGGCTTCCGCGCCGCCGCAATAGATGCGGTACAGGCCGCCACCAACAAATCCAGGCAGCTGTAAAATACGATTGGAAAAAAGCACCCATTCGGGTGCTTTTTTTGTATACAGAAAACAGACGCCGGTATTCCCGGCGTCTGCCTGTTTTTGTGTGCAGTTACTTGGCAATCTTGATGCTGAGCTTGATGGGAATTGGATCAATATTCTCTGCATTGCCTGCAGGAGTTACATTCATGTTAATGACGTAGCTCTTGCCGCCTACCAGCTTGCTGGTATCCTTCAGCTTTACGAGAATTGTGCCGCTTCTGCCATCAGAATCGGGCTGCCAGATTACGTTGTTCCACTCGACAATCCTCTCGCCATCCACGTACTTGATAGTCCTGCCGATGGCATTGAGCACATAGCTTGCAGTGTTCTCGGTATCCAGCTCGACCTTCTCAATTCTGCCCATTTCGGGACTGGTCATGGTCAGGCTGTAGCTTGCGGGAACAATCATGCTCTGGGACTGGTAAATGCTGCCGCGAACAGTCTGCACCTTCACCTTCAGGGGAGTCTGCTTTACCTTGACGTTGAGCAGATCGGACGAAACCTTGAAGATATCATCGTGGATCATATCCTTCATCTTCACGTCAAGCTGTACAGTGTAGGTCTTGTCGGTATAGTAGCTGTCGCCATCCTTCAGCCTGAGGTATACAACGGGCTGACCCTTGTCGTTCCACCACAGCGTGCCGCCGGTCTTAAGATTTACCTCCAAGGTAAACTTATCCTTATTCTTTCCGGCCAGGGTTACGCTGTCAACGGTTCCGATAACATTGGATACATTGGTAATGGTGTATGCTATCCTGTTATCTTCCTTATCTCTCTGGGTAACATCCAAATCGCCCTTCGCAGATACGGTGGTCTTCCAATCCTTGCTGCTGTAAGTTCTTACAGTAAGCCTGATGGGTTTTGCCTCTGCAGGATTGGACGGGTCTCCCTCATAGGCCACGAGGGGAGTAAGCGACAGAGTGTAGGAGCTTGCATAGTCATCCTTAAAATTGGGATCAAGGGGCTTAAGGTTGACATACAGATCTCCGGGAACATCAGGATCGGCAGAGGGTACGAAGTTCAGGTTAACGAACTTGTTATCCCATGCAGCCAACTCCTTGAAGCCCACTACATCGTAGGTTTCCTCATCCTTGGCGCTTAACTTGACAATGCTGCTGCCAATTTCACCCTTTTCTGCGATCTTGGTATTCAGCTTGATGGTATTGGTGCCGAAGGATACTGTGGGCAGAGTCTCCATAACGTTGACCTTGAGGGTCACGGTCTTGCTCAGCTTGTATCCGTCTGCAGTATCGTCATCAACCATTACGGAGCCAACATAGGTATAAGTGCCCTTGGCAGGCAGATTCTCCTTGTCAATTATGGAAGCAATTACCTTTCCGTCAGCATAGGTGAGCTGCATCTTGTTTGCTTCAATCACAGCCGCTTCCTTACCGGTGGCAACAAACAGGATATCCTTGATGGATACGTTGTTATTGTTCAGGGTGACGGCGGATTCCGCGGCCTGTCCGGGGAAGTTCCTGTTGATCTTCACAGTGGACAGCGCTATCTTTGCAACGGGCTCGGCGGTCTGCAGATTGATCTTATGGGATACCTCTACAGGTACTGCCCACTCGTGCATCTTCACGGCTACCTTGGCAGTGGCGGTCTTAGAAAGTACTGCGGCATTCAGCTTTACATCCTTACCGTTGACAATTACATTGCCGGAGAATACATCAAGGCCGGTTACCTCTGCTGCTACTTCATTTGTAGCGGTGTCACCGCTCAGCTTGAGGGCATTTTCCTTCTTCTTATCGGTGGACTGATATACCTCAAATTGGGCTTCTGTTAAGCCTATTGCAGTATTTACGGTGCTGGCAGTAGGATTGGATACCAGCTTGATGCTGCTCTTTGTGGTGCTTACGGTCAATGCCTTTTCAACAGGCCTGTTGTAGCCATCACACCATACCAGCAGCGTACCCTTTGTATCGGGCTTGTATTTGCTGTTTGCTGCTGCATTAGCGAAATACGCGTCGGTTGCCTTTACTGCCCATCTTGTTTCTCCATCGAGGCAATTTACCTGAACCAAGGCAAAGTCAGCGGTATCCACCAGCTGTACGTTATTTACATCACTGCTGTCGATTACAGCTCCGCTGGCAGTGATATTCAGCTTTACAGCATTATCGATGTAGTCATATTCTGTCGGATTCCCCTCCGCATCCCACGCAACTGCGATCTTTTCGTATCTGTAGAACAGATCCAGCTTCTTGGATTCGGTTTTGTATGCACCCTTATCAACAATGTATTCGCCTTTCTTATCCTTAGCGAACTCAATATGCTTGACATTTACAGATGGCAGGCTGGCCTTGACTACGATGGTGAGATCCATCCGGTAAGGATCACCGGGACGGCTGCAATCCGCTGCCAGCTGAACCTTCAGGGTCTGCTTATTCAGCTCCTCTGCCTTTGCCTTGGGCCTTACGGAAACCTCTTCCAGCGCAGGATCATAGGATACGTCAAAGTACTCAGCCAGAGGTATATCGTACTCTTTGGTTTCCTTGTTGTACTGATACAGAGCTACGCTTTCAACCTGATTATCATAGCTGGGCAGCAGCTTTGCGCTTACGCCGGGCATATAATAGGGATTGATATCCATCCTCTTGGTATCAAACTTGGGAGCGTAATCCCTTACGTAGATGGACATATAGCCCTCAGTCTTTGCCTCATCCGTGGAAATACCCGCAATAGTACATGCGCCGTCTGCATTTTCCTTAACGGTTACAGTGCAGCTGCCGTCCTTGTTCATGGCAACGGTAGCAATGGCGCTGTTGGAAGTGGCGTAGGATATATTCTTGGTGGTGGGTTCCACGTCCACGCCCTTGGCGTTAATAAGAATGGGGTCAACCTGAATCTTAAATCCGCCCTTGAGGAAGTGGTCGCTGCGATCCAGCTCGATAACATAGCTATGTGCATCGGCTGCCTCGCAGGGATCTCCGTCTTCATCCCTGTACTTTACTATGTGCTTGTATTCATAGTCCACCGCGGGGACCAGCGTAATATCCGTTATCTGAGTGGGTATTACCTTGACCTTCAGAGTAGTGGTGCGCTCGTAGGGATCGGTCTCCTTGGGGCTGATGTATACGGTTATGGTATCCGGCCTGTCGCCTGCGGTTACCAGACCGTTT
>JAZNUG010000004.1:0-3363 GCA_045592165.1 Clostridia bacterium | reverse complement strand
TGGACCGCGAGGATGGCAGGGTAGTATACGAGGTGGATTTCAAGAACGGCGGAATGGAGTTCGAATACGAGATAGATGCTGAAAACGGCTCTGTGCTCAAGTATGAAAAAGACAGAGATGACTAATCGATAGCCATATAGCCATAATAAAAGTCTCCCATCGGGGAGACTTTTATTTATTTTATTATTACTTTGCCAGCGCTTTGGTAAGTTTCTGCATAACGTCGGGGATGTCAATATTTTGGGGACACAGGGCGGCGCAGGCGCCGCAGCCTATGCAGTGGTCAGAGCTTTTTGCTTTGTCAAAGCCTTCTGCCCGCCATGTGGAGTCGCTGGTATTCAGCACATTGTAGCCTTTTATGAGCAGGGGAATATCCAGCTCCATAGGGCAGGCAGGCACGCAGTAGCGGCAGGAGGAGCAAAGTACGCCTGCATTTTTCATGAAGGCATCGGTGGCATCTGCAAGGGCCTGCTTTTCTGCAGGGGAGAGGGGCAGGGAATCGTCAAAGGTGGCAAGGTTGTCTTCCAGCTGCTCAAGGGAGGACATGCCGCTGAGTACCGTCTGCACCGCGGGAAGGTCAAACAGGTACTTGAATGCCCATGCAGCCTGGGAGCGGCCGGGAGCAGCGGCTTCCAGTATGTCCGCAGCTTCTTTGTTCAGGTTGGCAAGCTTGCCGCCCTTTACAGGCTCCATTATCCATGTCGGAATGCCGTTATCTTCCAGCACCTTGTACTGTGCGGCGGCGTCAATCAGCTTCCAGTCCAGATAGTTTACCTGTATCTGGGCCATGTCAAACCTGTGCCAGTCCAGGGTTTTCTGGATTATATCCGGCGTGCCGTGGGTGGAGAAACCAAGGTGACGTATGCGGCCTTCCTTCTGCTGCTCCAGCAGGAAGTCCAGATAACCGTTGGCAGGGTCGCTGTATTCGTCAAATGTATTTGCGGTTATATTGTGGAGAAGGTATATGTCGAAATAATCGGTTTTGCAGCGCTCCAGCTGCTTGTTGAACATATCACTGATATCCTTTGCATCCGTTACCTTGAACTTTGTGGCAAGGTAATAGGAATCTCTGGGATAATCGCTCAGAACCTCCCCGAGAAAACGCTCGGAATCTCCGTTCTGATATATGTGGGCGGTGTCAAAGTAGTTTATGCCGCCGGATAAAGCCCGGTCTATTATGGCACGACCCTTTTCGCGGTCTATAACTCCGGGCTGGCCATCAACTTCGGGAAGGCGCATTACGCCCATGCCAAGGGTAGATATATTCATGTCCAGAAATTGTTTATAGCGCATATTCTCTCCTTATTGTCTGCGGGGCAAGAATTTGATGTTTGTTTACATTTAATTATATAGCTATAATGGGGTTTGGGAAAGGATTTATATAAGAGTATGCAAGGATTTTATCAGTGCCGATACCGGTTTGACGGAATGTGCACATTTGTGCTAAAATTTATAAAGCCAACATAAAAGTTTTTGCAAAACATATCCAAAGCGGCTCTGCTCGACGATAAAAGTGAAAGGAAATATACAATGAAAAAATTATTTGTGATACTTCTGTCCGTAGTAATGATATTGTCCCTTACCGCCTGCGGCAAGGATGATGTTCCAACTCTGGATGCGGCGGAAATACCTGTGAGTGATGATATTGTTGACCTGACAGGTGAGGTTTTTGAAGTGCCGGTTGAGGAAGTTCCTGAAATAATAATACCTATAGCCGATGCTGTGGAGCTGCCTCCCGCCCAGCCGGATCCCAACAACCAGTTTGGCATGGATATCAATATCAACGTATCCACCATAGACGAATGGCTGGGGCTGGAAACCGTTGCATATCGCGATGTGCGTATGCTGATCGATCCCGGCTGCTATGAGGCCGTCTGCGGCGACTCCGTGCTGTCCGGCATAGTGGATGGCTTTGAGGTTGTGCCCTATCCTTATCTTGCTTCTCTTTTCGGTCTGCCCCCTGAGGTTGCAGAAACCCAGTATGACGGAGATAAGCTCTTTGATCTGGAATTTGATGAAAACGGCGCTATAACCGAGGTTAAGGCAAACTTTGTGGAATCCGAGGCAATTATCAACGATCTGTTCCCCAAGGATACTCCCATCTTCCTCATGTGCGGCGGCGGCGGATACGCTTCCTTCACCAAGAATCTGCTCATTAAGCTGGGCTATGATGAAACCATGCTGTACAATGTGGGCGGCTATTGGGAATATGCCGCGGAAGGCCCCGGCGAAAATTCCATAGAGATAAGGACCATGGTGGATGGCGTTGAATACAATGCATTCCACAAGCTGAATTACCACTATATCGATTTCTCCCAGCTGCATCCCGTGGATTAAGCGAACCTATCACTAAAGGCACACGAAAGTGTGCCTTTTATGCGGTCTTTACTTCTATTAATTGTACTATTATTGGCAAAAAATACGGATTAGTGTAGAATTAATATGATAAAGACTGTGAGGAGTTTCTTATGATCGGAGTGTATGATTATACTGTCATCGCCACCTATGCGGCGCTGATAATATCCATACAGGGAATATTTGCTTCCACTTCCGGAAGACCGGAGGTGGGTCTGCTGTGCCTTATGGCCTGCGGCATGATTGATACATTTGACGGTAAGATTGCCAGAAGCAAAAAGGACAGAACCGAAGTTGGCAAGCTTTTCGGCATCCAGATAGACTCGCTGAATGATTTGGTGTGTTTTGGCGTACTGCCTGCTGTGATCGGCTTTTCTCTGGGCATGACCAGCCTGCTTTCAAAGCTGGTGCTCAGCCTCTTCGCCCTTGCGGCGCTGATAAGGCTGGCATATTTCAATGTGCTGGAAGAGCAGCGGCAGCGGGAAACCTCTGCAGACCGGGTAGCTTACCTCGGCATGCCCGTTACTACTGTATCCGTAATAATGCCGTTTTTTTACCTTATTGCGGTATACCTTGATATCAACATGATCAACCTGCTTACGGTCGTGCTGCTGGCTCTGGGAATTGCTTTTGTTTCGCCCCTTAAGGTACGCAAGCTGAAAATGCCCGGTATAGTATTGGCAGGCATAGTGGTGCTTGCTGAAATCGGCCTTATGGTAAAACTGGTATTTTAACAGTCTTTTTATTATATTGAAAAAAGCTCCCATAAGGGAGCTTTTTTGCTTATCTGCGTTTAATGAGGGCCGCTGCCGCCGCCATGGTGGCGATTGCTGTAAACAGCACGGAAGGGGAACCGGATTTGGGCGTGTCATAATCCACATTTCCGCTGCCGGGTGCAGGAGAGGCAGTGGGTTTTGCAGTGGGTCTGGGTGTTGCAGTAGGTGCGGGAGTTGCCGTGGGCTCTGCAGTGGGTGCGGGAGTTGCCGTGGGCTCTGGGGTAGGCGCAGG
>JAZNUG010000003.1:0-9934 GCA_045592165.1 Clostridia bacterium | reverse complement strand
TCCGCTTCGCTATCCGTGAAGGCGGCCGTACCGTTGCTTCCGGCGTTGTAGCCTCCATCGTTGAGTAATTAAATAAGCGCAAGCTTACATAAAAAGAACGGCTTCGGCCGTTCTTTTTTTGTGTCTGCATTTTGGATTTTACTGGGGGCATGGCTTGCGGAAAAGCGGGCGCATTACCGCAGCCTTCATCTGTCATATAGCGGGGAACAGGCGCGGATGGATGGGTTTGGCTGAATAATACAAAACCAAACAAAAAGAGGGGAACAAAGCCCCTCTTTTTAAATCCCTGATATTACTGCTCAAACTGGAACAGATCGCTGTTGCGCTCCATGAACAGGGCAAATACCGCATCCAGTATTTCCTGATCATCCACACCCTGAAGCATATCTTCCTCGCCGTCTTCTTCAGCGGCAAGCAGTTCCAGTATTACCGCCTCAGCGGTGTCGGAGTCATCGTCAACGGGCAGAAGGACGGCGTATTCGCTGCCCTCATAGGGTACCATATCCAGCACTTCAAAATCCACATCACTGCCATCGGCATCGGTGAGGGTGATTACATTGGTGTATTCTTCCTGCATAAGCTTATCTCCTTATGGTTTATATGCTAATTATAAAGCGTAACGGTCAATCCGTCACGCTTTATATTATTATTATTATTTAATTATACCCCTGATGGAGGCTTCATATTTATGCCTTGCCGTTGCAGCCCAGTACATTGATCAGCTTGTGGGATACCATATCCTTGATGGCATTGCGGGCAGGCTTCAGGTACTGACGGGGGTCGAAGTGAGCGGGGTGCTCAGCGAAGTACTGGCGTACGCTGGCGGTCATGGCAAGACGCAGGTCGGAGTCGATGTTGATCTTGCATACGGCGCTTTCAGCGGCCTTGCGGAGCTGCTCTTCGGGGATGCCTACTGCATCGGGCATCTTGCCGCCGTTCTCGTTGATGATCTTAACGAAGTTCTGGGGAACAGAGGAAGAACCGTGGAGAAGGATGGGGAAGCCGGGGAGACGCTTTGCAATGTCGTCCAGAATGTCGAAGCGGAGGGGAGGAGGAACCAGCAGGCCCTTCTCGTTGCGGGTGCACTGATCAGCGGTGAACTTGTATGCGCCGTGGCTGGTGCCGATGGCGATGGCAAGGGAGTCTACGCCGGTGCGGGATACGAATTCTTCAACTTCTTCAGGACGGGTGTAGGAGGAATCCTCAGCGGATACGTTAACTTCATCCTCTACGCCGGCCAGAGTGCCCAGCCCGCCTTCTACTACTACGCCGTGATCATGGGCATATTCCACAACCTGGCGGGTCAGGGCGATGTTATCCTCGAAGGACTTGGAGGAGCCGTCGATCATAACGGAGGTGAAGCCGCCGTCGATGCAGCTCTTGCACAGCTCAAAGCTGTCGCCGTGGTCAAGATGTACGCAAATGGGAAGATCAAAGCCTGCGGACTGCTCTGCATCGGCAATAGCAGCCTCGATGAGCTTCATCAGATATACGTGCTTCGCATAGGAACGGGCGCCCTTGGAAACCTGAAGGATCAGGGGAGCGCGGTTATCCATGGCAGCCTCGGTTATACCCTGGATTATTTCCATGTTGTTTACGTTGAAAGCGCCGATGGCGTAGCCGCCTTCATAGGCCTTTGCAAACATTTCTTTGCTGGTTACGATTGCCATATGTTTATATCTCCTTTAAAAAATAATTGCGATAGAGCAAACACTATTTATTATACCCATCGATAAATTTGTTTCAATAGGTGAATGGGATTTTTTCCCCAAAACCATATTAGAATTGTAGATAGTGGGTCATTGGGGTATAATGATAATTGTCAACGAACTCCATATTTGACAAAAGGAGAGATTATGGATAAAAAATTAAGCCTGGTTATTCCCGTATTCAACGAACAGGAGGTAATGCCTGAGTCGTTCCGGCGCACAAAGGCCGCCATGGAAACGCTGGGCTATCCCTACGAGATAATTTATATAGATGACGGCAGCAGGGATAACACCTGGGAGATACTTTCTTCCATTGCAAAGGACAACCCTCAGGTTATTGCCCTGCAGTTTTCCAGAAACTTCGGCCATCAGCTGGCAGTAACCGCCGGCATGGATGCAGCGGAGGGAGACGCCGTAATAATCATGGATGCGGACCTGCAGGACCCGCCTGAGGTGATTGCCGATATGGTTAAGGCATGGGAGCAGGGGGCGGATATAGCCTACGGAAAGCGCATAAAGCGCCACGGCGAGACCGCTGCAAAGAAGTTTACTGCATGGTGCTATTACAGGCTGCTTTCCGCCATGAGCGCATATCCCATACCCCTGGATACCGGTGACTTCCGTTTGCTGGATAAAAAGGTTGCGGATAAATTCAGGGAGCTTCGTGAGCATAACCGGTTCCTCAGGGGCATGAGCGCATGGATAGGATACAATGCGGTGCCTGTTGAATATGTTCGCCATGAACGGGCCGCAGGCAAGACCAAGTATTCCCTGAAAAAGATGCTTAAACTGGCCGCAGACGGTATTTTCGGCTTTTCCTCAAAGCCACTGTCCATGATAACCTATCTTGGCATGGGGGTGCTTGCAGCGGCTTTTGTAGGCATAGTGATAACCGCAGCATGCGCCGCAACCGTAGGCGCAGCAGGCTGGCTGTGGGGCCTGTGGGCCCTTGCTGCGCTGAATGGAATAATCCTTCTTTGCATGGGCATACAGGGCGAATACATTCAGCGTATATATGACGAAGTGCAGGGCAGACCTCTGTACGTTGTAAACCAGAGAATAAACTGATAAAGGAAGGTATATAAAATGACTGATCCCCGTATCAAAAAGCTGGCGGAAAATCTTGTAAACTTCTCCTGCAAGGTGAAGAAGGGTGAAAATGTGCTTATAGAAGGTTTTGGCGAGGTAACAGAACTGGTCAAGGCCATAGTGAAGGAAGTATATGCAGTGGGCGGCGTGCCCTTTGTGTGGCTGAATAAAAAGGACGTGGACAGGGAGCTTGCCCTTGGCGCAACAGAGGAGCAGTATGCCCTTATGGCAAAGTATGACAGCGGATTTATGAGCGAAATGCAGGTATATATGGGCATCCGCGGGGAAAACAACGCCTCCGAAATGTCCGACGTACCCAATGAAAAGCTGCTGCTCATCAGCGGCACATACAGCAACAAGGTTCATGGTCAGATAAGGGTGCCCCGCACAAAGTGGGTGGTGCTGCGCTATCCCACTCCCGGCATGGCTCAGATGGCCTCCATGAGCACAGTGGGCTTTGAGGATTATTACTTCAATGTATGCAATCTGGATTATTCCAAAATGGATAAGGCTATGGATCCTCTAAAGGCTCTTATGGAGCGCACGGACAAGGTACGCATAGTCGGTCCCGGTACAGACCTTCGCTTTTCCATCAAGGGCATGAAGGCCATAAAGTGCGCCGGCGAAATGAACATCCCCGACGGCGAGATTTACACCGCCCCTATAAAGGACAGCGTTGAGGGCGTGGTTACTTACAATACTCCTTCCCCCCATGACGGCTTTGTATACGAAAATGTAAAGCTTACCTTTGAAAAGGGAAAGATCGTCAGGGCAGAGGCCAACGATACCGCCCGCATCAATCAGGTATTTGATCTGGATGAGGGTGCAAGGTATGTGGGTGAGTTTGCCCTTGGCGTAAATCCCTATATCACCTTCCCCATGAAGGAGATACTCTTTGACGAAAAGATTGCCGGTTCATTCCACTTTACCCCCGGCAGCTGCTATGAGGACTGCGATAACGGCAATCAGTCCAGTCTCCACTGGGATCTCGTATGCATACAGACCCCCGAATACGGCGGCGGCGAGATATACTTTGACGATGTGCTCATAAGAAAGGATGGCCGCTTTGTTCTGCCTGAGCTTGAGTGCCTGAATCCGGAGAATCTGAAATGAAAAAGGACGCATTAAGGGAGGAAATTCATAAGCAGCTTAAGGGAAAGGGTTCTGTGGTGCTGGTTATAGAAGGCCCCTGCGGTGCAGGCAAAAGCACCATTGCAGATGAACTTGCAAAGGAGTTTGCCGCAAGGGTATTCCATGCGGACGATTACTTTCTGCGCCCTGAGCAGCGCACTCCGGAGCGTCTTGACGAAATCGGCGGGAACTTTGACAGGGAGCGCTTCCTGCTTGAGGTGGCTCAGCCTGCAAAAATGCGGCAGGATGCCATTTGCAGAAACTATTCCTGCAGCACTGGCACATTATCCGATGAATTCAGGGTTGCCTTTACCCCTGTAACCATCGTGGAGGGCAGCTATTGCATGCACCCATACCTTGGGGAATATTATGATATAGCCCTGTTCCTTACAATCGACCCTCAGGAACAGAGCCAACGCATAATGCAGCGCAATGGCCCGGTTATGCATAAGCGCTTTATGGAAGAATGGATTCCCATGGAAAACAGATACTTTGAGGCTATGAATGTGCCCGGGAGATGTGACTTTGTGATATAAGCGCTGTTTATTGCAAGGACGGGAATTAATGTAATATGCAGTTATTTAAAAAGGTGCTTGCAAAACAGGCGAATATATTTTATCATGATAATGTTGGTTAATTTATTGTCAACTGTGACGCGCTGCGTCATATAATATTTATTTTGCACAAAACGGAGGATTTAACAATGGCAGTAAAAGTTGGTATTAATGGTTTCGGTCGTATCGGCAGCCTTTCCTTCAGGGCCGCTGTTCTGGACGACAACGTAGAAGTAGTAGGCATCAACGATCCTTTCATCTCTGTTGATTACATGGCTTACATGCTCAAGTATGACAGCGTACATGGCCGCTTTGCCGGTTCCATCGAAGTGGAAGGCGACAACCTGATCGTAAACGGCAAGAAGATCGCCGTATACGCCTGCATGAACGCAAACGAGATTCCCTGGAGCGAGTGCGGCGCTGAGTACATCATGGAGTGCAGCGGCGTAAACACCACCGTAGAAAAGGCCTCCAAGCACCTGGAAGCAGGCGCCAAGAAGGTTATCATTTCCGCCCCCAGCGCAGATGCTCCCATGTTCGTAATGGGTGTAAACCACAAGACCTATTCTTCCGATATGAACGTGGTTTCCAATGCTTCCTGCACCACTAACTGCCTGGCTCCTCTGGCCAAGGTTATTCATGACAACTTCGGCATCATCGAAGGCCTCATGACCACCGTTCACTCCATCACCGCCACCCAGAAGACCGTTGACAGCTCCTCCAAGAAGGACTGGCGCGGTGGCCGTGCTGCAGCCCATAACATCATCCCCAGCTCCACCGGCGCTGCAAAGGCCGTTGGCAAGGTAATCCCCTCCCTCAATGGCAAGCTCACCGGTATGTCCATGCGCGTTCCTACCCTGGATGTTTCCGTTGTAGACCTTACCTGCCGTCTTGAGAAGGCAGCTACCTATGATGAGATCAAGGCTGTTATGAAGGCCGCTTCCGAGAGCGAAGAGTGGAAGGGCACCATCGGCTACACTGAGGACGCCGTTGTTTCTTCCGATTTCATCCACGATATCCACACCTCCACCTTCGATGCAGGCGCAGGTATCTCCCTGAACGACCACTTTGTAAAGCTGGTTGCCTGGTATGACAACGAGTGGGGTTATTCCAACAAGCTGAAGGATCTCTGCGCTTACATGTACGAGATCGATGCAAAGTAATTTAGCTTAAAGTTTAAAAAGGGCATCCTGCAGGATGTCCTTTTTGTTTGCCCTTTTATTTAAGAGGGAAATTTGTTATAATATAGAAAATACCTATAGATGCTATAGATGAAACCTAACGAACAGCGAGGCCGATATGGATTTTAAGCAAATAGAAGCATTCTGCATGGTGGTAAAGCATGGCAGTTTTTCCAAGGCTGCAAGGACACTTGGCCTGTCTCAGCCTACTATCAGCGCCCACATATCCACCCTGGAAAAGGAGCTGGGCTGTGAGCTGCTTATTCGCACCAGCCGCAGCATATTTCCCACGGACAAGGGCGCAATACTGCTGGGCTACGGCCAGAGCATACTCAGTCTTCGCAATAAGGCGCTGGAGGAGCTGTCCAAACCGGAAAATCGCCATACCGGCGTGCTGACCATTGCGGCATCCTCCGTACCCGCACAGTATTGCCTGCCCGAATTGCTGTCTGCCTTCAGCGAAAGGTATCCCGGCGTATCCTATCAGCTGCATAATGCAAACAGTATGCAGGCGGTGGATCTGGTGCGAAAGGGCACCGCAGACGTGGCTCTCACCGGCGCAAGGGTAGAAAACACAAACTGCGAATTCAGAAGCTTTACCAAGGACGAGCTGGTATTGGTTACGCCAAATACCCAGCGGTTCAGATCCATGAAGGGAACCCTTAACCCGGAGATACTGTACACTGAACCCTTTATTACCCGCGAAGGGGGCAGCGGCACCAGAATGGAATATGAGCAGCTGCTGAGAAGTGCAGGAGTAGAGCCTGCGCGTATGAATGTTGTGGCGGAAATGAGTTACAGCGAGGCGGTGAAGAAATCCGTTGCGGCGGGTCTTGGCATTGCCATAATGAGTATACATGCCATTGAAGACGAGCTGGAGTCCGGCAAGCTGTTATGCTTCCGCCTTGGCAAATCCACCATGAGCCGCGATCTGTATATCGTCATGAGGAAAAACCGCTCCGAGGTATCCACGGCGGCGTTGTTCTTTGACTTTGCAATGGACCACTACGGACAGCAGGCTTAAGGCACAAAAAAACAGCGGATGCCCGCTGTTTTTTATTATTGTGCTATTTTATTCTGCCGTAGTCATCCAGCTCTGTTATGATGGGCTTGCCGTCAGGGCCCAGCATTACGGTCATGCCGCCTGCATAGCCGCTGGCCCATACTGCGTAGTTTACGCCGGTGTTGCGATCCACCCATACTTCAAAGTTGCCTGCAAAGGCAGAGCCTTGTCTGTGAATGCGGATAAACCTATCGGTATCTTTTACTTTCATATCAGCCCTCCAGATATCTTATTTGAGAATTGTATACCCTGACCAGCATTACGGTGGCAAAGGTAAGGGAGAAAATCTCTGCAACGGGGAATGCATACCATACTGCGGAAAGTCCCCATATCTTTGAGAACAGGTATGCGGCAGGCAGCAGAATTATCAGCTGACGCATGGCAGACAGCAGCAGGGACAGCTTGCCGTTGCCGATGGCCTGGAACATGGAGGAGAACATTATGCACAGCGCTGCAATGGGGAAATACAGGCTGATTATCTTCAGCGCAGGCACGCCTATCTCCAGCATGGTGGGGGAGGCATCAAACAGCCTGAGCATGAAGGGCGCGCAGAACTGGAACAGTATAAGGCCCAGAACCATTATGCAGAAGGCGTATACCGTGCCGTATTTGAGGGCATCCATAACGCGCTTTCTGCTGCGGGCGCCGAAATTGAAGCCGATTATGGGCATCGTGCCGCTGTTCAGGCCGAATACCGGCATGAAGATGAAGGACTGCAGCTTGAAATATACGCCCAGTACGCTTACGGCGGTGGGGGTGAAGGCAATGAGTATCTTATTGAGGCCCACGTTCATTATGGATCCTACCATTTGCAGGAATATACTGGGAATACCAACCACATATATATCCTTGATGGTGGTCATACAGGGGCGGAAACCCTTGAAGTTGAGCTTTACAAGGCACTTTTTATTGAATATCAAAAATGCACCGAATATCATGCCTGCAAGCTGACCGCTGACGGTTGCTATGGCTGCGCCGGCGACGCCCAGGGCAGGGAAGCCCAGAAGGCCGAAGATGAGGATAGGGTCAAGGATGATGTTGAATATCGCGCCAAGCAGCTGAATCAGCATGGAATGGATGGTATTGCCTGTGGCCTGCAGTATTTTTTCTTCCATTACCTGTATGCATACGAATATGGCGGGGATGCCTATCCAGTAAAGATAGGTTTCCGCATAGGCGGCGATTTCCGCATCGGGTCTGAAGATATTGATAAGGGCGGGAGTCAGAAGCAGGAAAAATACAAAAAAGAACAGACCGCTGAGAACAGAGAGAAACATTGCGTTTGCTGCGGCCCTGTCTGCGCCCTGCTGGTCCTGAGCGCCCAGCTTTCTTGCGATGAGGGAGTTTGCGCCGGCGGCGGTACCCACCGTTACGGCGGTAATAATCATCTGGAAAGGGAATACCAAAGAAACCGCGGTCAGCGCATTTTCGCTGATGCGGGATACGAATATGCTGTCTACCACGTTGTATGTGGCAAGCACCAGCATGGATACCATCATGGGCAGGGACATCCTGAGGATGAGCCCCGGAATGGGCATATAGCCCATTTTGTTTTGAGTACGGATATTTTCCATTGAATATAGCGATTCCTGACTTAGTATAATTAGACCATAAAAAACGGCCCGGAAGGGCCGTCTTTTATTGAATTTCTGAGGTTACTCCTGAACGGGAGCGCCAACGGGGCAGTTGGAAGCGCAAGCGCCGCAGTCGATGCAGGTGCCGGCGTCTACAACGTAACGATCGTCGCCCTGGGAAATAGCGCCTACGGGGCAGCCAGCTTCACAAGCGCCGCAGCTGATGCATTCTTCGTTGATTACATATGCCATTGATGTGTACCTCCACATATATTTTCATCTATTATTGTAACACGGAAATCCTTATTGTCAATATTTAAAGATTATCCTTTGCCATGCGTCTTTCCCGCATATCTGCCTTTTCCTCGTCAAGGAGAGCGGCAAGTTCTTCAGGAACAACCTCCATCGCGGCATCCGCTTCGTCGTTCTCCTGTGCCTGCTTGCCCTTGCCCCGGCTGAATTTCAGCTCCCGGAAGGGATATTCCCGGATCTCGATGGTGCCGTCGGGCAGGGTAAGCTTTACGCGGGTCTTTTCGGAGATAACGTTGTTTTCCACAACAACGCCGGTAAGACATTCGGGAGTGCCAACCTCGCGGCCCACCTTGGGCATCTGCTTTCGCATGGATTCATAGCAGTCCTGTTCGTACTTGAGACAGCACATGAGTCTGCCGCATATACCGGATATCTTGGTGGGGCTGAGGGAAAGGTTCTGCTCCTTTGCCATCTTGATGGATACGGGCTGGAAATCCGGCAGGAATGCCTTGCAGCAGACAGGTCTGCCGCAGCTGCCGAGGCCGCCCAGCAGCTTTGCTTCATCCCGCACGCCTATCTGACGCAGCTCGATGCGGGTCTTGAATACCGAGGCCAGATCCTTTACAAGCTCGCGGAAATCCACCCGGCCGTCTGCGGTAAAGTAGAATACTATCTTGGAGCCGTTGAAGGTGTATTCCACATCCACCAGCTTCATGTCCAGATTGTGGGCCTGAATCTTTTCCATGCAGGTGGCATAGGCGTCCTTTTCCTTTGCCTTGTAGCTGTCCCGCATTTCCTTATCTCTCTCGGTGGCGATACGGATAACCCCCTTGAGGGGCTGAACGACCTGTTCATCCGGCACCTCGTGAACACCCACCGCAACTTCACCGAATTCGGTGCCCCGGGCGGTTTCCACGATTACGCCGTCTCCTGCTTTTATTTCAAGCTCGGCAGGGTCAAAGAAGTAATGCTTGCTTCCTCCCCTGAATCTTACGCTGATAACCTTAGTCATTATGTATTAACTCCTCTGTAATTTCGGTAAATAGCCTTGTGAATGTGCCGGAAGGCGAGGCATTGGTATCAAGTCTTTCCATGGCTGATACCAACCATTCTATGATACAGTTAATCCGCCCCGTTGTAAAGCGGGAGGATATGGTGCGGATGTCATCCGCCCTGTCGGGATTTTCGTTTATTATTCCCTGCTCGTGATATGTGAGCAGGTCCTTCATAAAGGAAAGCATAAACCGCGCTCCGTCCATGGAGGCGACAGCGGTCTGCTTTTCAAAGGGAAGCTTGCCGGACAGCAGCTCTATCAGCACATCCTGTGATGCACTTCTCAGGGCCCGATGGTCTTCGGATTGCCATAGCTTTTTTGCCTGGG
>JAZNUG010000002.1:0-24932 GCA_045592165.1 Clostridia bacterium | reverse complement strand
GGTCTGGTACATGTTACCGACATCGCTTGGGGCCGTGTAAAGCATCCCTCCGATGTTCTTAGCATCGGTCAGGAAATCGAAGTTCTCATCCGTGACGTAGACGTTGAGAAGCAGCGCGTATCCCTGGGCTACAAGCAGCTGCAGCCCAAGCCCTGGACCATGGCAGCCGAAAAGTACCCCGTAGGCACCATCGTAGAGGGCAAGGTAGTACGCATTGTATCCTTCGGCGCTTTCGTAGCACTGGAGCCCACCATCGATGGCCTCATCCACATTTCTCAGGTTGGCGTAAAGCGCATTGAGAAGGTTGAAGATGAGATCAACGTAGGCGATGTAGTACGCTGCAAGGTTCTGGATGTAAATTCCGAAGCAAAGCGCATCAGCCTGAGCCGTCGCGATGTAATCCTCGAGGAGAACCCCGAGATCGCCGAGCAGCTGGCCGCTGAAAAGGCAGAGCGTGAGCGCGTAGCCGCCGAGAAGGCCGCTGAGCGTGCCGCCGCTGCTGAGGCTGCAAAGGCCGCCAACGAAGCCCGCGAAGCCGAGCGCGCAGAGCGTCGTCGTCAGCGTCGCGAAGAGAACGAGTATGACCTGCCCCCCGTTGAGAAGGCAACCACTTCTCTGGCTGACAAGTTTGCAGGCTTCAAGTTCGAAGACTAATAAAATACACTGTATTTTCACAGGCCCGTCATACGACGGGCCTGTTTTTTGTTGTGCGGCACTTTTAAAAATACAATATATAGTGTATAATATTCTGTAAGATAGAAGAGGTATGCAAAGATGGCTAAAAAGAACACCAGGGTGGTAAAAAAATCCGACAGAGCAAGGGAAGAACAGACCGAACGGGAGATTATCGGCGTCTGTTTTATTGCCATTGCGCTTTTTCTTGGCGCGGGCATTTACTCTGACCTCGTGGGCGTAATCGGCGCCGCGGTTAAAAACTTCTGTTTTGGTATGTTCGGTATTGCAGGCTATGCTGTGCCTGTCATTATGGCGGTTCTTGGTGTGCTTTCTATTGTTATGTCAAAATCCAATAACGCAGAGTCCACACTGTGGCTGCTTTTTGCCGGTGTGGTATGCCTGCTGGTGATCATCCATGCTGCAATGAGAAACACTATCTCCAGCGAGGGTGTTCTTTCATATTATTCCGATGCTTATCTTTACGGTAAGCTGTACTTCAAGGGCGGCGGGCTTCTCGGCGCTCTGCCGGCTTATCCTGCATTGCTGCTTCTGGGCCCTGTCGGCACCTATATCTTCTTTGGTGCGGCAATAGTTATCGTTTTCCTTATTGCAACACGGCTGTCCATTCGAGCCATGGGCGCAAAGGTCGGCAGCTCCATAAAAAACGGTGTGGAAACGGTATCCGAAAAAGTACACACAGCCCATGTTCAGCAGCAACAGGCCCGTCAGGAGATATACGACTTTGAAGAAATGGGCTTTGAGCAGATTTTTCCGCCAAAGAAAAAGCCTGCAAAACAGAATGGCAAGGGCCTTTATACCGAAACTTTCGGGCAGGACGATATGCCTGTTTCAATAACCAAAAAGCGTAAAAAGGCTGACGAAAGCCATATTGTCCGCCGCAGGGAGGATGCAGTGGACTGGGAAGGGGATATCTCATTTATTCCCGAAAAAGGAACTCTGCCAAAACGTAATCCCGATGACGACGATCCATTTGATATTCTTTCCGCCGTGGATGACAGCGCTCTCAGGCAGGAGCCTGCACAGGCCGCATACGATGAAGAGGAATCCGTTCCCGTCAAGCCGGCAAAGCCTGTTAAGACTACCGCAGCTGATGTAAAGGCCGCGGAAGAGTCCATTGTTCCTGAACCGCCGGTATATATTGCTCCTCCCATATCAAGGCTTAAGAAGCCTGCTTCCTCCTATGGCAAAAGTTCAGAATCCCCGGCCGCAAAGGGAAGAAAGCTGGAGGAAACCCTCGCCAGCTTCAATATTCAGGCAAAGGTTATCAATTATAGTGTTGGTCCTGTAATTACCCGCTTTGAACTGCAGCCCGCACAAGGCGTAAGGGTAAACAGAATAACCAGCCTTTCGGACGATATTGCCCTGGCTCTTGCTGCGCCCCGCGTACGTATTGAGGCTCCTATTCCCGGCAAATCTGCCATAGGTATTGAGATACCCAACAGGGATACTGTACCGGTATTGCTGAGAGAGGTTATTGAATCTCCGGAATTCAGCGACGGCAACTCCGCATTGCGCTTTGGCCTGGGCAAGGATATTGCCGGCAATGTTGTATGTGCCGACCTTGATAAAATGCCCCATTTGCTAATTGCGGGCTCCACCGGCTCCGGTAAAAGCGTTTGCATCAACGATATAATTTTAAGCTTTGTATACGGCAAAAAGCCGGACGATGTACGGCTTATTCTTATCGACCCCAAGCAGGTGGAGCTGAGGGTTTATTCTCCCATGCCCCATTTGCTTATGCCGGTTGTAACTGATCCAAAGAAGGCAGCCGGCGCATTGAAGTGGGCAGTAATGGAAATGGATCAGAGATATCGCAAGATGTCCAAGGTGAATGCACGCAGTGTATCCAGATATAATTCCCTTCAGGAGGATCCTGCTGAAAAACTGCCTCGTCTGGTAATAATCATAGATGAGTTGGCTGACCTTATGATGGTTGCTGCCAAGGATGTTGAGGAATCCATATGCCGCATAGCTCAGCTTGGCCGCGCGGCGGGTATTCACCTTATAGTAGCAACCCAGCGTCCCTCTACCGATATTATCACCGGCCTTATAAAGGCAAATATACCTTCCCGCATAGCTCTTGCAGTATCCTCAGCGGTGGATTCCCGAGTCATTATGGATACCGGCGGAGCAGAAAAGCTGCTGGGCAAGGGTGATATGCTGTTCCATGCAAACGGCGCAGGTAAGCCTGTGCGTACCCAGTGCGCCTTTGTCAGCGATGAAGAAGTGGAGGATGTAATGGATTTCTTCGCCGCACAGCAGAGCGACGAAGCCGCACCCAAGTATACAGAAATCTCTCTGGAGGAGGTATCCACCGCAGTGGATACTGCTATGGGACAGGGCAACGGAAAGCAGGAGGATGATCTGCTGGATGATGCAGTCAGGATTGTACTTGAAAGCGGACAGGCTTCTATATCCATGATACAGCGCCGCCTGAGGGTGGGCTATGCACGTGCTGCAAGGCTTATAGATATCATGGAGCAGATGAAGGTGGTCAGCGGATTTGACGGTAGCAAGCCCCGCAAACTTCTGATTGGCAGCTTTGCAGAGTATCAGCAGCTTGTGGGCGGAAATACTTCTACTACGGAGGAATAATACAGTGGCAATAACTGCGGGACTTATATCCCTGGGCTGTTCAAAAAACCGAGTGGACAGCGAGCTTATTTTGGGTCATTTGAAAGAAGCGGGATTCCTGATTACGGCAGATGAATCCGAGGCCGAAGTCATCATAATCAATACCTGCGGTTTTATTGAGCCGGCAAAGGAGGAATCCATAGGCACAATATTGGAAATGGCCCAGTATAAGACTATGGGTAAATGCCGTCTCCTGGTGGTGGCCGGATGTCTCAGCCAGCGCTATCCAAATGAACTTCGCGAGGAAATTCCCGAGGTGGATATCTTCTGGGGCGTAAAGGATCAGGCAGGGCTTGTTAAATCTATATCCGATGCATTGGGCATGAACTACACCTGCTGCGGCGAACCGAGACTGCTTACTACTCCGCCTTACAGTGCATATCTTCGCATTGCGGACGGCTGCGACAACCGTTGCACATACTGCGCTATTCCTCTGATAAGAGGCGGCAGGGTCAGCGTTCCCATGGATAAGCTTATAAAAGAGGCAGAGGAACTGGCAGAAAACGGCGTTCGGGAGCTTATTGTAATAGCACAGGATACCTCTGCTTACGGTTCTGATATCTACGGCAAGCCCATGCTGAGCGAATTGCTGAGACAGTTGGCAAAGATCGAAAAGCTCCATTGGATAAGGGTGCTGTATACCTATCCAAATACGGTGGATGAGGAGCTTATCGATACCATAATTGCCGAGCCTAAGCTTGTAAACTATATCGATATGCCCATACAGCATATTCACCCCGATATGCTCAAGGCCATGAATCGCCACGGCTCCGCAGAGCATATTCGTCATATAACCGAATACATCAGAAAAAAATCCGCCGATTTTATTCTGCGCACAACGGTTATAACCGGCTTCCCCGGAGAAACAGAAGAGCAATTCGGGTGCTTGACCGAATTTTTGCATAGTCACAGCTTTGACAGACTGGGTGCATTTGCATACTCCCAGGAGGATGATACCCCGGCTGCGGAAATGGCCGATCAGATAGATGAGGACATCAAGCAGCGCAGGCTGGATCAGGTGATGGCGCTGCAGCAGGATATCTCCCTTGCTTACAACAAAAAACGTGTCGGAACCGTAACCGAAGCTATCATCGAGCAGATCAGCGGAGACATAGCTTACGGCCGTACATATGCCGAAGCTCCCGAGGTGGATGGCACTATAATGTTTTCCCTGAAAAATAAAGGCCTCAGGCCCGGCGATTTTACCATGGTAAGAATAACCGAGGCTGGCCCATATGATATGGAGGGAGAGGAAATATGAATCTTCCAAACAAGCTGACACTTATACGAATTTGTCTTGTCCCCCTTTATATTGCCTGCTTCTATATTGATGCATCCTGGGCAGTATATGTGGCCGCAGTAATATTTGTTGCGGCGTTTATTACCGATATAGCCGATGGCTATATTGCCAGGTCACAGAATCTTGTAACCAACTTCGGCAAGCTGATGGACCCCATTGCAGATAAGCTTTTGACTGCCAGCGCCCTTATAATGCTTACCGCAAAGGGCATGCTGAGCCCCATAGCCGCAATTATAATCATTGCCAGAGAGTTCCTTATCAGCGGATTCAGACTAGTATCTGCCGGCAGCGGCGTAGTTATCGCAGCAAACTGGCTGGGCAAGCTGAAAACCACCACCCAGGCCATTGCTATGGTTATGGTAATGCTGCAGGATCTGGTAATAAAGGTATTCGGGTTCAGGCTGGATCTGTGGATGGTATGGATTTCTGTATTCTTTACCGTTGTTTCCGCCTGGGATTACATCGCAAAAAACCGCAGCTGCATCGACTTTAAGTAAATCTGGAGAAGTGTATCATGAATGCTGAAATAATCTCCGTAGGCACCGAGCTTCTCATGGGACAGATTCTCAACACCAATGCGCGCTATATTTCTGCCCGTTTGGCCGATTTTGGAATCAATCTTTATTACCACATCACCGTTGGCGATAACCATGACAGGCTGAAAGACTGCATACGTACCGGATTTTCCCGCTCGGATATCCTTATATTCACCGGCGGTCTTGGCCCCACGGAAGATGACCTCACCAAAGAAACTATTGCTGATTATTTCGGCCTTGAGCTTGTGATATACGAGGATTACAAGCAAAAACTCATTGAACGCATGGTATCCCGGGGATACCAATGCACACCAAATAATTTCAAGCAGGTAATGTTTCCAAGAGAACATTGCATTATACTTCCAAATCCAAACGGTTCCGCTCCCGGCTGCATAATTGAAGTGGACGGCAAGGCTGCAATAATGATGCCGGGACCGCCATGGGAGATGGAGCCTATGTTTGAGGAACAGGTTGTGCCGTATCTTCAGAAGCTGAGCAATTGCCGATTTTATTCCCGCACCCTGCGGATATTCGGCAGAGGAGAATCTCAGGTGGAGCATGACATTCAGGATATAGTTGATGCTCAGACCAATCCTACCATTGCACCATATGCCAAGTCCGCAGAAACCACATTGCGTATTACCGCCCGATGTTCAGATGACACGGAAGGAGAGAAGCTGATTCTTCCCGTAATGGATGCAATATTCGAAAGAATAGGTGAATATGTCTATTCTTCCCATGGAGCGGAGCTGCATGAAGTGTGTGCTGAGCTCCTTGCAAAAAACGGCCTTAAGCTTGCCGTTGCGGAAAGCTGCACCGGAGGAATGATAGCATCCAGACTTGTATCTGTTCCGGGAAGCTCAGAGTGGTTTATTGAGGGCGCGGTAACCTATGCTTCCGATGCAAAGATGCGCCGCCTTGGCGTTAAGGCTGATACACTGGAAAAGCATACTGCCGTCAGCGCTGAAACCGCAAAGGAAATGGCAGATGGAATAAGATCCTCTTCCGGCGCAGATATAGGCATCGCCACGACTGGCTATGCGGGCCCTTCCGGAGCTGCGGATCAGGTTGGTCAGGTATTTATAGGTGTATCCCATGCGGATGGCACAGAAGTATACGAATTCAACCTTAAAGGAAGCCGCGAAAGGATAAGAGGAGCCGCTACACTTAACGCGCTGAATCTTTTAAGGAAACTTATTTTGTCAAAAGGTATGTACAAACCCACGGCTCACATGATATAATAATCCTAATAAGAAACAAAGGCGGATTGAATTATAATGGAAAAGCAAAAAGCATTGGAACTTGCCCTGTCTCAGGTAGAAAAAAAGTTCGGCAAGGGTGCGGTTATGAAGCTGGGAGATGCTGCGGAAAAGATAACCATATCCACCATATCTTCCGGCTGCCTTGAGCTTGACTGTGCTCTGGGTGTGGGCGGCATACCTCGCGGCCGTATAATAGAAATATACGGACCTGAGTCTTCCGGTAAAACCACCGTTGCCCTTCACGCCATCGCCGAAGCACAGAAAATAGGCGGCACAGCTGCGTTTATAGATGCGGAGCACGCACTTGACCCTGTATATGCTGAAAATCTTGGCGTTGATACCGAGAACCTTTATATTTCTCAGCCGGATACCGGTGAAGAAGCTCTGGAAATTGCCGAGCTGCTTTGCCGCAGCGGCGCAGTGGATATTGTGGTTATCGACTCTGTTGCAGCCCTCGTTCCCAAGGCAGAGCTTGAGGGTGATATGGGCGATTCCCACGTCGGTCTGCAGGCACGCCTTATGTCTCAGGCCCTCAGAAAGCTCACCGGCGTAATCAGCAAGTCCAATACTATCGTTATTTTTATTAATCAGCTGCGCGAAAAAGTTGGCGTAATGTTTGGTAATCCCGAAACTACCACCGGCGGCAAAGCGCTGAAGTTCTATGCATCCATCCGCCTGGATGTGCGCAAGCTCGATACCATCAAAAACGGCACTGACTTTGTAGGCAGCCGCACCCGCATCAAGGTAGTAAAGAACAAGGTTTCTCCTCCCTTTAAAATTGCCGAGTTTGACATCATCTACGGCGAGGGTATCTCCAAGGAAAGCTCTGTTCTTGATATGGCAGTTGAGCATAAAATCATCGCAAAGACCGGCGCATGGTACTCCTACAACGATATCCGCATGGCACAGGGTCGTGACAATGCACGCCTTTTCCTCAAGGATAACAAAGAACTTTGCGCTGAAATAGAAGCAAAGATAAGGGAGAAACTTATCGTGGTTGCATCAAATGAGGACAATGCCCCCGATTTTGATGATGAAGATTAATTTGTATAAAAAGTAAAATTTAGAATTTTTATTTAAGTCAGGGATGCTTTGTATATGCGTCCTTGACTTTTATTTTGCTATGGGGTTATAATCAATTTTGAAGTATTATATCGGTGTGTAGTTTCGTAGATTCGTCTATTGAAATATTTGTCCATGCATGCTGAGTATTTTACACTCGGATACATTTATATATATTTATTTGGAGGTTAACGTATATCGTGCAAATATGGATAGCGATACTGATAGGCGTAGTATGCCTTGCGGTAGGCGGCTTTGGAGGATATGTTTACAGGCGCAACATAGCTGAAGCAAAGATTGCAAACGCCGAAGATGCAGTAAAAAAGATGATCAGCGACGCCCAGAAGAGGGCGGAAACCATCAAAAAAGAAACCGTTCTTGAAGCTAAGGAAGAGGCTTACCGCATCAAGAATGAAAATGAAAAAGAACTCAGGGAACGCCGCAACGAACTGCAGCGCAATGAGCGCAGGCTGCTCCAAAGGGAAGAAACCCTGGATAAGAAGATTGACGGCGTGGAACAGCGCGAGCAGCAGCTCAATCAGAAAATCAAAGAGGCAGAGGAAACCGAAGCCGCCATCAAAGAACTGCACAACAAGCAGCTTAAGGAGCTTGAAACCATTTCCGGTTTGTCTATGGACGAGGCAAAGGAAATACTCCTCAGCAACGTTGAGCGCGATGCCCGTCATGATGCAGCGATTATGCTCCGCGAGATTGAAGCAAAGACCAAGGAAGAGGCCGATAAGCGCGCCAGAAATATAATCTCCCTTGCAGTTCAGCGCTGCGCGGCAGATCATGTTGCAGAAACTACCGTTTCCGTAGTGCCCCTGCCCAATGATGAAATGAAGGGCCGTATAATCGGTCGTGAAGGCCGCAATATACGCACCCTTGAAACCGCAACCGGCGTGGATCTTATAATCGACGATACTCCTGAAGCCGTTATTCTTTCCGGCTTTGATCCCGTTCGCCGCGAGATTGCACGCATTGCCCTTGAAAGGCTCATTACCGACGGCCGTATTCACCCTGCCCGCATAGAGGAAATGGTGGAAAAAGCCCGCCGTGAAGTTGATACCCAGATACGCGAAGCCGGTGAACAGGCTATCTTCCAGGTCGGCATTCACGGTTTGCATCACGAGCTTGTAAAGCTCATCGGCCGCCTCAAGTACCGCACCAGCTACGGTCAGAATGTTCTCAAGCATTCCATTGAAGTGGCCCACCTTGCAGGTATGATGGCCTCTGAGCTGGGTGCTAACGTGGCCCTTGCAAAACGCGCAGGCCTGCTGCATGATATCGGTAAGGGTGTTGACCATGAAATTGAAGGTCCTCATGCCCAGATCGGCGCCGACCTTGCCAAGAAGTATCGTGAAAACAATCAGGTTATTCATGCCATCATGGCTCACCATGGCGACGTGGAGCCCAGCACTGTGGAGGCTGTTCTGGTTCAGGCTGCCGATGCCATTTCCGCAGCCCGTCCCGGCGCACGCCGTGAGACCCTTGAGAACTACATCAAGCGTCTTGAAAAGCTTGAAGAGATCGCCAGTTCCTTTGAGGGTGTTGATAAGTCCTTTGCTATTCAGGCCGGCCGTGAGATCCGCATCATGGTAAAGCCCGAAAATGTAAATGACTCCGATACCATCATCATGGCAAAGGAAATCGTAAAGCGCATCGAAACCGAGCTTGAGTATCCCGGCCAGATTAAGGTAAACGTAATCCGCGAAACCCGCGCTGTGGAGTTTGCCAAATAAAAGATTATTTAGCAAATCAATTAAGGATATGCGGCGCATATCCTTAATTTTTTAGAAAGAAGGAGAAATATATGCAGAGACTTCCCTTGGCTGATGCCCATTGCGACTTTATTTACTATATGGTCAATGATAAGTGGAATCTAAGAGAGCCACATGCAAATCAGGCCGTGGCGCTGCCCTATATGCAGGAAGCAAATGCAAAGCTTGTCTTTTTTGCTGCCTGGATAGATGCCGATATGAAGAGAAACTGTCTGCAGCAGGCAATGGATCTGCTAGACGGCTATCATACTATGCTGGATGCCAATCCTGAGCTCGTTCCGCTTACAAAGGATTTTGATCCCAATGGGGACAAGATCGCCACTGTTCTTACCGTAGAGGGAGGCGAGGGTATCAACGGCGAAGCCGCAAACCTTCGTCTGTTCCACCGTCTTGGCGTAAGGGCGATGAATCTTACCTGGAACTATACAAACGAGCTGGCGTCTCCTGCCATGCGCAAGGTAAATAAGGGCCTTACCGAGAGGGGCCGCGAAATCGTACGCGAAATGAACCGTCTTGGCATGGCAATAGACGTATCCCATCTTAGCGATGCCGGTATAGACGAGCTGCTCACCCTGTCTCAGCAGCCTATTTTTGCTTCTCATTCAAACATGCGCTCCATATGCAATCAGAAGCGCTGTCTGAAGGACGAGCATGTAAAGGCCATTGCTGAAATGGGCGGTGTAATCGGTATAAACTACTATCCTAATCACCTTAGCGATCGCGGCACAGCAAACACAGAGGACATAGTAAAGCACATTGCTTATGCTGCTGAGCTTGTAGGTCCCGAGCATATCTGCCTTGGCTCTGACTTTGACGGCATGACCAATTATCCCGAAGATCTGAAAAACTGGAGCGAAGTGCCTAATCTTATTGAAGCCATGAAGAAGGCCGGCTTCAGCGAAAAAGAGATTCAGAGAATTGCATATCAGAACCTTTACGATTATATAATTCAGTTTTGCTGATAACAGATAATACGAAACAAAAAAATCGCCGCAATTTTCATTGCGGCGATTTGGCAGGGGCAGAAGGACTCGAACCCTCAACAAAGGTTTTGGAGACCCACGTGTTACCATTACACCATGCCCCTAAGTCAATCGACCTTGATGATTATAGCACTCATATGGTGCCTGTGTCAACTTTATAATTTGTATATTTAATTTTTAATTCCTGGAGGAAGGTTTGAAAAGGGTAATTTTATATACCGACGGAGCCTGCAGCGGCAATCCGGGACCGGGAGGATGGGGAGCAATCCTTATGTTCAACCAGCATAAAAAGGAGCTTTCCGGCGGTGAACCAATGACTACCAATAACAGGATGGAGCTTATGGCCGCTATCAAGGGCCTGGATGCCCTTAAAGAGCCCTGTGAGGTGGATTTATATACGGACAGTGCATACCTGTGCAGAGCCTTTACAGAGGGCTGGATAGCCAACTGGCAGCGCAACGGCTGGAAGACCAGCACCAAAAAAGATGTTGAAAACAAGGACTTGTGGATGCTGATAATTGCCCATACCCAAACACATTCCGTCACCTGGCACAAGGTAAAAGGTCACAGCGATAATCAATACAATAACCGATGCGATGCATTGGCCAGGGAAGCTATCAAAAAAATATTATAGAAATGCAATTTCAGTTATTGCCAAATTGCATTTTAGTACTGTATAATATGCCCTAATGTTGGTTTAAATGAATTTTTCGGAGGATTTATGGCAAAGAAATTGCAGCAGATGACCCATGAAGAACTAAAGGCTTTCCATCAGGAAACTTTAAATGAATACGAAGCTTGTAAGGCAAAGGGCCTTAAGCTGGATATGTCCCGCGGCAAGCCCAGCCGTGCACAGACTTCTCTGTCTGATGACATGTTTGATATAGACATTCGCCAGTATATGCTCAGCGACGGCATGGATGCAGGCAACTATGGCGGCCTGGACGGTCTGCCTTGCTGCAAGAAGTACTTTGCTGATCTTCTAGGCGTGCAGATGGATGAAGTGTTTGCCGCCGGCAATGCAAGCCTTACTCTGATGTATGATACCATTTCCAAGGCATATACCCACGGTCTGCTGTGCTCTGAGCAGCCCTGGTGCAAGCTGGAAAAGGTGAAGTGGCTTTGTCCTGCGCCCGGCTATGACAGGCATTTCAAGATCAGCCAGTCCTTTGGCATGGAGCTGATCACCATCCCCATGAATTCTGACGGTCCCGATATGGACATGGTAGAGGAGATGGTGAAGGATCCCGCTGTAAAGGGTATTTGGTGCGTTCCCAAGTTCTCCAATCCCGACGGAATCGTATACAGCGATGAAGTGATCGATCGCATTGCTGGCCTTAAGCCTGCCGCTCCCGATTTTATAATAATGTGGGATAATGCCTACTGTGTTCATGAAATAGAAGGCGAATTCCAGCCCTTCCGCGATATAATCGCGCTGTGCCGTCAGGCTGGCAATCCCCATATGGTATTTGAGTTTGCATCCACCTCCAAGGTTACTTATCCCGGCGGCGGAATCGCATGCTTTGCTGCCAGCAAGGAAAACACAGCATATATGAAGAAGCTTATGTCCATACAGACCATTGGTTTTGATAAGATTAATCAGCTGCGTCATGTGCTTTATCTTAAGGATAAGGAGCATACCATTGCCCACATGAAGAAGCACGCAGCCTTTATGAAGCCCAAGTTTGAGCTGGTAGAGGAGTGGCTGAGCCGCGAAATTCAACCTCTGGGCATTGGCCGTTGGCACAAGCCTCAGGGCGGCTACTTTGTAAGCTTTTTTGCTCTGCCCGGCTGCGCCAAGCGCACCAACGAACTTTGCGCTGATGCGGGCGTAGTTATGACCGGCGCCGGCGCAACTTATCCCTACGGTAAAGACCCCGAGGATTCCAATCTTCGCATTGCACCCAGCTATCCGCCCCTTGAGGAGCTGGAGGAGGCAATGGCCGTATTCTGCACCTGTGTAAAGCTTGCAGCAGCAGAAATGCTTCTCAATCAGTAAAACAGCATCTTAGCCCGGCGAGGTAAAACTTGCCGGGTATTATAATGATATAAATAATCGTTAAATATATAACAAATAAATATGAGCGGGAATATCTGAAGACATATACAAATTTTTATGATGCTGGTATTCAATGTAGTCTTGCAGTACATTAACTGTTTAGTATGAGCAAATATATAACTTATCTTTAAAACATTTTTTGATGAAGTTTTCCACGATGTATAACTTAGACACATATCATCAATTGATGTGTCCGTAGATTGCGCTGAGAGACCGCGAAAGAATTTTATCCGGGGGATTCTTCATTTAATTTATTATGGAAAATGAAAATGAAATATAGATTGAAGATTTAGAAGCGAAAAGATTCGGATTGCATCATGAGATATATTAAGTCGCGGAGATAGGAAAAGCCGATTGCGATTGATATTTTTCTGTTTTTATATATTTCTACCGCCATCTTTTCGTTAAACTTGTGTTTAACGAAAAGATGTGTTATAATTGGATTAGTTAAAAAAGTCCTCTATCGGTCATATTTAAAAAAGTTCAGAGCGACGCTGATAAGCAATAATTCAATAGTAATTATAAAAAGGAAAAACAAATGTCTGAAAATTACGCCGGAAGTGAATACAAAAAATACACAACAATGCTGAGGGAACTGCTGACGGAGCTCCCCCCCTTCTGCCAGGAGTTTTTCCGCGGTATTCAAAATGAAACCATGGTGCGTACCCGCTATGCTTACGCATTTGATTTGAGGATATTTTTTCGATTTTTGGTTCAGCAGCCGGAATTTTCCAATAAAACCCTAGCTTCCCTTACCTTATCCGATTTGGACAGGGTTACAACCACTATAATCGAGGACTTTTTAAGCTATATTTCCTATTATACCGATGATGATAACAAGGAATACATCAACGGTGAACGTGCCAAAGCCAGAAAGCTGTCAACTCTCAGGGCATTTTATAAGTATTTCTGCCGCAAGGAAAAACTTACTACCAATGCTCCTTCTCTTGTGAATCAGCCTGCGATACATGATAAAGCCATAGTCCGACTTGAGCCCAATGAAGTTGCAAACCTTCTGGACACCGTACAGTCCGGAGAAGGACTTACAGAAAGACAAAAGCAGTTTCACAAGCGCACACAGACCCGGGATCTCGCAATACTTACCCTGTTCCTTGGCACAGGCATACGAATCAGCGAGCTTGTGGGCATAAATATGGACGATATCAACTTTTCTGAAAATGAATTTTCTATAATCAGAAAGGGCGGAAATCAGGATATTCTTGTGTTTGGCGACGAAGCGCGAACTGCGCTGCTGAATTATATGCTGGAGCGTGAGCAGATGAATGCCGCGGAAGGCCACGAAGAGGCGATGTTTCTTTCCCTTCAGAATAAGCGGCTTACCGTGCGGGCAATAGAATACATTGTAAAGAAATATGCATCCATCGTGACGCCGCAAAAAAGAATATCCCCTCACAAGTTAAGGAGCACCTACGGCACAAACCTTTACCGCGAAACCGGGGATATATATCTGGTGGCAGATGTATTGGGTCATAAGGATGTAAATACCACCCGCAAGCACTATGCGGCAGTATCTGAAGACAGGCGGCGCCTTGCTGCCAAGGTGGTAAAATTAAGAGAAGATTAATCCCTTTCCCGCTTTTTTCGGGTTCCATGGAGGCTCCGCACCAGCTGCTGGGCCTCTTCTATTTCGTAAATACGCAGCTTCTTCTCCCATTCTGCCATCAGCTGAGGATCTATTTCCAGCGGAGCAACAGCGGAAGAATCAAAGCTGTATTCATCCTCATCATCAAAATCAAACGGAAGCTCGGCCATTTCATCCAATGTGGAAATGGTATCCGTAAGCTCTATCTGAAATTCTTCGTACTCTTCCCCGCTTTCAATGCATCGGCAGCAGTTATCGCACAGTTTGGTTGGATCCAGATCGCAGTAATCCATTTCGTTGTGTTCTGACATGGTTTTCCCCTCCCGATATTTGTCGAAATAAAGCACTGAACAAATGTTCTTGAACAGTAATGTACCTTATGGTATAATTTCTGCAGCAGATTGCAGGCAAAAATCATATTGCCTTTAGCTTCTTTCAACATTATTATACCACCTTTCAGATAATTATTGGAGGGATTATATGCATCAGCTTACAAAACAGCAGCAAGCAGTTTATGATTTTATACGCAGCTATATTGAGGATAACTCCATTCCCCCCACCGTCAGGGAAATCGGCGCAGCTGTGGGACTCAGTTCCACTTCAACTGTCCATGCCCATATTAAGACGTTAAAGGAAAAAGGCCTTCTTACAAGCGGCGGCTCTGCACATCGCAATATCTCCCTTGCAAATCCCATTCCAAAAGGCATGCATAATGTGCCCCGCATAGGAACTGTTGCAGCAGGCCAGCCCATATTTGCCTTTGACGATATGAGCAGCTATGATACTCTCCCTCTCCCTTCCGCATTGCTTCACGGCGCTGAGCAGGGCGAGGTGTTTATTCTTGATATTAAGGGCGACAGCATGATAGAGGTCGGAATAAACAACGGTGACATGATCGTTGTTCATCGGGGAATACAGGCAGACAACGGGGATATTGTTGTAGCCCGCGTTGCAGGGGATACCGCTACAGTTAAGCGCCTTTTCAGGGAAAAGGATAAAATAAGGCTCCAGCCGGAAAATTCCAAGATGAAGCCCATATATGCCTGCTATGAAGATGTTGAAATTATCGGCAAGGTAATATCCCTGCTTAGAAAATACTGATTTATATTGCCACTTCCCCTATCCTTATCAGGTCATCAAGGGCGTACATAACACCTATTCTGCCATGGGCAAAGGTAAGTCCCCCCTGTACATATGCGGTGTAGGGTTCCACGATAGGCGCATCGGCGCTCAGTTCTATGGAAGATCCCTGAACAAAGGCACCTGCTGCCATTATAACCTGACTGGTATATCCGGGCATATCCCAGGGCTCCGGCTGGACAAAGCTGTCTACCGGGGCCGCTTTTTGTATGCTGCGGCAGAAAGAAATGAGCGCATCTGCAGAATTAAATCGGAGGGACTGTACTATATCAGAGCGTTCATCAGTGCTGGAGGGCATGCTTACCATGCCGGCCTTTTCAAATACGCGGGCAAACAGCACGGCACTCTTTACGGCCTGGGCAGTAACATGGGGTGCCATGAACAGACCCTGATAGAAAGGAGCGTATGAGCCGGCGTAGGACCCCACTTCCCTGCCCATTCCGGGTACGGTAAGTGCCATTTCTATGCGTTCTATGGCACGCTTGGTGCCGGCGATATAGCCGCCTGTAGGTGCAATGCCGCCGCCCAGATTCTTTATAAGAGATCCGATAATAACGTCTGCACCGTAATATGTGGGCTCATGCATACGGGTAAAGCCGCCGTAACAGTTGTCAACAACGATAAAGGCATCCGGTGCAATGCGGCGCACCAGCTCAAAAGCAGGAAGCATTTCTTCCGGCGTAAGTGCGTTGCGCCAGGAATAGCCGCGGGAGCGCTGGAAATAAACAAGCTTTACCTCAGGAAACAAAGCCTTTTCCGCAGCCTCAAGGTCAATGCGGCCATCACAAAGATCTATCTGTGCATACTTCACCCCCATGCGTGCAAGGGAGTTGTATTCGTTTCCCTCCAGACCGATTGCCTTCTCGAGGGTGTCATAGGGCTTTCCGGTAAAAGACAGCATGGTGTCTCCCGGCTCCAGAAGCCCTGAGAGGGCAGTAAATATGGCATGGGTACCGGAGGTTATCTGGGGCCGTACAAGGGCATCCTCGGCCTCCAGCGCAGCGGCAAACAGTTTGTCCAGTGTGTCGCGGCCGATATCGTCATAGCCATAGCCTGTGGTGGGAGCGAAATGTCGGAGGGCCACGCACTCCTGCTGAAATGCAGCCAATACACGGGACTGCCCCGCCGCTTCCACAGCATCTATTTTTTCAAAAACAGATGCAAGCTCTCCTTCGCATTCCTTAACGTAATTGTACGCCTTGGCAGATATGCCAAGCAGTTCACATTCAAAAGGCATCATGTTATTTATCCTGACTTTCATTAGAAGGGTTATAGTTTATTCTTGCATTTGGCGTAACGGTTGAAATTGCGGATTTATAAATCATCATCTGAGTTCCATCCGTTTCCACAGTTACCACAAAGTTATCATAGCCGGTTATAAGGGCGTTTTTAATTTGATATCCGTTGGTAACGTGAATGGTTACAGGGATTTTTGACTTTCTTGCGCTATTGAGGAAGGTATCCTGAAGGTTAAACTGCTTTGTCACTGTATCTCTCCCGAAAAGTGTTGAAAAATTGCATCGTTAAGTGCTGCACTGTCCGGATATTCCGTAATATCAAACCAGACTATGCGCTTATCCCGCCTGAACCATGTAAGCTGCCGCTTGGCAAAATGACGGGTCTCCAGCTTGATGGCTTCGATGGCTTCATCAAGCGAATATTCCCCTGAAAAGTGTTTAAATAATTGCTTATACCCAAGGCCCTGAAGAGCAGGCAGAGAAAGATCGTATCCTGCTTCATAAATGCCCCTGGCTTCCTCTAAAAGGCCTTGCTCAAGCATAATATCCACCCTGAGGTTAATGCGTTCATAGAGCTTCTCACGGGGCATGGTAAGGCCGATTATGGTGGGTTCATACGGTATCTCCGCATTTGCCCGGTTTGAAAAGTCTCCGCCGTGTTGATCAATGGATTTTCCGGTAAGACGAACCACTTCCAGGGCGCGTATTACCCGCTTTACATCATTTGGATGCAGCCTTTGCGCAGCAGTTGGGTCTTCCTTTTCAAGCAGCATATATGCTGCGCCCTTTTGCTTTTCCTCCAGAGCAGAAATCTCTGCCCGAAGGTTATCATCTGAGGGCACAGAGGTGAAATTCAGTGGATATATCAGAGAATTGACATATAATCCTGTTCCGCCCACAACAATCGGATATTTTCCTCGACCTGCTATATCTTCGATCGCTTTCCCGGCCATACAGCGGTACTCAGCTACGCTGAACTTGGGCGAGTCAATATCCACCGCGTCCATCAGGTGGTGAGGAATGCCCTGCCGTTCTTCCGTGGTTGGCTTGGCAGAACCGATATCCATGCCGCGGTACACCTGAATGGAATCTGCAGATATTATCTCGGCATTCAGTCGCTGCGCCAGGGCTATGGATGCGGCAGTCTTGCCGCTGGCTGTAGGGCCTACAATCAGACCCAGCTTTATTTTGCTGATATTATTCATTACAGTACCCGCTTGAACAGCTTTTCAAATTCTATCTTGCTCATACGCACCATTACCGGCCTGCCATGGGGACAGGTCATGGGCACTCCGCTGCTTGAATACTCATTAAGCAGAGTTTTTATCTCAATATCCGTCAGCATATCCCCCGCCTTTACAGCATGCTTGCAGGCGGATTGTATAAGAGAACTGCGCTTAAGCTCATTTGTGCTGAGGGTATTTTTATTCTGAAGCAGGCCTATGGCCTCATGGATAAATGCAGGTGCTTCAGGGGCAGCAAAGATGGCCGGAACTGCCCTTATGCTGACAGTCAGCGGGCCGAAATCCTCAATTTCAAAGCCGATTTCTTTAAAAAGCTCCATATTATCCATGAGAATGTCGTATTCCATGGCAGTAAGCTTTTCAATTTCCGGCACAAGCAGCAGCTGAGAGTCCGCATTGAGAGGCCTGGACATTATGCTTTCGTACATACGGCGCTCATGTGCAGCGTGCTGATCAATGAAGAACACCTCATCGCCCTGCTGTATTATCCAATAGCAGCCAAAAATCTGGCCAATAATTTTATAAGGTATCCTGCCGAAATCAAGCTGCTTTGGCGGCTCATCGGGCGGCAGCTTCTTTTTTACCGGAATGGACACTTCAATAATTTGCTGAGGTTCGGCGGCTTCTTTTTTTATTTCCTCCCGCTTCTGTTCCACTGTCATATCCTTGTATTTTGTGGGAGAGAAGGCATCCGATGGGAGTATTTCGGTTATATCGGGTCTATCGTAATCCGACAGAGCTTCTTTCATTTTTAAAGGGGCCTTGGGAGCAGGCTGATTAATACTGTTTATCAAAGATGAGCGAAACTCATCTCGCATTTCGGCCGTGCGTACGAATGAATAATCCGAAGGCTTATTATGCTTTATAAAGGATTGCTGTTCCTGTTTCCTTTCAGAAATAGCAATCTTTGGCGCGGGAGCAATATCCTGATGGGTTATCACAGGGGCCACGGGATCTCCGAGAGCCATACGCGCTGCAATGGTCGCAGCCCTGACGGCGGCCTGTTCATCCTTGAAACGCACTTCCATTTTATTGGGATGTACGTTTACATCAACATCCGCATAATCCACGGCTATGTTCAGCACATAAAAGGGAAACCTGCCGCCCATCAGGCGGGTATCAAAGGCTCTCTGAATGCCGTAGGATATCTGCTGGGAGCGTACATAGCGTGAATTTACAAAGAGGGTCTGATGCTGTCTGTTTGGGCGGGCAAGCTTTTCTGTGCCCAGATATCCTGTTATTCTGATCTTTCCGTCATAAAAGTCAACAGACTTTATATGGGGCAGAGTTTCCCCGCCGTATACACAGAAAACGGCGGATTTCAGCTGTCCGTCGCCGGAACTGTGATATATCTGCTTCCCGTTGCTGATAAGCTTGAAGGATATGGCGGGATTTGCCATAATCATCCTCGAGATGTAATCGGATATGGCTCCCGCTTCTGCCCGCTGTGACTTGAGAAACTTCAGCCTCGCAGGAACATTGTAAAAGAGATTGCGTACCTCTGTGGTGCTGCCTTCGGGACAGCCGGAAGGGCCGTTTTCCTTCACTTCCCCACCTTCTATACGTATCATCGCGCCTTCATCCGCATCCTTTGTGCGGGTACGCATGGTAAGCATGGAAACAGCAGCTATGGATGCAAGCGCCTCACCGCGAAAACCAAGGGTCTCAATATGGGCAAGATCTTCCGCAGTAGAAATCTTACTGGTAGCATGGCTGAGAAAGGCTGTGGGCAGATCCTCCGGGATAATGCCTGAGCCATTGTCAGTTACGCGGATATACTCGATGCCGCCGCCGTTAATTTCAACTGTTACGGCGGTACTTCCTGCGTCTATGGAGTTTTCCACCAGCTCCTTGACAACCGATGCGGGGCGTTCTACCACCTCGCCTGCGGCTATCTGGTTTGCCGTGTGCTTAGAAAGCACCTGAATACGCTTCATTTTACCTCAGCTTTGCACGAAGGTGCAGGTCATATACTAAGTTCAGTGCATCCATGGGAGTTATGGCATTAATGTCCAGCTCCCTGAGTTCTTTCATGATATCTTCGGGCGAAGGCGCACCGAAAAGTGTCATCTGCTGATCTGAATCGATGTTCTTTTCCAAAATACCGGCATGGTCTATATTTATATCCGAAGCTTCCAGCTCAGCAAGTATTTCGCGGGCACGGTGAATTACTTCCTGGGGCAAGCCTGCAAGGCGGGCAACCTGTATGCCGAAACTCTTATCTGCTCCGCCGCGCACTATCTTTCTGAGGAAGATTATATCCTCTCCCACTTCTTTTACGGATATGCGATAGTTTTTTATACCGGACAGCTTGCCTTCCAGCTCGGTAAGCTCATGGTAGTGGGTTGCAAACAATGTTTTTGCGCCGCATTTTTCACGGTCTGCAATATGTTCAAGCACAGCCCATGCAATGCTGAGTCCATCAAATGTACTGGTGCCTCGGCCTATTTCGTCAATTATAAGCAGGCTGTTTGGAGTGGCATTGTTGAGGATGTTGGACATCTCACTCATTTCCACCATAAAAGTACTCTGACCTGAAGCCAGGTTGTCAGAAGCACCGACGCGGGTGAATATCTTGTCTGTAACGGTTATACTGGCGCTTGTGGCCGGAACAAAGCTTCCTATATGGGCCATCAGCACGATCAGGGCAACCTGACGCATATAAGTACTTTTGCCTGCCATATTGGGGCCGGTAAGTATAATAAGGCGGTCATCCTTATTATTCATCATGGTATTATTGGGCACAAAGCCATCCTTTACGCTGCGCTCAACCACAGGATGACGTCCGTCAATAATCTCTATCCTGCCGTTTGTCTGTATTTTGGGACGGCAGTAATCGTTGGAATATGCTACCTGGGCAAAGGAACAGTATACATCCAGCTCAGCAATGAGCGCGGCGTTGCTCTGAAGCCGTTCAATACAGCCAAGCAGAGTGTCGCGAAGTTCGGTAAACAGTCTGTATTCCAGAGCTATGCAGCTTTCTTCTGCGCCGAGGATGGTGTTTTCCAGTTCCTTCAATTCTTCGGTTATATACCTTTCGCAGTTTGCAAGGGTCTGTTTGCGCTGATAATTGTAAGGAACAAGGCTGAGATAGGATTTGGTAACCTCTATATAATAGCCGAAAACCTTATTAAAGCTAATTTTAAGATTTTTGATGCCGGTACTTTCCCTCTCTGCAGCCTCCATACGGCTGAGCCAGGTTTTACCGTTTTTTGATGCATCGCGGTATTCATCCACCTGAGGATTGTATCCGTCCCTAATCACTCCGCCTTCTTTGACGCTGAGAGGAGGATTGTCCGTAATGGCAGAATACAGCAGGGCACATATATCCTCCATGGGGTCCAGCTCATCCCTTATGCGGCTGAGCTCGGCGGATTTCATGGGAGAAAGGGATTCTATAAGCGCAGGAATGCGCTCCAGAGAAAGCCGCAGTGATTCGCAGTCTCTGGCGTTAACTGTGCCGTATGCAATGCGGCTGCAAAGCCGTTCAATGTCATATATTGCATTAAGCGCCCTTATTACGGTATCCCGCTCAATGTTCTTTTTAAGCAGCTCTTCCACTGCGCCAAGTCTTGCTTCTATCTCAACAGGCAGCTGAAGAGGCTGATCAATCCATGTGCGCAAAAGCCTGCCGCCCATGGCAGTGCCTGTTTTATCCAAATGATGAAGCAGTGTGTTCTTTTTGCTTCCCTCAGAACGGATCGGGCGGGTCAGTTCAAGATTGCGGCGGGAATTGGCATCTATGTGCATATAGCGGCTGCGCTGGTTAATGCGTATGCGCTTGATATGGCACAATGAGTTTTTCTGGGTATCCTCCAGATAAGACAGCAATGCGCCTGCTGCAGAAATAGCGCAGGGCATATCATCGCAGCCGTAGCCTGAAAGAGTGGATACTCTGAAATGAGTAAGCAGCCGCTCTTTTGCGCCGGTGTATTCATATGCCCAGTTGCCGTAGCACTGAACGTAGTATTCAGACTGAAGACGGCGCACCAGGGCATCCTGCATGAATACTGCGTCGTTTGTGACTATTTCTGTGGGCTGAATACGGCAAAGCTCATCCGTAAGCTCACTCATCCAGTTTGCGCCGCTGTATTCATACACAAAAAAGCTGCCTGTGGATACGTCGCAGTATGCAATACCCACATCACTGTCCCTGAGGAAAAGTGATGCAATGTAATTGTTCTGCCCTTCAGAGAGCATGCATTCTTCAATTACAGTGCCGGGGGTTATTACGCGGATAACATCACGTTCCACCAGTCCCTTGGATTCCTTGGGATCCGTAAGCTGTTCGCAGATCGCAACCTTATGTCCCTTCTCTATGAGTCTGCTTACATAGCCCTCCATTGCGTGAAACGGTACACCGCACATGGGAGCACGCTCTTCAAGGCCGCAATCCCGCCCTGTAAGCACAATTTCCAGCTCACGGGAAGCAGTGAGTGCGTCCTCAAAAAACATCTCATAAAAGTCGCCGAGGCGGTAAAAGAGAATACAATCCGGGTATTTCTCCTTTACTTCCATATACTGGCGCATCATTGGGGTAAGGTCAGCGGGCATGTTGCGCTCCTGTATTTGAAATATTGATTAGTGCATGCAGCCGGAACAGCCGGAGCAATCTCCGCTGCAGCCGGAGGACTGTTCTTCTTCCTCGCCCAGATTGATGTAAGCGCTGATAACCTTATTTACTTCGTTCATAACGATAGCAAACTGATTCTGTGATTCCATCATTTCGATGAATACAGGGTCATTCATAAGCTCAGTCTGTATATCTTCGATTTCCTTGGCGATGGCGGATACGGTCATGCCGTCGTTATCTTCATTATCCAGCATGGAAACCATTTGCTCCTGCTTTTTGGTATACTGCTCCATAAGGCCCTGTACATGAGGATCGGAATCCATGGCGGCCTTGGCCTGCTGAACGCGCTTGAATTCTTCGGAATTGGAAAGGGCCAGGCCCAGTTCGGTTGCTTTTTCTTTAATCATTGTATTTATGCCTTTCTGTTGTTTTTATATCAGTTCTCCTATGAGGGAGTTGTTCTGGTTTGCTGTAATCTTTACATTGCAGAGAGAGCCTATAAGCTCCTCACCGCCGGGAAAATAAACCATCTTGAAGTTGCTGAGTTTGCCGTAAGCCATGGGCTCATCGGTGCGCCTGTCGCAGCCTTCAACGAGCACCTCACCAGTTGTGCCGATGTATTTAAGATTACCTTCTTTGAGTATTTCTGCCTGCAGTGCATTGAGCCGCTGAAGACGGTCATGCTTCACCTCATCAGGCACCTGCTCAGCCATTGTGGCGGCAACAGTACCCTTGCGGGGGGAATACATAAATGTAAAAGCAGCAGAGTATCCCACATTTCGGATAAGATCCAAAGTATCCTCAAAATCAGCCTCGGTTTCTCCGGGGAACCCCACTATCATATCCGTGGTAAGCTCTATTCCGGGCACCTTGCGCCGAAGCTCCGCAACCTCGTCCATATATTTTTCGCGTGTGTAGCGGCGATTCATCAGATGCAGTATTCTGTTGCTGCCGGATTGAACCGGCAGATGGATATGCTTGCACACCCTGGGAAGCTCTGCAATGGCATCCATAAGGGCGGGAGACAGATCCTTGGGGTGAGATGTCATAAAGCGGATGCGCTTAATCTCCGGAACCTGATCATGCACCATGCGAAGCAGTGTGGGGAAATCCGTTGCGCCGTCATCTCCGCTGTAGGAGTTTACATTCTGGCCAAGGAGAGTAACTTCCTTGAACCCCGCCGCGGCAACGGAGCGCACTTCTTCAACAATAGCCGCAGAATCACGGGAGCGCTCACGGCCTCTTACATATGGCACTATGCAGTAAGAGCAAAAATTATTGCAGCCATAGGCAATGGTAACATTTGTGGAAAAAGTGCCTGATCTTAATACAGGAATGCCCTCGGCAATTTCTCCGTCCATTTCACGAACCTGTATTACCCTGTCGTGATGGAGGGCGGATTCGAATATATTGGGAAAACGGTGCAGTTCATTTGTGCCGAATACCATGTCAACGAAGGGGAATCTTTTAAACAGCTTGTCTCCCGCTTCCTTCTGCTGCATCATACAGCCGCACACACCTATAAGCATCCCCGGCTTCTCATCCTTACGCTTCTTCAGGGCGCCTATATTGCCGTATACGCGCTTTTCCGCATGCTCGCGCACGCAGCATGTGTTAAAAAGTATAACGTCCGCATCGGCCTTGTCAACGGCTCTGACGCAGCCCATCTCCTCCAGCATGCCGGCAAGCTTTTCCGAATCATGGTCGTTCATCTGGCAGCCGTAGGATTCTATATGGTAGGTGAGGCTGAGAGAGGCTATTTCCTCCCTCACCCGCTTTGCAGCAGCCCTTGCCGCAGTCATTTCACCTTCAGGTACAATTATTTCCTTTCGCATTTGATACCTCTGCATATTTTATCAATTTTATTATATCTTTTTTGCGGTGTTTCTTCAAGTACATGCAGCTTAATGCAAAGCAAAAAGCATACCCTTCGCAGGATATGCTTTATCGGAATTAAGCTTGTTTTTAGCCGGTTACGGCTGTCATTTCTGTCTTTTTATATTGGGAAATCAGCCAATACATAGCCTGCTCCATATCTATCTCGTGTCCGCCGTCAAATATATCGAGAAACACTCTGGATTCCGGGTATTTCTCCATCATCATATTAAAAAGCTTTATGCTGTGTGTAACGGATACTTCCGGGTCAAATTTGCCATGGAATATCTTGATATTTGCTTTTGCAATGGTATCAAGGTAGGTTATTGGCGAGCGGGCGGTCATCTCCTCCGCACTGCCGCTGCAGCATGCCAGCAATCCGTCCCGGTAAAACTCGCTTTGATCGTGAAACTGCTTAAGGTCTGTAATCGGAACATACGAACCGATCGCCTTAAAATACTCCGGACATTTACCCGCCATCAGCAGCGCCATATGTCCTCCGCCGCTGAGGCCAAGGAGGAATACGTTATCCCCATCAACATCTTCGTTTTTGATGACGTAATCTATGGCGTCCTGAATATCCTGCTTGGCATACTCCGAGCCGCAGGCCTGGGTGCATATAGGGTTGCTGGGCAGGTTGTTGCCCCTGAATTCCGGCAGCAGCAGATTAAAATCATACTTTTCCGCATAGGGAAGCATATTTTCGATCTGATTGAACCTGTCATAGCTCCATGTATGCAAACCAACCAGAAGGGGGCGTTTTTCTGCTGATTCGGATTTATAGAACAGCGACGGCTGCATTGTGCCGTCCATTGTGGATTTTATGAATATTTCGCGTTGCTGCATATATATCACCTCTTGGTTGGATTATAGCATCTGTTTTATATGCTGCCAAGGACAGATACGATAGTTTGCTTTTGCTCTGTTGTCAACTCCCAGTCAGGGG
>JAZNUG010000001.1:0-9726 GCA_045592165.1 Clostridia bacterium | reverse complement strand
TCCTAAGACCGCTTGGCCTCCGACTTTTCCCAATGCAACGATTATTGCCTGTATTCCACACAATTTATACAATTATCAGCACCCTTTCACCAGCGTGAAAAAAGAACTCGGCCTGTAGAAGCCGAGTCCTTTATATGCTTTTATTTATTACCTTTCCTTTGCCCAGAAGAACAGCGCCACAACGCCGGGGCCGGTATGGGCGCCGATAACGGGACCCACGTAATTGATGCGGATATCGTTTACGCCAAGCTTTTCCCTGATGAGGGAGGCAACGTATTCCGCATCCTCAAGGCAGTCGCCATGGGAGATGAATATGGTGGGGTTCTCCTCAGGCAGCCAGCTTGCTTCCATGCTGTTTACCAGCTCCTTAAGGGAGGTCTTGCGGCCCCTTACCTTGCCCACGGCCACCAGATGACCTTCGTTGTCCATATGCATAACAGGCTTGATGTTCAGCATTGTTCCGATAGCTGCGGTTGCGGGAGAAATACGGCCGCCCCGCTTCAGGTGGTTAAGGTCATCCACGGTAAACCAATGTGCCATATTGAACTTATGGTTTTCCACGAAATCACGTACTTCCTCGATGGATGCACCTTCTGCCTTTTTCATTGCGGCATAGTAAACAATCATGCCCTGGCCAAGGGATGCGCCAAGAGTATCCACAGCAAAGATCTTGCTGTCGGGGTATTCTTCGCTGAGTTCCCGGGCGGCGTTGATGCCTGCACCTACGGTTCCGCTGAGACCGGAAGAGAAGCCGATATACAGCACATCCTTGCCCTCGTCCAGAATGGCCTTCATGGCATCCCTGAAGGTGGCGATATTGACAGCAGAAGTGGTGGCAGTCTTGCCTTCGCGGATCATATTGTAAAAGGTTTTGATTTCGATTTCGCGTCCGTCAAGATAGTTGAGATATTCCTTGCCGTCTGTCAGTACGGAAAGGGGTACTACACTTATGCCCAGTTCCTGAGCCAGTTCTGCGGTGAGGTCGCAGGAAGAATCCGTGAGAATTACATACTCGCGCATAATATTAAATTAAACCTCCTGATAATATTCATATTATAACAAATATGCGCTCCCGCGTTAATTTTGGGGGGAGCGCATTAATTATACCCTGATATTTCACATTTTTCAACTAATTTACCGCTTGCCTGACATACAGGCACACATTCTTTACTTTTTGTTCAGAAATCTTTCCCCTGTGCCGTAGTTCTCCACAACGTAATCTATATCTTTATCGCCTCTGCCGGACAAGGTAACGAGTATTGAGCCGGTATCGTGGGTACGGGCATAGCGGATAGCATAGGCAAGGGCATGGGAGCTTTCGATTGCGGGGATAATCCCCTCCTTGCGGCTGAGCAGGAAGAATGCTTCCATAGCTTCCTCATCATCCACCTGCTCGTACTTTATGCGGCCCATATCGTGGAGAAAGGCATGCTCAGGGCCTACGGAAGGATAATCCAGGCCGCTGGCAACGGAATAAACAGGCAGGGGTTCTCCCTTCTCATCCTGCAGAAGGTAGCTTTCAAAGCCATGCAGCACGCCGGGGGTGCCGTATGCCATGCTGGCAGCATGATTGCCCACCTCAGGGCCTTTGCCCAGAGGCTCAACGCCCACTATTTCCACAGGATCAGCAAGGAAGGGAATAAAGGTGCCGATGGAATTGGAGCCGCCGCCCACGCAGGCGCATACCACATCCGGCATAAGGCCTGTCATATCCATAAACTGCTCTCTGGCTTCTATGCCGATTATCATCTGAAAATCTCTGACTATTTTGGGGAATGGATGGGGACCCAGGGCAGAGCCGATGCAGTAAATAGCATCGTGATATTCCCTCATGTAGCCTTCAAAGGCCGCATCCACAGCTTCCTTCAGAGTTTTAAGACCATGGGTAACGGGGATAACGTTTGCGCCCAGTATCTTCATGCGGGTTACGTTGGGAGCCTGCTTGGCAATATCCACCTCGCCCATATAAATATCACATTCAAGACCGAAGTATGCGGCAGCGGTGGCAAGCGCCACGCCATGCTGACCTGCGCCGGTTTCTGCGATGAGTTTTTTCTTGCCCATATATTTGGCAAGCAGACCCTCGCCCATACAATGATTCAGCTTATGTGCGCCGGTATGGTTAAGGTCCTCACGCTTGAGATAAATCTGGCACTTGCCAAGCTCCTGGGAAAGGCGTTCGCAATGATATACGGGGGTGGGACGACCCTGAAACTCCTTGCGTATACGGCGCAGCTCACTTATAAATCTGGAGCTGTGGCATATGGTTTCGTATGCGTAGTCTATCTCCTTGAAGGCAGGAATAAGCTCGGGGGGCAGATATGCTCCGCCGTATCTGCCGAAGCGGCCTTCCTTAGTGGGATATTCTTTTATGTAGTTATTATAGTCCCTGTGAGAATACTTGTTGATTTCCATTTATGCTTTCCTCCTGAAGATTTCAAAAATAAAACGCCTTCGCCGCGGTATTTAATCACCGTCAGCAAGGGCGTTGTAAACGCTGTGCCACCTTGTTTCCCCCTGCGTATGCAGAGGCTCATCCGGATGCCATCACATCCGCTGCGCTGTAACGGGCGCATACCGTCGGGAAATACTAAGGAATTCATCCTTTTCCTCCCGCGTTCGGCAGTCCATTTGAAGGGGCGTATCTGCGGCGCTTCCAGCAACGGCCGCTCTCTGTAAGGTCGTATCCCAACGTTATCTCTGCTTCATCACTTTATGTATTTTACTAGGGTATAATATACTCTCCGCAAGCCAGGATTGTCAATACTTTTTCAATCCTGTCAGTGAATAAGCACGCCTACCATGAAGCCGATCACCATACCTGCGCCCACCTGTATGGGGGTATGACCCACCAGCTCCTTAAGCTCCTTTTCAGGCAAAGCGGTATGTCCATCCTCCATCCTGAGATACTTGACTATCTCATTGAGAATCTCGGCCTGTTTGCCCGTTTCCAGGCGTACTCCGCGGGCATCGTGCAGCACTATTATTGCCAGCAGGAAAGATATGGTGAACTCGAATGAAGCCGGCCCGAAATCATACGCCGCGGCAGTAACAAGGGCACACACCGTTGCAGCGTGGGAGCTTGGCATTCCGCCGCTGCCCACAAGCCTTTCCAGCTTCCACTCCCCTTCAAGAAGTCCGTGAATTATGGTTTTGATAAACTGGGCAACAGCCCAGCCCGTGGCCGCGCTTAAAAGCACCTTATTTTCCCACAGGCCCCTCATAAACATTCCAAATGTCATATCCTGCAAACCGATCCCCAATAAATTATTTATCCTGATCCCTCTTGAGCATTGCTGCGCCGATTATACCTGCGTCGTTGCCCATTACGGCAGCTACTACCCTGCCGTGATTTTCAAAGAAGCTCTTTTTATGTACATTCTCTCGGAGGGGCGCAAATAGGAATTCGCCGGCGCCGCATACACCGCCGCCGATGGCAATGCACTCACAGTCCAGCAGGTTAATCAGAGAAGCCACCGCGGAACCCAGATGATCCACATACTCATCAAACACCTTGACCGCTGCCCGGTCTCCTTCTTTGGCGCAGTCTATTACGACCTTTGCGTTCATGCGCTCTGTTTTGCCGCCGGTGCGCTTATTCAGCATGCTGTCGGGGTTTTCCTGCATGGCCTTTATGCCTTGCTGCTTAAGAGCTGTTGCGGAGCAATAGGCCTCGATGCAGCCGTCGTTGCCGCAGGTGCAGTGCCTGCCGCCGTTCACCAGCAGCATATGCCCCAGTTCCACACCGTTGTTCATGCCGCCGTTGAACATTTTGCCGCCAAGTATAAGTCCGCCTCCTACGCCTGTGCCCAAAGTGAGCAGCGCCGCCGTGCTGCAGCCAACAAAGGCGCCCTTATACAGCTCCGCTAGGGCCGCGCCGTTTGCATCGTTCGCAAGGACTACGGGAGTATCAGGAAAATATTCCTTTATGCGCTGCCTGAGGGGTTCGCCGTGGAAGCCAAGATTGTATGCGTTTATAACCACGCTGCCCTCGGCATCTATGCTGCCCGGCACCACCACACCCACGCTTTCCAGATCATTCAGCGTTCCGCCCGCCTTCTTCAGCAGCTCCATGGTGTTTTGCCATATCTGCCTTGCGGTCTCCGGGCCGCCTCCCGCCTTTGGAAAGGGCACGGATATCCGCTGAACTATGTTCAGACTATCGTCAACCAGTCCAATGGCAAGGTTTGTTCCGCCTATATCAACGCCTATATTGTACATTGTTTTCCTCCGGCTTGTATTTTATTTTGTGTACAGCCCAAATTCCCTTCCGGAATTGTAGCCCAACTGCCTGAGGCGGAAATTACGCACCGCAACTTCAATCACAACCGCAACGTTTCGTCCGGAGCTTACCGGGATAAAGCTGTTTTTTACCCCTATACCCAGTATATCCGCCACGCCTTCCTCAGGATGATTTGCCATCATGTACTCTTCAAAGGTTTCAAGGTCAATTACAAAATCTATATCCTTTTCAGGGAGTATTGCACCCATGCCGTAAATGTATCTCAGGTCTATCAGGCCGATACCCCGCACATCCATCTTATAGCGGATAAGGTCAGGGGCTCTGCCCACCAGCCTGTCGCCGACTCTGGATACCTCCACCACATCGTCCGCAACGATACGGTGGCCGCTGCGGATAAGGTCAAGAGCGGTTTCGCTTTTGCCGCTGCCGCTTTCTCCCCTTATGAGCACACCTACGCCATATACGTCCATCAGTTCGCCGTGGAGCAGTATACGGGGAGCCATTTCCTTCTGCAGCAGGCTGCTTATCACATGGCCCGCAGCGCCTGTGGCAAGGGATGTTTTAAACACGGGGACGCCGTATTTATGAGCATTCTCCAGCAGAATTTCCGGCGGATGATTGTCTCTTGCACATACTATGCAGGGGGGATTGAGCCCCATAAACTGGCTCATTCTTTCCTGCAAATCAGCCTCGCTCAGGCTGTAAAGATAAGCCATTTCCGCATTTCCTATGAGCTGCACCCGCTTTGGAGCAAACCCGCTGTAAAACCCGGTGAACTGCAGACCGGGTCTGCTTATTTCATGGGTACGGAAACAGATGCTGCCCTTTCCCGGCTCCAGCACCTGAAAACCAAGCTGTCTGCTTATTTCTTCTACTGCAATATTTACAGATTCCGTTTGTCCTCTATGAAGGCTCATTTTGCGTTTTCCTCTATCAGCCTGTCTATAAGATCTGCCGCACCATGCATGCTGCAGGAGGGTATAACCATATCCGCAGCTGCCTTTACGTCTTCCTTGCCGTTTTCCACTGCACAGCCAAGGCCGGCCCACTGTATCATTTCCAGATCAAGAGAATTATCCCCAACGGCAACGGTTTCTTCCTGCTTTATGCCGAGATGTTCCGCAACCCATGCAAGGCCGGAGCCTTTATGGGCGGAAAGGTGATTGAACTCGATAAAGCCGCTGCTGGAGCCGGACACCTTAAGCCTGCCCTCATATTGCTGCTGCAGCACCGGCCGCAGCTCTGCTGCCTGCTCCTCGGTGGTCATCATAAGCACCTTGGGCACATTATACCATTGCTTATACCTTATCTCAGGGTCGTATTTCATTGGAAGGTTCAGCCTTTTGCAGTATGCGTGCATAAAGTCGTTTTCCCCTTCGCCGATTATGGTATCTCCCTGATAGATATGGGCATGCACCCCCAGCTTTCTTGCGGTTTCCAGCACGTCCACCACAAGCTCGGGAGCTATTTCCGTGCTGTATACAAGGCTGCCGTCATAGGGATCGCTTACTATGGCTCCGCCGTAATTTATGACAGGTTCGGATATGTTCAGCTGCTTTACTATCATTGATGAGGCAAAGTATCCTCTGCCTGTGGCTAAGGTCACGCGAATACCCGCCTCCCTTGCTCTGTTCACCGCATTGACTATTTCATCCGGCACAAGAGCAGGCTGGTGGGTTATGGTTTCATCTATATCAAGAGCCAAGAGCTTATACATAAGTCCGAATTCCTCCTGTATACAGAATACAACAAATTCTGCGATTATTCCACAACTTACTCTTCCTTTGGAGAATGAAAATGGTCGTATACCGATTTTGCTGCGGTTTTGGTCATACCCCGTGCCGCCGCAAGCTCCTCCGCAGAGGCGTTCTTTATGGCATCCAGTGAAACAAATGCATCAAAAAGCGCCCGCTTGCGCTTGGGTCCCATGCCTTCTATCTTGTCCAGCTCTGACATAAGGGCGTTTTTCGCCCTGAGGCTGCGATGATATGTTATGGCAAAGCGATGGGCCTCATCGCGAATACGCTCCACTATGTGCAGGGCAGGGTCACGCCGCTCAAGGGTAATCGGTATATCGCTGTCCGGCAGGATTATATCCTCATTCTGCTCGGCAAGGCCTATTGCGGGAATATGGGAAAGACCGAATTTTTCCAATACCTGCAGGGCAACATTCAGCTGCCCCCGCCCGCCGTCTATTACAAGCAGGTCCGGAAGGGCCGCAAACTTTTCGTCCCCATCCATGGCCCGCTGGAATCTGCGGGTAAGAACTTCTTCCATGGCCATGTAATCATCGCCGTTGGCCTCTGACTTTATACGGAAGCGGCGGTATTCCTTGGGCGCGCTTTTGCCGTTTATGAATACCACCATTCCGGATACGGTATCCCGGCCCCGGATATGTGAGTTATCGAAGCATTCCATTCGCTCCGGTATGCAGGAAAGGCCAATCACCTCGCATAGCCTCAGCATTGCGCCCTCGCCCCGCTCCCAGTTTCTGTGCTGCAGTTCCCGTGCCTTGATTATGGCTTCTGTGCCGTTTTTATAGGCCATCTCGGCAAGCTTTCGCTTTTCTCCCCTCTGGGGGCAGATTATGCTGACCCTGTTTCCCCGGCTTTCGGACAGCCAGTTTTCCAGCGCCTCATGCTCCTCCGGCATATGATACGTAACCACTTCCTTGGGCACGGGCGCCCCGTCTGCATAATACTGCTTGAGAAAAGAGGCGGTTATCTCCTCCGGGCTTTCATCTCCGCAGGAAATGGACATGCTCTCAGCGCCTATTACCTTGCCGCCCCGCTCAAACAGGGCAAACACCACCGCATCCTCATCATCCTTTACAAAAGCAAATATATCCCTCTCGCTGTGGCCCAGAGATATGGCCTGCTGTTTTTCTCCAAGGCTTTTTACGGCAGCTATTCTGTCCCTCAATATGGCCGCCCGCTCATATTCCATATTTTCCGCGGCTTCCTGCATCTGGCGGGTAAACAGCTCCACAATGGGCCCTGTATGGCCCTCAAGAAAACGGCATATGCTCTCAAGCAGCGCATGGTATTCTTCCCGGCTCACATTGCCGCTGCAGGGAGCGCAGCACTTGCCGAGGTGATACATAAGGCAGGGCCGCTCATTACGGGCGATGGCTTTGCTTATGTCCTTTTTACAATGGCGCACAGGGAAGGAGTCCCTTATGGCATTCAGGGATTCCTTCAGGCTTACCGCAGACAAATAAGGGCCGAAGTATCTTGCTCCGTCCTTTTTTATCCTGCGGACCACCTCAAAACGGGGATAATCCTGCCCCATGTCCAGTCTGACATAGGGAAAATGCTTGTCATCCTTGAGAAGTATGTTGTATCTGGGCTTCAGGGCCTTTATAAGATTGCTTTCCAGGGTAAGTGCTTCTGTTTCGTTTGACGTGATTATGTATTGGAAATCCTCAATGTGGGACACCATTGCCTCCACCTTTGGGGGCTTTAAAGAGCGCTGAAAATACTGCCGCACCCTGTTTTTCAGGTTTACGGCCTTGCCGACGTATATTATCTCCCCCGCCCCGTCATACATTTTGTAAACACCGGGACTATCGGGCAGAAGCTTCAGTTTTTCCGAAATGTTCTGATTCATTGGCGGCTCCTTTTCATGGATTATACCACCCTGCCGCCCCGGGGTAAACAACATAATCCCAACCACGGTTTTCGCGGCCATACGTCACGCCGCAGCTGTGTCATTCCCGATCAGACGGCAACGCAGAAGCCCGCCGATTGTGCCGCTTTCGGCGGGTTCAGATTATATTGTTTGCCCTGAAGTCTATTTAAAAAACCGCACCCGTCCTTCAAATACCCGTTTAAGATTTTCAAACAGCGAAGCACATCTGCCGCCGGATAGGTCGTATACCGTTATTCTTTCCGGCGCAAGACCCACCAGCACGCTCATTATGCCGTCTCCCGTGCATTGCTCGTAGTCTATGCGAATATCCTTATCATCGGTAAATGTGCAGCTGCCATCAGGATTGAGGATAAGATATATATCCTCCGCCCGGGGACTTCTCAGCTTTACAAAGGCCGCCAGTACCCGCATAAGCTCCATGTATTCCGCATCCAGCAGCAGCTCATCCGCCGCCTTCAATACACACCTCTCCCACTCCTGCCGGTATTCCTTCATGCGGAACCCCATGTATCCTTCCAGCTGAAGATGACGGTTGTCACCGAAATACTCCACCAGATCGCTCTGCACATTGCCGATGCCCGATGAACGGCGGGCAAGGCGTATTGCCTCGGGCAGAACCGCCTTTTTATCCTCCAGCGATACAGGCAGCTCATTTACCATATACGCTATCTCAAACTGGGCAAGATCCATCATAAGCAGCTCCGCCACCGCCGTGCACCATTCCTCCATCTGCACCGTCCCGCAAAGCTCTGCCTCAGCATAAGATTTATCTCCCGAAGGCACCGCACTGCACCCCAGCTTTTCCAGCCGCCTTTTCAGCAGCCAGCAGATATCCGCCTCATATTTATCCGTGCCAATGGAATACATTTCCATCAGTTTTTCTCCTTTTTAACTTATATCTGCAGAATATGCCCCATCCATCCTCATGGTGCACCCTTTTTGCCATGGGGCTATTATGTGCCCTGTTTTGCCCTGATCTGCCCTGTAAATTTTGCCACAGCACTTGACACAAAGTACTTTGGGACATATAATTTTCATGATAATTATCGTGGGATGATACGGGTTTCAGTACCGCGTGCACAGCTTCCATCCAAGAGAAAAAGCGCCGTAGGCTGCAAGCGCTTTTATGGGAGGCACATCGGGAATACCGCCCCGCTACTGCGATCGGGCAGGGCCCGTTACAGCCTGTATCGAGTGGGTTTAAAACCAATTAGGGTGGAACCGCGGATTTGTAGATTACAGTCCGTCCCTTGCAATGCATGGGGCGGATTCTTTATTTTCCGCCCGATATAAATTTTTTATTTCATAAGGAGGAAAACCATGAACATTACCTTCCCCGATGGCTCAGTCAAGCAGTTTCAGGATGGCATGACCGCCCTGCAGATAGCTGAATCCATCAGCCCCCGCCTGCGCAAGGCTACCCTTGCCGCAGAAATAGACGGTCAGCGCGCAGACGCTTTCCGTCCCATTCACGGCGACCACAGCCTCAAGCTCCTCACCTTTGAAGATGCAGACGGCCGCTGGGCAATGCGCCACACCGGCTCTCATATTCTTGCACAGGCTGTAAAGCGCGTGCATCCCGAGGCAAAGTTTGCCATCGGCCCCGCCATTGAAAACGGTTTCTATTACGACTTTGACGCAGAGCCCTTCACTCCGGAAGATCTGGTTCAGATCGAGAAGGAAATGGAGAAGATCATCGCCGAGTCCCTGCCCCTTGAGCGCTTTGAGCTGCCCCGCGACGAAGCTATCCAGATGTTCAAGGACAAGGAAGAGCCCTACAAGGTAGAGCTCATCGAAGACCTTCCCGAAGATGCCATTATCAGCTTCTACAA